>CAZSXA010000087.1:0-9404 GCA_964611195.1 uncultured Bauldia sp.
GCGATCTGCGGCGCGATCACTGCCCTGATGACCGGCACGTCCTATGCGACGTCGGCGGAAATCGCCGGCGAGCTCGGCGCCTTCCCCGGCTTCAAGCCGAACCGCGATGCCATGCTGCGCGTGATGCGCAACCACCGCCGGGCCGCGCGCGGCGAGGCGGAGGGCTATGAGGCACTTGCCACCAATCCGGTGCCGCTCGACCACGCCGCCTGCCCCGACCGGCGGCTGACCCATGCCGCGGTCAGCGCGTGGGACAACGCGCTCGAACTCGGCGAGAAGCACGGCTATCGCAACGCGCAGGCTTCGGTGATCGCACCGACCGGCACGATCGGCCTCGTCATGGACTGCGACACCACCGGCATCGAGCCCGACTTCGCGCTGGTTAAGTTCAAGAAGCTCGCCGGCGGCGGCTACTTCAAAATCATCAATCGCGCGGTGCCGGAAGCGCTCCGCGTTCTCGGCTACGGCAAGGACGCGATCAAGGCGATCGAGGAATATGCGGTCGGCCACGGCACGCTGAAGGGCGCGCCCGGCGTCAACCACGAGACGCTCGCCGAGAAGGGCTTCACCGCCGAGAAGATCTCGGCGCTCGAGGCCGGCCTCAAGCAGGCCTTCGACATCAAGTTCGCGTTCAACAAGTGGACGCTCGGCGAGGGCTTCTGCACCGAAACGCTCGGCTTCGACGAGGAACAGCTCTCCGATCCGAACTTCAACATGGTCGAGGCGCTCGGCTTCTCGAAGGCCGACATCGATGCGGCGAACATCTATTGCTGCGGAGCGATGACGCTGGAGGGCGCGCCGGGCCTCAAGGACGAGCACCTCGCCGTGTTCGACTGCGCGTCGCCTTGCGGGCGTATCGGCAAGCGCGCGCTGTCGACCGAAAGCCACATCCGCATGATGGCCGCGTCGCAGCCTTTCGTTTCCGGCGCGATCTCCAAGACGATCAATATGGCGAATGCCGCGACCGTCGAGGACTGCAAGAACGCCTACATGCTGTCCTGGCGGCTCGGCCTCAAGGCCAACGCGCTCTACCGCGACGGCTCGAAGCTGTCGCAGCCGCTGAACGCGCAGCTGATCGCCGAGGATGACGACGAAGACGCCGATGAGGCTGCCGCTGAAATCGCGTCGATGCCGCTGATGGCGAAGGCCGAACAGCTCGCCGAGCGCATCGTCGAGCAGAAGATCAAGGAAGAGAAGGAGCGCTACGTCGAGCGCGTCGTCGAAGTGCGCAAGCGCGAGAAGATGCCCGACCGCCGCACCGGCTACACCCAGAAGGCGATCGTCGGCGGACACAAGGTGTATCTCCACACCGGCGAATATGCCGACGGCCGCATCGGCGAGATCTTCATCGACATGCACAAGGAGGGCGCCGCCTTCCGTGCGATGATGAACAACTTCGCGATCGCGATCTCGCTCGGCCTGCAATATGGCGTGCCGCTCGAGGAATATGTTGAGGCGTTCACCTTCACCCGGTTCGAGCCCGCCGGAATGGTGATGGGCAACGACCACATCAAGAACGCGACGTCGATCCTCGACTATGTGTTCCGCGAACTGGCGATCTCCTATCTCGGCCGCAACGACCTTGCGCATGTGAATCCGGAGGAGATCGGCTCGACGACGATCGGCGGCGGCGAGAACAAGCCGAAGGCGCCTCCCGAAGCGATCGTCAGCCACGGCCTGACGCGCGGCCGCGTCACCCGTCTCGGCCTCGTCGACAGCCGCTCGCGCAGCAGCGTCGGCAAAGGCCCGACGGCATCGCGCGCTTCGAACGTCACCGCGTTCGGTGGCGGCGCGGCGGCGCTGCGGAAGGCGGAACCCGTTGAAACGCCGGAGGCTTCGCCCTCGTTCGAGACGCACACCGAAACGCTTGTCATCACCGAGGAACTCGTCACCGAGACGCTGACGGAACCGACCGCAAAAACATCGGACGCTGCGCAAGCGAAGTCGGACGGCAAGCGCGCACGCTCGCTGAAGGACGATGCACGCATCATCGAAGCGCGCATGAAAGGCTATGTCGGCGAAGCGTGTCCGGAGTGCGGGAACTTCACGCTCGTGCGCAACGGCACGTGCCTGAAGTGCGACACGTGCGGCGGCACAACGGGCTGCAGCTGATCGCGTGTCGACGTTGCGCATGACGCGCGACTGACTCGAAACGCACGATGCACGATCATCGACTCCGTTCGGACACTCGCAAACGGAGTCGATTCTTTTGCTGCGGATAAGCTTGACGCGGTACTAACCTTTCGGTCACTCCTGCTGGTGTAGACGGCGGTTGTGTGTCACGCGCGGATATGCAGATCGTGCACGATTCGCATGACACGGACTCTGTCACTGTCACCACGCGGAGAGGACCAATGGCTGGTGAGAAGAAAGCGACTACGACCCGTCGCGGTACGACGTCGCGCTCGACCAAGGCTCGCACCACGAAGGCGAGAACGACGGCTGCCAAGCCCGCTGCGAAGAAGACGGCAAGCGCTGCCCGCACTGCAACTCGCTCTGTGAAGGCGGGCGCTGCGAAGACGGCGGGTGCTGCGAAGTCGACCGCGCGCAAGACGACGCGGACCGCGAAGGCGGCGACCGGCACGGCGAAGACCACGGCGCGCAAGACCGCCGCCAAGGCAACGTCGACAGCACGCAAGACGACCGGCGCTCGCAAGACGACGGCTGCGCGCAAGACGACCGCCGCAAAGCCGGCGGCGCGCAAGACCACCGCCGCGAAGCCGGCGGCACGGAAGACTACCGCCGCGAAGCCGGCCGCTCGCAAGACGGCAGCGAAGACGGCAACCGCACGCAAGACCACTTCGGCGGCCAAGCCGGCGGCGCGCAAGACGACTGCCCGGAAGACGACGGCTGCGAAGCCGGCGAGCCGCACTGCGGCGAAGACCGCGACGGCCGGCAAGAGCGCCACGAAGTCGACCGCGGCCAAGCCGAGGTCGACCGCGCGCCGTTCGACGGCCCGCACCACCCGCGCTTCGACCGCGCGGCGCACGACCAAGAAGTAACGACACGACACCGCCGGCACACCGCCGGCCTGGTCGCGACGAGAAGCCTGCTGACAGCGTTCAGCGGGTTTTTCGTCGTGTGCGCCGCCTCCCCTGACGGCCGCCGCATCCGGCGCAAATTGCAGCAAAACCGTGGCGCCTCGCCGCGCCCTGGCGGATTCTCGGCTTGTCCGGGCCGCCTTGCCTCTGTCTCAATGTGCGGCCAAGATGCGCTTCGTTTCGGCTGAGCGGTTCCCCCGACCGCTGCCAGAATTCATCGCCGGGAGGTTCCTGAATGAGAGAGTGGGCACGAGGCGCATCGGCGCTTCTCGTGGTCGGAGTCTTGCCCGTCGCGGCCGGCGCACAGGATGTCGATCCCGCCGCCATCGCGGACGAAATCGTCGAAGCGCTGGCGGCCATGGCGTTGACCGCCACCTATAGCGAGGCGACGGTCGACGGCGACACGGTGACGATTACCGATCTGACGCTCGAGGCCGCATCGGGCGGGACGGCCGGCAGCGTCTCCGAGATCGTCGTCGTCAATCCGGTTGCACTCGACGAAGGCGGCTTCTTTGCGGACGACGTCACCCTCACCGAGGGAACGATCACCGACGGGGCCAACGTGCTTCTGTGGGACAGCGTCACGCTGATCGACATGGTGATCCCGCCGGAAGCCGATCTCGCCGCCGAAGCTGGGCCGGAACTGCCTCTTTCCGGCGCCACGATCGTGGGACTCGAGTTCCTCCCCGCCGATGCGGAAAGCGTTTCCATCGGCGCGCTGACTTTCGAGGTCGGCGAGGTCGAGGAAGGCGTGCCCTATTCGGTGACCGTCGACATCGACGAGCTTGAACTTCCGATGGACATCGCCGGCGGTTCGGAGCCGTTTGCAACGTTGCAGGAGATGGGCTTCGCCTCGCTCGTCATGGATGTCGACATTGCCGGCACGTTCGACGCCGAGACCGACACGCTCTCTGCCGATTCGGCGGACATCGTCATCCGAGACTTCGGCGACCTCGAAATCACCGGTGTCTTCTCCGGATTGGCGCTCGGCATGCTGCAGGAACCCGGCGGCATCGAGGAAGTGCTCGCGGCGGCGCAGGTCGAGGCGCTCGAGGCGCACTTCGAGAATGGCGGCGCGATGGATGCCTTCTTCCGCGTCCAGGCCGAACTCAGCGGCGTTGCGCCGGAAGACGTTTCCGTCGGACTTGCGTTCGCTTTCCAGGCCTATCTGCAGACGCTTGAGAACCCCGAACTAGAGCGGCAGATCGGCGCCGCGGTCGGCGCCTTCCTTCGCAACCCGCAAACGATCACGTTGCAGTCGGACCTTTCCGAGCCGGTTCCGCTGATGGAGATCGTCGGCCTTGTCCTCAGTGCGCCGACGGCGTTGCCCGGACTGCTCGACCTTGTCGTTACCGCAAACAGTGCGGAGTGACGTGGATTCCAGAATGCCTCTGTCCACCACAGGACCTTCGACAATGATCACCAACGCCCTTCGGCTGAGCCTCGTGCCGGCCGCTATTGCCCTCCTCGCGGCATCACCGACCGCGGCGCAGGAAACGCCACGCACGGCCGAAGCAGCGCTCGAAGCCTGGATCGCCGCGCTCGACGAGATGCCGGAAATCGAGATCGAGTATCAGGAAATCAGCGGGCGCGGCGCGACCGCAACGCTGTCCGGCCTTGCGATCGTCGGACCGGAACTCATCATCGCCTTCGATCCTATCAGCGTCAGCGGCTATCGCAGCCTCGGCGAGGACGGCTTCGCCTTCGGCACTTTCGAGGTCTCGCAGGTGCAGGCGCGAACGCCCACGACCGAAGTCAACGTCATCGACTTCGTCGTGACCGATATCTCGGTTCCCGAAACCGGCTTCACCTTCGACGACGACCAGCCGATCACCTCGATCCTCGAGATCTGGGGCGACGCCGACGATATCGCAATCGACGAGATCGCCATCGGCCGCATCGACATCGGCCAGTATCAGGGCGGGCTGAACGCGGTCGTCTCCTATCACGACTACATCATCAGCGATTGGGAGAACGGGCGGATCGCATCGAGCACGGCCGGCCCGCTCGTTCTGCAGACCCCCTCGCCCGACGAACTGATTGTCATGACCGTCGACGAGCTGAGTTCCGAGAACCTCGACGTCAACGCGCTGATGCGCGTGCTCGACCCGTCTGCCTATGAGGGCGATGGCGATCGCGATTGGCAGACGTTCCTCGGCCACACCGAATACAACAACATCATCCTCGAAGCGCCCGACATCCGGATGCGCATCCGCGCGATCGAAGTCGACGACATCGAGATGCGGCAGGCACGCGAGCCGTTCACGGCGGTTCTCGAGCAGCTGATGACAAATCCGGACCTGCCGGCGCTCGAAGCCGACGCGATGATGCAGGACATCTTTCTCGACCTCATCTCGCCCTGGCGGTTCGGCGGGTTGTCCATTCGCGGGCTCGACATCTATGCCGACGACGTCGACCGCTTTCACATCGGTGAATTCTACCTGTCCGACCTGTCGCTCGACGGCCTCGGCGAGATCGGTTTCTCCGATGTCGACCTCGTTGCCGGCGGCGATATCGACCTCCGGCTCGATCACCTCGCCCTCGGCGGCGTCGAACTGGCCGACGAGGAAACGATCCAGCAGATCCTCGACTTCATCGCTGAGGGCGGTGACGACTCCGGGCTGACGGATCTTATCCCCTCGATCGGCTTCATCGAGACGGCCGGGATCGAGATCGCGGTCGAGGACCTCTTGCCGATCGCGCTCGACCGGGCGCTGATCAGCGCCGACGGCTATGTCGGGATGATCCCCACGGGCAACCGAATCGAGGTCCAGGGCCTGCGCCTGCCGCTTTCCATCATGGAGGGCTCGGTCCGCACAATCGTCAACCAGCTCGGCTTCACCGAATTCATCATCGATCTCGGCATGGAGATGTACTGGGACGAGAGCGACGAGACGCTTCTGCTTGACGATGTCGGCGTGGCGATCCGGGGTGCCGGGTCGATCAGCGCGTCGATCGAGCTCGGCGGCGTGACGCGACAGTTTCTGACCGACCCCGAAGCGATGAGCGAGGAGGAACTGGCTGCCCTCACCTTCAACAGCGCACGGCTGGCGGTCGTCGACCGCGGCGTCGCCGATGCGCTGTTCGCCTTCACCGCAGCCGACACCGACGTTCCGGTCGAGCAGTATCGCGACGAGTTCATCCGCGGTCTGCCGTTCCTGCTTCAGCTGTCGATGGATCGCGAGATCGCGCTTCAGATCAGCCCGTCGCTGCAGGAGTTCCTGCGCCAGCCGTCGTCGCTGGTCATCGACGCGACGCCCGATGAGCCCCTGCCCCTTGCCGCGGTCGCGCTCATCGTCGACGGCTCGCCATTCGCACTGATCGATCTGCTCGGCGTCGAACTGACGGTGGAGCCGCTCGAGTAGCCGCGCCGATCCCGCTCCGCCTCAGCCTTCACGAAGGTTGAGGCGGATGTGCAGTTCGCGAAGCTGCTGCATCGACACCTCCGACGGGGCGCCCATCATCAGGTCTTCGGCCTGCTGATTCATCGGGAACATCGTTACCTCGCGGAGATTCTCTTCGCCGCAGAGAAGCATGACGATGCGGTCGAGCCCCGGCGCGATGCCGCCATGGGGCGGCGCGCCATATTGCAGCGCCCGCATCATCCCGCCAAACTCGCGCTCAAGCACGCTTTCGTCGTAGCCGGCGATGGCGAAGGCCTTCTTCATGATCTCGGGCTTGTGGTTCCGGATCGCGCCCGACGACAACTCAACGCCGTTACAGACGATGTCGTACTGGTAGGCGAGAATATCGAGCGGGTCCTTCCCTTCGAGCGCCTCGAGCCCACCCTGCGGCATCGAGAACGGATTGTGCGAGAAGTCGACCTTCTTGGCATCCTCGTCCCACTCATACATCGGGAAGTCGACGACCCAGCAGAACTCAAACCGGTCGGTTTCGGTGAGGTTGAGTTCATCGCCGATGCGATCGCGGGCAAGGCCGGCGAAGGCCGCCATCTTCTTCGGGACACCGCAGACGAAGAAGACGGCATCGCCGTCGCCGAGCCCCAGCGCATCACGAATCGCCTGGGTGCGTTCCGGGCCGATATTCTTGGCGATCGGGCCAGCACCGTCGCCGTCGTCGCGGAAGAAGATGTAGCCGAGGCCGGGCTGGCCCTCATGCTGCGCCCAACCGTTCATCCGATCGCAGAAGGCGCGGTTGCCGCCGGTTGGCGCCGGGATCGCCCACACCTCGACCTTGGAATCGGCGGCGATCTGGCCGGCGAAGACGCGGAAGCCTGAATCGCGGAACTGCTCGGTGACCTCGATCATCTCGATCGGATTGCGAAGATCCGGCTTGTCGCTGCCATACTTGCGGATCGCCTCGGCATAGGGGATGCGCGGGAACGTCTGCGTCACCGGCTTGCCGTCGGCGAACTCCTCGAACAATTCGCGCAGCACCGGCTCGACCGCGGCAAGGACGTCCTCCTGCTCGACGAAGCTCATCTCGATATCGAGCTGATAGAATTCGCCGGGCGATCGGTCGGCGCGAGCGTCCTCGTCGCGGAAGCAGGGGGCGATCTGGAAGTAGCGGTCGAAGCCGGCGACCATGATCAGCTGCTTAAACTGCTGGGGCGCCTGCGGCAGCGCGTAGAACTTGCCGGGGTGCAGCCGGGACGGCACCAGGAAATCGCGCGCCCCCTCCGGCGAGGAGGCCGTCAGAATCGGCGTCTGGAACTCGAAGAAGCCAGCCTCGACCATGCGGCGGCGGACCGAGGAGATGATCGCGGCGCGCTTGATGATGTTGCGGTGGATGCGCTCGCGGCGAAGGTCGAGGAAGCGGTAGCGAAGGCGGGTTTCCTCGGGATACTCCTGCTCGCCGAAGACGGGGAGCGGCAGCTCCGCCGACTTCGAGAGAACCTCGATCTCATTGGCAAAAACCTCGACCTCGCCGGTCGGCAGGTTCGGGTTGACCGTCTCGTCCGAGCGTGCCTTGACCGCGCCATCGACGCGGATCACCCACTCCGAGCGCAGCGTCTCGGCTACGGCAAACGCCGGCGAGTCGGGATCGGCGACGATCTGCGTCAGCCCATAATGGTCGCGAAGGTCGATGAACAGCAGCCCGCCATGATCGCGCACGCGATGAACCCATCCGGAGAGGCGGACGTCGGTGCCGACGTCGGACGATCTGAGGTCGCCGCAGGTGTGGCTGCGATAGGCGTGCATCGTCGGGCTTCCCGGAAGAAATGGCTAGGTTCGGCCGTGGCGGCGGCCGGAAAAAGCACATGCAGCCATGCCTTTGTCAAGCGAGCGCGGTTGCAGCGCAAACGCCGGGACTGACCCGCGACAGGGCCGAATCCAGCCCTTATAGTGAGCGGACAATGGAGCTGATTACGCGTACCCAGGACGTCCAGGCTGCCTGCCAACGGCTCGCCAAGGCCGAATTCGTGGCCGTCGACACGGAGTTCATGCGGGAGACGACCTACTGGCCGAAGCTCTGCCTTGTGCAGATCGCCGGCCCGGAGGATGTCGTCCTCATCGACGCGCTCGCTCCCGATATCGACCTCGGCCCGTTCTTCCGCCTGATGGGCGACGAGAGCGTCCTCAAGGTGTTCCATGCCGGCCGTCAGGACATCGAGATCGTCTTCCATATGGGCGATCTCATTCCGCATCCGATCTTCGACACGCAGATCGCCGCAATGGTGTGCGGCTTCGGCGATTCGGTCAGCTACGAGCAGCTGGTTCTGCGCACCACCGGCGGCCGGATCGACAAGTCCTCGCGGTTCACCGATTGGGCGCGGCGGCCGCTGACCGATCGGCAGCTCGACTATGCCGCGGCCGACGTCACCCATCTCCGCGATGTTTATGCTGCGCTTGCAAAGCAACTCCAGGAGCAGAAGCGCGCCGACTGGGTCGAGACGGAGATGGACGTCCTGACTTCGCCGGCGACTTATCGCGTCGAGCCGGAAGACGCCTGGCGGCGGCTGAAGATGAGGGCAAGACGGCCGGTCGAACTCGCCGCGCTCAAGGCACTGGCGGCGTGGCGCGAGCGCGAGGCGCAGGCGCGCGACGTGCCGCGCGGCCGCGTGCTGAAGGACGATGCCCTGCAGGAGATCGCCAGCCAGGTGCCGACCAGCGTCGAGGCGCTCGGCGCGCTCCGCACGATCGGCCGCGGCTTCGAGCGATCGAAGACCGGTCAGGAGATCGTCGGCCTCGTGCAGGAGGTGGCAGCGCTTCCCAAGGAGAAACTGCCCGCGCTTCCCCGTCAGCCCCGGCGCAATGACGGCAATAGTGCCGCTGTCGACCTCCTCAAGGTCCTCCTGAAGATGACCGCCGAGGAGCACGGTGTGGCGCCGAAGGTGATCGCGACCAGCGACGATCTCGAGGCCATTGCGCACCTGAAGAACGCCTACGAGCGCATCCGCGG
>CAZSXA010000088.1:0-6541 GCA_964611195.1 uncultured Bauldia sp.
CGCGTCGGCGTCCGCGTCCGCGTCGGCTTCGCCATCCATGTCTGCATCGGCATCGCCTTCACCGTCCGCATCGGCGTCGGCATCGACGTCAGCATCTGCGTCGACGTCACCATCGGCATCGCCGTCAGCATCGACATCGACATTGCCTTCTTCGTCGACGTCTGCATCGACGTCGACGTCCGCATCGCCTCCGACATCGGCATCGACATCGACGCCATCATCGCTGATATCGATGTCGGCACCGCCCTCTCCGCCGATCTGGGCGTAGCTGGGGCCGGCGAGAAGCGCCACCGAAGTAAGCATCGTGGCGGCAAGCATAGCGTTTCTCATAATGGTCTCCTCGTTGGTTGCCTCGCGCCGCCGTTTCGGCCAGCGCGAACTGTCTGAGATCGCAGGCCGTCGGTTCTGAACCTATGCGTGCCGCCGCCCCCAACGAGGCGCATGGATCGGCGGACCACCGTGCAATCTCACGGCGACAACACCGACCGCGCTGAGATGGTTCCAATATTTCGTGGCCACGGCGCGCTCAGCAGTTCGGCCGGCGAAACCCGCAATTTGAATGAGATGGAACCGAACGCGCAGAGCGCCGTTTACATCGGATCGATGCTCCGTCGCGCGATGCCCGAGAGGCGAGCCTGCGGGGTGAAGCGGGGGCTATGGGGAACCTGGACGGAGTCATTTGAACAAGTTGCTTGATGCACTTCCGCGCGAGGAGCGGGCGCGGATCGAGCCGGCATTGCAGCCGGTCGAACTCGACGCGCATGCAATCCTCTTCGACGTCGGCACAATGATCGACCGGCTTTACTTCGTCGATGCCGGCATCGTCTCGGTCGTCGCCGTGTTTGAGGACGGCAAGACGGCCGAGGTCACGGCCGTCGGGCGCGAGGGCTTCGTCAATGTGGGGAGTCTCCTCGACGACGATCTCGCGATTGCACGGTATGTCATGCAGATTCCGGGGCGTGCCCGCATCATGGGCGCTGAGACC
Organism: uncultured Bauldia sp.; assembly: GCA_964611195.1. Taxonomy (GTDB): domain Bacteria; phylum Pseudomonadota; class Alphaproteobacteria; order Rhizobiales; family Kaistiaceae; genus JADLGL01. The sequence continues at coordinate 986 of CAZSXA010000088.1, forward strand.
GCCCGCCGGCTGGCGGCTGAATTGCCCGGCTTCGGTGGACTCATGCGTCGCTACACGCAGGCCTTCATCGCCCATCTCTCGCAATCGGTTGCGTGCAATTCGGTTCATTCGGTCCGCCAACGGATGGCGCGCTGGCTGCTACTCGTTCAGGACCGCACCGACGGCAACGAACTGGCGCTGACCCAGGAATATCTCGCCGAGATGCTCGGCGTGCGGCGCCCGTCTGTGAACCAGCTGGCGACCGACTTCCGCGACGAGGGTCTCATCGATTACGTCCGGGGCCGGGTGCGCGTCCTCGATCGGGTCGGGCTGGAGCGCGTCTCCTGCCGATGCCACGCCATTGTCGAGGGCCAGTATCGGCGCCTGCTGCCGGAACTGTACGACCCCGAGCCGGTCTCCTAAAGGCTCTGTCGGGAAGCGTACAGACGACACGCCGGGCGGTTGCTAACCGGATGCGCCTCTAGCTTCCGGGAACGCTACGAATGGTCAGCACCGACGTCGAGCAGGACCTGCTTTCGACAGGCATCGGCGGGCTTGATCATATACTCGGCGGCGGCCTGCCGAGGCGTACGATCGTTCTGGTTCAGGGCGCCTCCGGCGCCGGCAAGACGACCGCGGCGCTGCAGTTTCTCCTGGCGGGTGCCGCCGCGGCAGAGAAATGCCTTCTGCTCAGCGTGGCGCAGGCACCTCATGAGATCGAAACGCTCGCGCAAAGCCATGACCTCAGCCTTGACGGCGTCGCATTACGGCATCTCGATCTTGCCGAAGGCAGCGACCAGTATTCGGTCAACACCAACGAGGCTCAGCTCGACGGTCTGATCGAGCAGACTCTTGCGGCAGTCGATGAGATCAAGCCCGACCGGTTGGTGTTCGATTCGCTGCTCGAGCTGCGGCTGCTCGCTCCCGATGAGATCGTCTACCGGCGGACGATACTCAATCTGAAGCTCAGCCTCACCCAGCGCGAGATCACGGCCTACATTATCGATCACATGCCGTCCGATCTCATCGACCGGCAGGTCGAAGGCCTCGTCCACGGCGTCATCGGGCTCGAGATCAAGACGCCGCAAATGGGCACGTCGCATCGTCGGCTGCGCGTCAAGAAGTTCCGGGCGCATTCCTTTGTCGACGGCTATCACGACTACAAGATCCTCTCCGGCGGCCTCGAAGTCTATCCGCGCGTCATCCCGCGCGAGCTTCCGCCGATGCAGATCGGACCGACGCAGGCCACCGACATCGTCGAACTCGACCGAATGCTCGGCGGCGGGTTGGACGCAGGTGCAACGACCCTGATCTCGGGGCAGTCCGGCACGGGCAAGTCGACGCTCGCCACGCTGTTTGCGTCGTCGGCGGCGCGAGACGGCCACAATGCCGGCCTGTTCCTTTTCGAGGAGCGGCCGGAAGTCTATCGCGACAGGAGCGACGGCGTCGGCCTCGGCGTGAGCGAACTCGAGCGGGCAGGGCGTTTGCGGCTTCATCACTTCGATCCGCCCGAGATAACACCTGGCGAGTTCTCCAATGCTGTTCTCAGCAGGGTCGAGCAGGACAATCTCGAACTTGTCGTGATCGACAGTCTGACCGGCTATGTCAGCTCGCTTCCCGATGCGATCGATGTCGTTGGCCAGATCCAGGCACTCCTGCAATTCCTGTCGCGCAGCGGGCTGGTGGTCATTCTCGTCTCTTCGCAGCACGGGCTGCTCGGCGAGGAGCCGCGCAGCGATCTCGACGTCAGCTACTTGGCGGATTCCGTCATTCTGTTGCGGCATGCGCCGAGCCGCAGCGAGATCAGGCGGTCGATTGCCGTCATGAAGAAGCGACACACCAATCACGCGCGCAGCATCAACAGCTTCGTCATCGCCCCGGGGCAGGTGGCCGTCGAGCCGCTATCGCCGGAAGGGCTTGACAGCATTGGAGCCAACTGACGTGGACACCGGGTCGGGGCCCCCGGTCACGGACTCTCCCGTCGTCATCTTCGCACCGCTTGCCGCGGACGCCGCAACGCTGGCCGGTGTCGTCACCGAGCGCAGTCTCGAGCCGGTCGTCTGCACCTCGCCCGACGACTTCAGCACGGCTTTGGCAAGGACGCCCCTTTGTGTCCTCGTGACGGAGGAGGCGATCACAGCGTCGGTAGTCGAGCAGCTCGGCACGGTGCTCGATGAGGAGCCGCCATGGTCGACGATGCCGTTCGTCTTCATCGTCCGCGATCCCGACCGGCCGCCGGCACACGGCCGTTCGCTGCTCGCTCGCACGCCCTCGGCCTCGATCGTGATGCTGCCGCGCCCCGTGAAGCCGCGCATCCTCTCTGCCGCGATCGACAACCAGGTTCGACTGCGCCGCCGCCAGCTTCAGACCAGACAGCTGCTGATCGAACTGGAGGAGGCGAGGAATCGCAACGCGCTGCTCCTGTCCGAGCTGAAGCACCGCACGTCCAACACATTGTCGATCGCGCGCGCGATGGTGCGCCTTTCGGCCGAGCAATACGACGATGTAGCGGAGTACGCCGACGCGATGGCCGCCCGGCTGGGCGCGCTTGCCGATGCCAACGAACGGCTAACGGATCTCGAGGCGGAAGGTGCCTCCATCCGGTCGATCGTCGCACCACAGGTCGAAGCGCACTGCGTGTCGACAAGCTAGCTCGTTCTCGACGGGGAGGACGTCGAGGTCGGGCGGCAGCTCGCCTTCGACCTCGCCATCATCATTCATGAACTGGCGACCAATGCTGCCAAATACGGGGCTCTGACGACGCGCGACGGCGTCGTCACCGTGGCGTGGGCGCGAAGCGGCAACGACATTTGCATTGTGTGGAAAGAGACGGGCGGATCACCGATCGAGACCGAAACCCGATCCGGGTTCGGAACCCGGATGATCGACCAACTCGCTCAGCGGCATTCGGGGGAGAGCCGTTTCGATTTCGCGCGCAATGGTCTGACGTGGCAGCTGACGGTTCCGATCATCCACGACTAGCAACGGCTTGACGGTCGAAGCCGCTTGTCATCGAGTCCGCGCGCCACGATTCCACGCGCTGGAGGGTTTCCGGATGCGCAACTTGCTGAAGGTCGTCGTCAAGGACTACGGATGGATACACACCAGCCTCGGTGTGTTCGGCAACATCGCCTTCTTCGTAGGCAGCGTTCTGTTTCTGCCGAGGTTCGAGGAATACCTGGTCACCGGCGTGTGGCTCTTCATCCTCGGCTCCGGCTTCATGCTGATCGGCGCAGTCGGAAACCTGATCCTCAAGGTCTACGAGAACGATTTCTGAGGGGCTCCTCAGGCCCCGGCCTCGGCGGGGGCGTTGATGCTCGTATGCCGCGTCGCGTCGGAGGGGCGGGCGGTCGGAGCCCCCAGGTCGCGCGCAAGCAGTTCGGTCTGGTTGCCGAGGTCGATGAACGCGTGAAGGGCGGCAAACGTCTGCGCGGTCTCCTCGACTGAGAGGCGCGCTAGATCGGCACTCCGGAACGCGTCCGCCTGGTCGCGGAGAGCCGACAGGGCATCATGAAGCCCGCGGCTCTCGGTCGGCGCCTCGCCGGCGGCGAATACGTCGGCGAGCTGCTCGAGCCGTCCGGCGATGGCATCGCTCACCTGCCGAACCGGGTCACCAAGCCTCTCGGCCGCCACCGAGGGGAGTGTCTCCGCGGTCGTCCTTAGCACCGACAGTGACCGCCAGACCGCATCCACCGACGCGATCGCGTTTTCACCGATGGTGCGCTGGCCGCGCCGCAGCCCGATGAGGCGCGAGCCGCGCCGGATGAAATCGTAGCGTGTTTCGCTGAGCTTGGCCCGCGTGTCGGCGATCTCCTGTGCGATCGCGTCGTGCTGTTCGCGAAGGCCCGGGCGTTCGCCATCGAGCAGCGCCTCCGGCGCCTCGCGCGTGAGTTCTGCCGAGCGCCGCAGCGCCGACTTCACGTTGGCGATCGCGGCATTGGCAGAGCTTTTCCTGAACAGGAGCCCCGCGATCAGGATGCCGACGCCGGCGCCGACGCCGATTGCAATGGTCTTCTCGATCGCGTTGTCGACGACCTCGAAACCGGGAGATACCACCAGCACCACTACGGTGACCAGTCCGAAGCTGGTGCTCGGCAGCCACAGCATGACCAGGCTCATCGCAAGTACGCCTGCCGCGAGCGAGGCCGCGGTGAGCAGGCCTCCAGTGCCGATGCCGAGAACACAGGCAAGGCCGATGGCCGAACCGATCACGGCGCCGACCACGCGCCACAACGCCGTGCTGAACGTGCTGTCCATCGTGCCCTGCACAACGAACAGTGTCGTCATCACCGCCCACCCGGTGGCGTCTACCCCAGCAATGGTCGTGATGACGAACGTTGCAACAGCGCCGGCCGTCGACTGGACGGTCACGCGCGCCGAATCGGGCAGGTTGCGAATTCGATTGAGAGAGCGGTCGAAGAGCGCCTTCATGCCAGTCGCCTGTCCCTGTCCTGAACAACAAACGGCGGGCGGACCGAAGTCCGCCCGCCGCAATGCTTCGCCGATGTGGCGGCTACTGAATGTTGACGTTGACCGTGGCGTCGTCGTCGAGTTCACCGAACTCGCTCGGATCGACGTCGGTCCGGTCCTCGATGTCCTGCTCCGTGACGTCCGGCAGGACCAGCTGTTCGCCGTCATAGTGAATGGCGTCCAGCGGAATGGCGACCTCGTGCTCGCCAAGACCGAGGAAACCGCCATGGCCGATGATGATGTACTGGCGGCCGTTCAGTTCAACGACCTCCTCGACATCGCCGAGCACGTCGCCATTCTCATTGACGAGCGTCGCGGCTTCGATCTCCTCGGTGGTGAACTCACCGACGTCCGCATCTTCGACCGTGAGCATCGCGCCGATCACCCAGCGGCCCTCGGGGTCATCGAGCTGAGCGCCTTCGTCCATCTCGCCCTCGGCCGGCGCAGCATCGTCCTCGCCGTCCTCGGGACGCTCTACGTTGACGTTCTGCTCGCCGATGCGGTTGATCTGGACCTGAGGCTCTGCAGCCTGCTGGAACTCGATCTGCGGATCCTCGGCGTCGAACTGGACGTTCGGGTTTGCGCGCTGGATGTTCACCACCGGTTCGGCCCGCTCACCCATCTCGATGATCGGGGCGACCTCGGCGGCTTCGACATTCGGCTCGGCCTGCTCGGCCTCGTCAACGTCGACTTCGACGTTCGGCTCGGCCTGGACCAGTTCAACCCGCGGCGGCTCCTGCTCGACACGAATCTGCGGGTCCTGCATCTCGAGCGCCACATCCGGATCCGGCACGCGGACCGTGATCTCGGGCTCCGGCATGTCGATCTGCACGCGCGGCTCCGGAATCTCGATCCGAACGATCGGCGCCGGCTGACGCACGACGATCTCCGGCGGATTCTGCTGCACGGTCACCTCGGGGGCCGGCTGCTCGACAAACACGCGCGTTTCGCCCTGTTCCAGCCTGACCATCGGGGCCGGCTGCTCGACGATGATGCGAGCGTCGGCGTTGTCGGCGATCTCGTCGCCTTCGGCGTCGGCCTCGTCGTCCGCTGCCATGTCATCGGCCGCCATGTCATCAGCCGCCATGTCCTCATCGGCCATGCCGT
>CAZSXA010000088.1:6641-9332 GCA_964611195.1 uncultured Bauldia sp.
GCCATGTCATCGGCCGCCATGTCATCAGCCGCCATGTCCTCATCGGCCATGCCGTCGTCGGCCGCCGCATCATCGGCGGGCATCGCGTCGGCTTCCTCGTTCTCGACACCCATTTCGGTGGCGAGATCCTCCGCGCGGCTCAGATGATCCTCGAGCAGCGGCAGGGTATCTTCGGCGTACTGACGGACCTCGGAGTCCTCGCCGTTCTCGGCGAAGCCGCGGAAGAGCGTGACGAGGTCGCTCAGATTCGCGATCTGCCTGGTGAGGAAGGCCCCGTCGAAATCCTCGTCGGTCGCCTCGTTGAGCCGACGGTAATCGCCTTCCTGCGCCTCGGTCGTGGTCTCCGGGATGGCGGCGGCGAGACCGGCAGCCTCGACCGCGTTCAAGAGATCCTCGATCGCGGCCGAATGATCGGACTGCAACGTCTCGGCGAACGAAACGATCTCATCATTGTCCGAACGATCCTGCGCGAGCGCGGCAGCCTCACGAACCCAGACATGGCCCGTTGCCGCACCGGCGACGAAACCGGCCGCGTCGACCTGCTGCATGTTCTCGCCGGCGGCAGGAGCGTCCTGCGCAACGACGATCGGGGCCGCGTTCTGTGCGGACGCTGAACCCGCGGCGAGCGCGAGTGCAGCGGTTGTTATCAATAGATGCCTCACTGTAAACCTCCAGGGGGTTGTCTTCTTGGAGCTTGAGCACCCCCAACACGGCCCGCTGTCGATTGGTTCCGACTCGGGCCGAAAAAACCGGACGACTGTCTGGAAGGGAACACTTTAGCGCTCTGGCGTGTTGTTGGTGCTTCAGAGCGGCTCGTCGTGAGGGAACAAGATGGAATCGGCAGACGAGTCCGGCACCGAAAAAGGGCCGGGCGATGAGAACCACTCGGCCAACGGCGAGTTCTACCGTCGGGTCCTATTTGTCGTGGGGCTGGGCATCGGCCTATGGGTTGCCTTTCTCCTTCGCGACATCATCCTGCTTGCCTTCGCCGGCCTCCTGATCGCCATGGTCCTGCGCGCTGCGGGCATGTTGGTCGAGCGCGTCACCAAACTCGGCGAGAAGACCTCGCTCGTTATCGGCGGCCTACTTGTCCTTGCGCTCCTGGTCGGGACGGTATGGCTGGTTTGGCCGATTTTTGCCGAGCAGCTGCCGAACCTCGTCGACCGACTCGATGAAGCGATCACCGAGCTTGAAGACAGCCTCGGCATCGACCTTCCGAGTTCGGTCTCGGACCTGACCGAGACGCTTGGAAGCTCGAGCGGTCAGATCGTCTCGAGCGTCATGTCGGCACTCGGTCTCGTCATCTCGGTCGTGTCCGGCATCGTGCTGGTCATCTTCGTCGGGATATTCCTGGCGGCCGAGCCTCACGTCTATCGCAACGGACTGATCCTGCTCTTTCCGATCAGGATGCACGGCCAAGTTCGCCGCGCCGTCCGCAAGGTGGGCGGGCACCTCTTCCAGTGGCTGCGCGCGCAGGGCATCATCATGATCACGGTCGGCGTCGTGACCGGGCTGGGCGCGTGGGCGATCGGTCTCCCGTCGCCGATCGCGCTCGGGGTCTTTGCCGGCGTCGGCGAGTTCATCCCTCTCGTCGGCCCGTTCATTGCCGCGGTGCCGGCGGTGGTCGTCGCCTTCAGCGAGGGCTGGACGATGGTGTTGTGGACCGTGATCCTCTACATCGGCATCCAGCAGCTCGAGGGCAACATTCTGACGCCGATCGTGCAGCGCGACATGCTGTCGATCCCGCCGGTCCTCTTGCTTCTTGCGCTGCTGGGCTTCGGCCTTCTGTTCGGTCCGATGGGGATCGTTCTCGGCGCGCCGCTGACGGTGGCAGGCTTCATTTTCGTGCGGGAGTTCTACGTGCGCGACTATCTCGACCAGGACAAGCTGCTCGATCACTGACGGCCGACAAGGCCGGTCGCCAGGGAGCCTCCCTTTTGACGATCCTTCGCGAGCATCACTCCTGCTGGCGCATCGCCCACGCCGAAAAGGCGTCGGTCATCGTCGACGGGGCGGACTATTTCAGGGCCGTGAAGTCGGCGCTGCTGCTCGCCGAACGGACGGTGTTCCTGATCGGCTGGGACTTCGACCCGCGCGTCAAGTTCGAGCCGGGGGAGCCGACAATGCCCGGGCCGAACGAGGTGGGAAAGTTCCTCAACTGGATCGCCGCCAGACGGCCGGAGCTGCAAATCTATCTGCTGCGGTGGCGCTTCGCCGCGGCGCAGGCTCTGCCGCGCATCACGACGCCCCTGTTCGTGCTGAACTGGATCACCCACAACAACGTCTACCTTCGCCTGGCTGCGGCGCATCCGGCAGGGGCTGCGCATCATCAGAAGATCATTGTCGTCGACGACGGTCTCGCTTTCGTCGGCGGCATCGACCTGACGACCGGGCGGTGGGACACGCGACAGCATCGGAAGGACGACGCCCGCCGCAGGAAGGCGGCGGTACGCGATACCGGGCCATGGCACGACGCGGCCATGCTGGTCGACGGCGAAGCGGCAACGGCGGTCGGCGAATTGGCGCGTGAGCGAATTCGCAACGACTCCAATCTCGAACCGCCTGCTTCCAAGCCAACCGCGCACTGGCCGAAGGAGGTCGAGCCGACATTCAACGATGTCGAGATCGGCATCGCCCGGACACTGCCAGATCGCAACGATCGCAAGCCGGCCTTCGAGGTCGAGCGCTGTG
>CAZSXA010000089.1:0-9316 GCA_964611195.1 uncultured Bauldia sp.
GATCCGGTGGTGCTTGAATTCGCGATGGGCGTCGGGCTGGGCTGGCTCTATGTCCGCGGCTTCCGGATTCCGCTGCGGCTTGGGATCGGACTCGGTATTCTGGCGGCAATCGCTGCCGCCCTCTATTTCATCCTGTCCCCGTTCTCCGACGATGCCCGGCTCTTCCATTCCGGCATACCGGCTTTCTTCATCGTCGCCGCCGCGACGCTCTCACGGGGGATCGACACGGCCGGCGCGCCGCGACGGCTCGCCGAGATCGGCGATGCTTCCTACGCGATCTACCTCACACATCCCTTCGTCATCGGAGCGACGGCCTATACGGCCCACCTCTTGGAGCGTGCCGCGGCGCTGACCCCCGGCGAGGCGACCGTCTGGTATGTCGGGGTTGTCCTGCCGGCCTCACTGGCGGTCGGCATCTTCGTCCACAATCGGATCGACCGGCCGCTCACAGGCTGGATCGCCCGCCATTGGGGTAGCGGACGCGAGCGGGCACTCCCGCCGCAGGCGGCTTCAGCGTCGGCCGGTCGCAGACCGACCGGTCCACATTCGGGCATCGGGTCTGCGCAAAGCGAGCGGCCGCCGGCAGGCTGAGCACCGGCTACCCGGAACTTGCCCGCGGCTGGCGCGTTTCCCCATCAATCGGCGGTTTTGGTCGCACGACCATCTAGCCGCGGGAGCGGGGAGCGGCGCTGCATCTATGAGCAAGGGCGTACGAGAAACTCGCGTTGGCCGGCTACTGCCCTTCGACCGCGAACGAGATCTTGGCATTGATCCGGTACGAGCGGATCTTGCCGTCTTCGACCGTCGCGTTGAAGTTCTCGATATTGATCGACCGGATGTGGCGGACGGTCTCCGACGCGTTGGCCACCGCTTGGTGGGCCGCGTCTTCCCAGGACTTGTCGGACTCTGCCAGAACCTCGATCACTTTGAGCATTGCCATCGCTCGCTCTCCCCTTGGCTTGCAGGATCGTCTCGCGGTGCCGTCGGGCACGCGGACTGATCGGCGGCAGCGCAAAGGATCACGACGAAGCGTCGACCCGTCGGCGGTCTTCCTCTTGCGCCGCTGCCGGACGGACGAGCACGGTGAACCCCACCTCGCAGCCCGTCAACGCGCGGGAAGTCCATTTGATCACCGGACCGGGCTGAACACCGCATCCCGGCAGTGATCCAACCCGAAGGAGACGACACATGAACACTGCCAATCTGCAACTGGAAGGTCTGATGCTCGCACTTGCGGCGATGAACCGCGCGCTGGTGCGCAAAGGCCTGCTCGACAGCACCGAGGTGGAGGCCGCCCTTTCCGAGGCGGACAACGCGGTCAGCCGCGGCCCTTCGCAGTCCCTGTCGGCCGCGAATCTCGACGCAGTCAGCTTCCCCATTCGCTTCCTGAGGATGGCCAACAAGACGGGTGACGAGGGACAGTCCTTCTCCGATCTGGCGCGTGCCGTCGGCGAGGCCAACCAGCCGAGCTGGTAGTTTCGATACAAAATATGAGTATGACACTCGACTTTTTTCGTCGGTCAGTCCATAAGGACGCACGGGTCTGCCGGGTCCCCGCGACTCGATTCCTCCGAACGGGTCTTGCGTTCTCGAACTGGGCGGCTATCCACGTAGGGTTGCCGCCCATTTTCGCATGGAATCGGCGCTGGACATTTGCCGACGGCAAACGAGACAAGGCTGAACGGAAGCGCGGCGGGATGGGTCGAAGAAGCCCGGTCGTCTGCATGACGTTGGGGGGTTCATTTGTTTGACTTGACCGGACAGCAGGTTCTCCTGCGCATAGCCGCGCTGCTTGTCATCGTCGCCACGCACGGGGCTTTTGTGGCTGGCCTGGCCATTTTGATGGGTGATCGCGGTCCGCGCTACGACGGTCGCCTCAGCCTCAACCCCGGCAAGCATATAGAGTATGTCGGCGCGTTGACGATGATCATCTTCAGGATCGGCTGGATCAAGCCGGTCGCCGTAGACCTCTCGGAGCTCCGCTACCGCGTGGTCGGCGTGATTGTGATCGTCCTCGGCTCGCTCGCGCTCACCATCGGCCTTGCCGAGATCTTGTGGCTCCTTCGGCCAACGCTCGTCACGACCTTCCCCGACACCGGTTTCGTCCGGACCATCAACCTCTGGATCGACACGATGGCGACGCTGTCGGTCTGGTTTGCGGTGATCAACCTCATACCCTTCCCGCCGTTCACGGGAGGGCTCATCCTGGCCCTGGTTGCCCCTCAGCTCCACAAACTGATGATCGAGCGCCTGCTCGTCGTCACGATCGTGCTGGCGGTGATCATCTTCGCCGGCGCGGCAGCCGACGTCTTCGACCCCGCGGTCAACGAGGTGCGCGACTTCCTGCTGCGATAGGGAACTGCGTCAGGCGGGAGCGGCAAGACCGGCCGGCCGGCCGACGGAAGCCCGGCCACGCCAGGGAGCGAGCAGCCCCGGCGCATACCGGACGACGAGGTCGAGCAGGAAGATGATCAGCCCGGCAAGCGCCCAGGGCCGCCACGACGGCGCGAACTCCCAGACGGTATCCGTCGCGCCGGCAAGTGGGTCTCCCGAGAACACCTGGCCGCCCGTCTCCGCGGCGAGCGCCGCGAGCACCGCCGGCTCCGCGCGGGCGAAATTGAGGCGCGCCGGGTATCCGACATAGGAGCTGACTTCCGTGGTGACGTCGCCGTAGGTGACCACGAAGCTTTGGGTCCCCACAGCCGCGTCGGCAACGGTCGCCTGATAGGTGCCGGCGCCGATGTGTTCCATCGCGACTTCGCCGTCGGAATCCGGTCGGCTCATGATCACCGTCGCATCCGTCACCGCCGCGCCGTCGGCATCGACGACTTCAGCCGTGACCTCGATCAGATCGCCGGACCGGCTTGCGACCGCGTGCAGGCCCGGCCCCTGGGTGGAAGGCAGGAAGTGACGGACGATCTGCCCCCAGAAGAGGGGGTACTGCTGCAGTTCGAGCCAGTTCTGCGTCCCCGAGCCGGCACCATGCGTCGCCAGCGCCAGCACGCGCCCATTGCCATAGCGCCAGCTCGCCATGATCGGCATCTGCTCGCCCTCCTCGTCGATCGTGGCGAGGTGGAGGCTGGCCGTTGGCCGGGCAGTTGTGGCGACGTAGTTCTGAAGGTCGGGGAGGTTGGCTGGCAGACCCTCGAGGAAGGGGGCATCGCGATCGACCCAGAACACCGGCGTCGTGCCGACCTTGACCGGCGTCCCTGACAGCATCATCGCCTCCTGCGACAGAATGCTGGGAAGAGCTCTGAAGTCCTGGGTCGCATGGAATGCGCCGCCGCCTAGGCGCGCGATCGCCTCGGACCGCGTGACGTCGGCACCCGACCCGATGGCAACCGTGCTGACCGTTATCCCGGCCTCCTGGGCGATCTCGAGCAGCGAAGGGAAGTCCGCCGGCTCGATCAGGCCGTCGGTCATGAGAATCATGTGCTTGGCTTCGGAATCGATCGCCCTCAGCTCGTTGATCGCCGCTTCGAGCGCGGGGTAGAGGGCGGTGCCGCCGCCGGGCTCGATCGGCTCGAGGGCGGCGCGGATCGCTGCCTCGTCCTTCTGCTCCTGCATCGGGACGATGACGTGTGCTTCGGAATCGAACACCGTCACACCGACCTGGCTCTCCTCATGGAGGAGCTCCACGGCGCTGAAGGTCGCTTCCTTCGCGATCACCAGCCGGTTCACGTCCTCGACGCGCGCCTGCATGCTGCCCGAACGGTCCAGCACGAACATCAGCGCCGTGCCGGGCGCGTCCTGCGGGACGCGGGCCGACAGCGGCGAGATCCGTTCCAGCGCGGTCTGATAGTAACCGCCCGGCCCGAAGGCGTTCTCGCCTCCGAGGATCAGGAGGCCGCGCCCATGCGTCTCGACATACTCGGCGAGAAGCTCCTGCTGGCCGACCGTCAGATCAAGCGCCGGCACGTTCATCAGAACGACGAGGTCGTGCTCGAGCCAACCGTCAATGAAAAAGGGCGCTCGATCGGGTAGGACGACCTCGCCCTGCAGCCCCTGAACGGCAAGAGCGTCGGCGAAGAAAATTCCCCAATCCTCGTCGGGCGAAACGATGAGAACGCTCGGCGTCGGCTCGATGGAGGCAATGACGCCGTCGCGATTGTTTGCGGTGAAGATGTCGCCGGGCGCCTCGATGACCACCTCGAAGAGGTCATCGCCGGGGTCGGTGGTGTTGAAGACGGCCTCGACACGGTTGCGGCCAGGGCTGAGGACGACGGAGTTCTCCGACGCCGTCTCCCCGTTTCGGAGCAGGGTGACGAGGGCATCGGTGCTCGTCTCGGCATAGAGGATCGCGTTGAGCGTGAAGGAATCGCCGGCATAGATCTGCGCCGGGACGGTCACCCGCTCGACAAGAACCTCCCCGGCCGGGATGTCGGCCGTCGGCCGGACGTCGACCGGAATCCCGCGGTCGGCAAGCGGCGCGACGGCGAGGGCGACGTTGCCTGCCGTCTCGTTGCCGTCTCCGGCGACGACGACGCGGCCCGGCCTGTCGGCCGGCAGCATCGCTGCGGCGAGCCTGACCGCCTGTTCGAGGTTGGCGCCCGGTCCCGGCGAGTCGGCCGCCAGGACATCGGCATCGGTCTCCCCGGCGAAGTCGACGCCGATCTGGGTCTGGTTGCCGAGGGTAACGAGACCGATGCGTCCCGCCGCGCTGTCTTCGTCGCTCTCGGCGGCCACCCGATCAAGAACGCCCTGACGTGCCGTGTCGCCGCTGAACGTGACGTCGGTCGCCGCCACCACGACGACGCTCTCCGCCGGCGTCTGGGTGGGCAAGGGCAAGGAGACCACGCCCAGGGCGATGAGGACGCACGCGACGATGCGCAGACCGAGGTGCCAGCGCCGCTGTGTCGCAAGCGGTGCTCCACGCGCCAAGGCGCGCGGCCGCAGGAAACGTTCGCTGCCGCGCCCGGCAATCCACGCCTCGGCGATCAGGACGATGAGTGCGGCCAACAGCAGGATGCGCCAGAGTTCCGTTGGCGCACTGGGCAGGTTGGGCCCGGACAACGCCACATCGCCGACCGAGACATCGCTCTCGCCGCCCGCCTGATTGACAGCGATCGTGAACGCGCCGGCCGAGCCTTCGACGCGATAGAATCCTGCGCGCTCCGGAACGAAGCGCTCGTCGGCACCGGGGATCAGCCAGGGCGCGTCTGACGCGCCCGGAACGACGACATCGCCGTCCGAGGTCGAGATCTCCGCTGCGGCGAAACGCGCCTCCAGCTGGCAGATCTGTCCGACCGTGCAGGGCCCCGGCCGGAGTTCGCCGATTCCGATCCCGAGCCAGTCGACGACATTTGCGATGAACACCGGGAAGCTCGGCTCCAGCACCCATTCCGATGCGGCTGCCGCAAGCGCGACTCGGATCTCCCGCCCTTGCGGCGTCGTCCGCGCCTGAACCAGAGGCCCCCCGGCGGCGCTGGCGACAATCGTGGCGCCGTCCATCTGCGGAACGGCATAGGCCCTCGGCGATGCTATGCCTCCCCATTCGACGTTCGCCGACAAGGGGTGGTTGGCATTCCATCCCGTCACATAGGCATCGGGCATCGGTTCCGGTGCCTGTTCTCCCGCGATGCGCCCGCGCTCGAGCCACAGAACATTGGTGCGCGGCTGCCGTGCGATGGAGATATCGTCGACCACGACAAGGTCGAAGGCGGTGTCGCCCTCGGGCAGCGTCGTCCCCTGATAGAGGTCGACGCCGTCGATCGCGGCGATCGCGCGCTGCAGGTCGGCATTGTCGGAGCCGAGGACGAGAACCTGAGGGCGACGCTCCTCCAGGCCCAGAGTGAAGTAGCGCGCATTGTCGTAGGCGGCGGCGTCTTCGGGCAATTCGAGGATCAGCGAGCCGGGGCCGGGAAACTCCAGTTCGACGTCGAACGCGATGGTCGCCGGGCTCGCGGCCTCGCCCTCGACGGCATCACCGTCCGCATCACCGACGGGCTCCCCGTCTTCCGACTCCGGAGGGGCGATTTCGATCGTCCCGAAGTCGAGAAAGCGGTCGTCCCCTTGCGGGCTGAAACGGACAGCGATGTCGAGACCGGTCGCGGCCATCCCGTGGAAGCGGACCTCGCCGGTAGCGCGCCACTCGCCGTCTTCCAGGTCCATCGGCGACACGGTGGCGACCAGTTCGACGTTCTGTGCGTCCGCATCGCCATAGCCGACCGACTGCACGTCGGCGTCGGGGAAGGCCTCCGCGAAAGCGGAAGTCGCCGCCTCGGTCTCGTCGCTGAGGAGGACGATCCGCATCGGCTCGCCCTCGCGCATTGTGTTTGCCAGAACGGAAGCGGCCTCGACCCAATCCGCTTGCCCGTCGGTTACCCGAAGGTCCTCCACGATCGGCGTGGCGCCGGCAGCGGTGGTCTGACGCGCAACCGCAACAAAGGGCTGCGCCTCCGCGACGACGACCGAGAAACGGGCTCCCGAGCCCTCGCCGAGGTCAGTGATGGCCTCAGTCAGATAGGCTTTGGCAGCGTCGAACCGGGTCGGGTCTTCGTCGGTGGTCTGCATGGAAGCAGAGCCGTCGATGACAAAGGCGATGTGTTCGCCCTCGGCGTCGGCGCCGCCGATACGAGGTTGGGCAAGAGCAATTGCAATAAGGGCGAGCGCCAGCAATTGCAGCACCAGCAACAGACTGACCGGCGGTCGCTGAAGGGAGCGGCGGCGCGTCGTCGATTGCTCGATCAGCCGCCAGATATGGACCGAGGAGAAGTCGACCCGGCGCCTGCGCCGGGCGTGCAGGAAGAAGATGACTCCCGCTAGGCCCGCCAGCAGCAGCCAAGCCGGCGCGAGAAACGTCACTCCTGGGCCTCGGCGATACCGCGGAAGTAGCGCGCGAGGACGTCACGATCCGACAGCGGATAGAGCGACCGCGCCACTTCGGTTTCCTGGAAGCGTTGCCAGTCTCCGGCCACCACGTCGCCGGCGGCAAGCTGGATGCTCTCCGCTTCCGGCGGCACGTCGACCTTGATCCTGCGGCCTTCGCCGTCGAGTTCGTCCTCCAGAAGGAGCTCACCGCCCATCTCGAAGGGATCGGCCTCGATGATGTCGCCCTCGAGCGGTTGCTCTCCCTGTCCCGCCATCAGGCCTTCGCCGCGATTGCTGTTCTGTGCCGGTCCGGCAAGCTGGGCGCCGGCAAGCTCCTGCTCGTTGGCGGCGCGGCGTTCCGCTGCCGCCGCGCGTGCTGCGGCGTCTGCTCTGGCGAGTTCGTAGTAGTCGCCGACAACGCCCTCGCCGGGCTGACCGGCTTGCGGCGTCATTTCCCTCGCCTCTGCGGCGGCGGCCTGATCGGCTTCGATGTCGGCGAGCATGTCATCCAGCGCGCCACCCTCCGCCTCGGGCGCCGGCCCCGCATTCTCCGGGACGGCGTTGTCGGGTCCGGCGAGCGCCTCTTCACCGACATTCGGCATGAACTGCTCCGGCCGGGCCACGTTCTGCCGCGTTGCGTCGAGAAGCCTCGAAAGGTCATCCTGGGCCCCGGCATCGCCGGCGCGCTCATACGCGTCCGCAGCGAACTCGGTCAGACGGTCGAGTTCAGCCAGCAGGATCTCGCGATCGGGAATCTCGCCGGCCTCAAGCTGGGCCCCCAACTGCTGGACCTCGCGGGCGATTGCTTCAAGAAACGCGTCGTCGCGCGCTTCGGCATCCGTCGCGAGCGCGTCGCCGATCCGCCGGAGGTCTTCCGCGGTATCGGCCTGTTCGGCGGCCGTGAGTTCGGCGGGCGGCGCATTGACCGCAGCGCTTTCTTCGCCCTCGCTGAGACCCGGCTGCAGCGCCAGGGCGACGGTCGCAAAGGCCAGCGCGGCGAGGAGGACGATGGCAATCCGGCCGAACTGGACGCGCACCAGCGCGCTCGGATCCACCGCATCCGACCGCCGCTCCGCATCCTGGAGGAGGGCCCGACCGACGGCACCGTCGAAGCCGTGGCGACTTGTGGACAGTTGCAGGGCCGTCGAGACGCGCTCGTTCAGTGCAAACCGGCTGTCGGCGCGCCGCGCGATCTCGGCCAGGGTCGGCCGGCGCGCGAGCAGCGCGGCGGCCGCGATCCCGGCGCCGACAAGCCCGGCCGCGGCGGCGAGAAGCAGGATGCTGCCCCCCGACAGATCGAGCTCCAGGAGCGTGTCGGCGGCTCGTAGGGTGCCATAGGCGACAAGCGCCGCAGCAAGCGCGATCGCGGCGGTGAGGAGGACGCGATTCCATAGCGCGCGGGTCAGCGCTCGGTTGAGCTGCTCGGAGAGCCCGGCAAGCCCGGGGCTGGCAGCCGTGTCGACTGTGGTTGTCGTCATCTTGCGATCGTCTGGAAAGGCGTGGTGTTGATCATGTTATTCGGCCGGAGCGAGGTTGTGTCTCACCATGAGGTCGTGGACCGTACCGTCCGCGGTCAGAAGTTCAATCGCGTCGTCGATCGTCGTTCTCACGAAATTGTCCCCGGCCAGCATGGTCAGCCCGATATTCGTCGGCGACTGGTCGATCGGAAGCGGCAGTAGCCGGAAGCCGGCCCCCTCCGGATCGCCGTCGGTCGCGTAGTAGATCGCGGGGTCCCATACGATCGCCGCGGGGATCGTTCCGTCGGAGACCCGCTCAAGCAGAATTTCGTTGTCGAAGTAGACGCTTCGCCGCCACCGCCTGTCCTCAGGCAGCGTCGCCATATAGGTCCTGAGCGCTGTATCGCCATTGCTCATGGTCCGCGTGCCGATCCGTTCGTCCCGCGGGATGTCGGTGAGAGCGTCGTACTGCTCTGAGGTCACGACAACCGAATACTCCGTCTCCATATAGGGTCGCGTGAACATGATGTAATCGCGGTAGCCTGAAGAGAGAGCGAAGCCGAACATGGCGTTGCAGTCGTCTACGAGGACGAGAAAGAGTTCCTCTGGAATGAGCGGCAGTCGGTAGTCGAGCGGGGGCGTAGGCCGCCGCGGATTGACGTCGAAGATCTCGACATTGAGGAGAAGTGCGTTGCCGATCTCCTGCGCGAGGTCGCGCTCGAAGTCGGCCATCATGGAATCCTCGTTCACGCAGAAGACCATCGTGTCGCCCTGTCGGTCGAGGCGATCCTCGAAGAACTCGCGTGGCAAGGGGGCGGGTTCGCCGCCGCCTCCACGTTGTGCTTCAGCCGGGAGCGAGAGCGTGAGTGCGAATCCGGCGACAGTCGCCGCGCCCATGGCTTGGCCCAGGCGACGCCCGAACGTCCGTTTCATTTCTGGGGTCATAGCTTCTTTCGGCGGCCGACCGGGATGGAAGCTGGCGGCGAACCGCCAGCTTCCTGATCGTCGATCCCCTAGTTCTCCGGCAGAGCGAAGACGTAGAGGGCGTT
>CAZSXA010000090.1:0-9298 GCA_964611195.1 uncultured Bauldia sp.
ATTCTTGACGCGCGCGCTGTCTTGCCGGAAACGCCGTCTCATCCCATTTCGAAGCAGACGAGCGTTACGATCGGCCTGCGTTGGACGGGCAAATCGTCAAGAGGGTTTTGAATGCCGACCGTGCGGGTGTGGAAGTACAATATCGGCCTGCCCCGGACGCGGGCCGCCCGCACTGCGATGGGCGGCGGCCTGATCGCGGGCGGTTTCCTCGGCTTTCTGCCGATCCTCGGCTTCTGGATGGTGCCGGCAGGGCTGCTTGTCCTCGCCGTCGACAGCGCTGGAATACGTCGCTGGAACCGGAAGACGACGGTCACTGTCCTCCGCCGGTGGAACAACTGGCGTCGTCGTTCGTCCGGCTCGACCGGAGCCGAAACCTGAACTAACGGCTGCCGACCCGATCGAGTTCGGACGCGAGCCTGCGAAGGGCTTCGGGCAAGCCCGGCCCACCGCAAACCACGAGGTTCTCGGCAATCTCCAGCCGCGATCGCGCCGGGAGGACGGCCTCGAGCGCCGGGTGCACGAGCATGTCGGTTCGAAGCGCCGCTTCGGTTTCCGGCTCCGGTACGATCAAATAGTCCGGCGGCGAGGCGACGAGGACTTCGAGCGGAACCCGGCCCCGGTTGCCGGCGAGGTCCGCGGCGGCGTTGTTGAGGCCGACGACCGCCATGAGGCCGCTCAGCATGGACGTTGTGCCGAACACTCGGCCGCCATGGCTAAGGGCTAGGGCCGTGTCGCCCCAATTGACGCGGCGGGCCTGACCGCGCGCCGCCTCGACCGTTTGAGCAAGGCGTTCGCCTGCCGCCGCCTGTCCGAGTGTCTCGGCAATTTCCCTTATCTGGGCGACCGCCTCGTCGACAGAAGCGACCCGCGGCACTTCGGTGAGCCCATAGCCGAGGTCCTGCAGCCGCCTCCGCACGGCTTCGGAGGTGGATGGCCCAACGAGGATGACGTCCGGATCCGCCGCAATGACGCCCTCGATGCCAAAATCGGCGAGGCCGAGGTCGCGCGCAGCGACAGCGAGATAGGAGGCGCGCGGGTCGGTCGCCTCGACCGACAACGCCACGATCTGGGTGGGGACGGCGAGCGCGAGCGCCAGCTGATCGGCACAGACGTCGAACGAGGCGATCGTCGGCAATGCGGGCTGCGCCGGCGCAGGTGCGCTCACGCCCGCAATCAGCGGCGCGAGGATTGCAGGCAGAAGCCGGCGGCGTCGGTGGGCCCGCGTGGTCGTGTGATCCGGGTTCCGCGTCCAGCCGGCAGCAAGAAAGCTTTCCCGCCGCTTGCGGAACGGTGCTAACGCATTGGCAAAACGGGGTCTGTTGGTTGCGCCGGGCAGGAACATATACTTGACCATTGCCTTCATAAATTGTGCCTGATGGTCACGGTCACGGCAAGGACAGCGCCGACGCGATGAGCGACAACAATGAAGTGCCAGGGCAGCCGGCTCTCGGCGGCGGATCGTTCGCCGCCCGTCTGCGTTTGCCGCTTCAGCTGGCCGTCGTTCTTGTCGTGCTCATGGCGATTTCGCTTTCCGTCGGCGCGGTGGGCTTGCCGCTTGGCGATATCATAGGCGGTCTTGTCGGCGGGGCAGACGAGCCGGCCAATGTGATCATCCAGGAGATTCGGCTGCCCCGGACATTGCTGGCTTGTGTAGTCGGGGCGACGCTTGGCCTTGCCGGAGCGGCGCTGCAGGGATTGCTCCGCAGCCCGCTGGCGTCGCCTTTCGTCCTCGGGGCGCCTGTTGCTGCGGCCTTGTTCGCCGTCGTCGCGGTGGCCGTCGGACTGGCGGGGGCGGCCTCGACGGGCCTCTCCTTCGCGGCCATTCTCGGCGCCGTGACCTCGGTCGGGCTGCTGGTGCTCGTCGCCGGCCCGCGGGCGAGCCTCATCGTCCTCGTGCTTGCCGGCCTTGCCGTCACGACGCTCGCCGCAACCGGCACGGCGCTGGCGATCACCCTGGCGCCGGAGCGATTCTCCACTGCAGAGATATCATTCTGGCTCCTCGGATCGCTGGAAGCGCGAAGCGCTTCGCATCTGTGGCTGGTTCTGCCCTTTCTCGCCGCGAGCTGGGCGCTCCTTTTCTGGGATCGCGTCGCCTATCGCGCGCTCGCCCTCGGCGAGGAGGCCGCGGAAAGCCTCGGCATCGACCTTCGACTGGTCCGCCTTCGCGTTGTTTCGGGCGTTGCGATCGGTGTCGGCGCGTCGGTCGCCGTGACCGGCGCGATCGGCTTCGTCGGGCTCGTCGCACCCCAGCTCGTTCGTCCGCTCGTCGGCCATGATCCGGCACGGCTTCTCATTCCGGCAGCGCTTGCTGGAGCGGCTCTGCTCGTCGCGGCCGATATCATCGCAAGATTGGCGTCGTCGGCGGGAGAGATCAATGTCGGCGTCGTGACCGCCCTGATCGGCGTGCCGATCTTCATTCTCCTTCTCTTGCGCCAGCGGCGTGTCCTTGTCGGAGCGCCGACGTGAAACCCGGCCAGCTCGCGATCGAGACCCGGTCGCTCGCGGTAAGCATCGACGGCCGCTGGGTGGTTCGGGATCTCGACATCTCCTTCGTACGGGGCGAGTTCGCCGCGATCGTCGGGCCGAACGGCGCGGGCAAGACGACCCTCATGCGCGCCTTGGCAGGGCTGGAACTGGCGTGGGGCGAGATCGAGGTGGGCGGGGTTGCGCTCGACCGCCTGGATCCGCGCACTCGCGCCCGGGCGATCGCCTATCTGCCGCAGGGTCACGTGTTCCATTGGCCGATGCCGGTCGCCGATATCGTCGCCCTCGGACGTATCCCCCATGCCGAGGGCTATGGCGGGCTTTCCGACGCCGACAGGATGGCCGTCGCCGATGCGCTTGCCGACACCGACACCATCGAACTCGCAGCCCGTCCGGTGACGTCGCTGTCGGGCGGTGAACGCGCCCGCGTGGCGCTGGCGCGCGCCTTTGCGGTTTCGGCGCCGGTGCTCCTCGCCGACGAGCCGACCGCCTCGCTCGATCCCCGTTTTGCGCTACGCGTCGTCGAAGCGCTGGCGCACCGTGCCGACGACGGAACCGCCGTCGTTGCGGTCATGCAGGATCTCGCTCTCGCCGCACGTTTCGCAGATCGCCTTCTCGTCATGAGCGCTGGCGAGATCGTCGCCGACGGGACGCCACGCGAGGTGCTGACGGACGACCTTCTCAGAACCGTGTTTGGCGTTACGTCGACGACGATGAAGCAAAACGGCACCGAAATGCGGTTGCCCTGGTCCGCCATCAAACGGGGACCGAAACGCGACGACTGAGTCCTGCCCGGCTTGTCCCCTTTGGCGCGCGCTATATGGTGCCGGTGCGACTTAACGCACACGACGGGGAGTTGAAGATGCGGGCTTCGACGATTGGATTTCTCCTTGCGGCACCGGCGCTGATGGCGCTTGCCGCATGCAGCGACGACGATGACGAGCCGGCGGAGGCCGAAGATGCCGCCGTCAACGAGGCACCTGCC
Source organism: uncultured Bauldia sp. (assembly GCA_964611195.1). Lineage (GTDB taxonomy): Bacteria > Pseudomonadota > Alphaproteobacteria > Rhizobiales > Kaistiaceae > JADLGL01. The sequence goes on from CAZSXA010000090.1 coordinate 3,470, forward strand.
GACGAGACGCCTGACGAGGCCCCGGCCGACGAGACGCCGGAGGATGAGGCTGTCGACGACGAGGCCGCGGCCGAAGATGAGGACGCGGCAGGCGATGCTCCGGTGGAGGTCGCGGCGGAAGGATGCCCGGCCACCGATGCCACAGGCACGACACCGGCCGGAACGGATTTCCAGGCGACCAGCGCGGTTGCGGCGCGTATCGAGGACGGTGCCGCATATACCCTCTACCTCGCCGATTTCGACCTCAACCTCGATTCCTTCGGCCTGATCAGCAGCCCGGAGGTGCCGGAAGGCGGCACGCTGTGGACGGTCTCGGTGACGATCTTCAATGCCGATCCGGAGGATATCGTGCCGATCGAGGTCGACACGGTTGTCGAGCCGGGGCGCCCGTTCGGTGAACTGACCTACACCGTGATCGTTCAGGAGGGCGAGGAACTCGGCACTGCCAGTGACGGGCAGGCCGGGACCCTGACGGTGGTCGGGATCGGCGACGTCTTCTGCGGCACGATGGAATACGCCGACGACGAGAAGTCTCTCAGCGGTGGGTTCCGCGCGCCGACAAAGGACATCTAGCCGCGGCTGTCGCGGCGTGGTCGCCATTCGCCGCAGCCCGTTCGGGTTGCGGCCCGATGGATTGGCCGCTACGCGATTGTGACGGGGCGAATGCGATGGACGATGGCGCGGTTCCCCGCGCCGTCGGCCAGCGTGTTGCCCGGGCGAAGCATGGGTAGGGGAGGCTACTCATCACGACGGCGCCAGCCGACACCGCCGAGGCGCAAGCCGGTACCGAGCCCGACGGCCATGTAACCGCCGTCGAGGGCAGCGTCGTTGACGTCCGATTCCGCAAACGCGCTCCAACCATCGGCAACCTCCTGGAGGCCGGCGACGATCGCCAGTCGATCATGGAAGTTCTCGACATCGTCGGTTCGAACACCGCGCGCGCGATGTCGTTCAACCCGGCCGTCACGCTCCATCTCGGCATGCCGGTCTGGGACACCGGCGAGCCGCTTACGCTCCCGGTCGGTGAGGAGGTGCTCGGCCGTGCCGTCGACTTCTTCGGCCAGCCGATCGACCGCAAGGGTCCGCTGACGACAGCCGAGCGTTGGCCGATCCACCAGCCGCCGGTTCCTCTCACCAAACGGTCCGTGCGCGCCGAGGTCTTCCGTACCGGCGTCAAGGCGATCGACCTTCTGGCACCGCTCGAGCGCGGCGGCAAGGCCGGCCTCTTCGGCGGCGCCGGTGTCGGCAAGACCGTGCTGATCACCGAGATGATCAACAACATGGTCGCGCAATATGAGGGCGTCAGCATCTTCTGCGGCATCGGCGAACGCTCACGCGAGGCCGAGGAACTCTATCGCCAGATGACGGCGGCCGGCGTTCTTGACCGCTCGGTTCTGGTGTTCGGGCAGATGAACGAGGCGCCCGGCGTGCGCTTTCGCGTCGGCCACGCCGCGCTGACGATTGCCGAGTATTTCCGCGACGTTCTCAATCGCGACGTCTTGCTGCTCGTCGACAACATCTTCCGCTTTGTGCAGGCCGGTTCGGAAGTCTCCGGCCTGATGGGGCGGATCCCGTCGCGGGTTGGCTACCAGCCGACGCTCGCCACCGAGATCGCCGCGCTCGAGGAGCGCATCTGCAACACAGCAACCGGTTCGATCAGCTCGGTTCAGGCGGTCTATGTTCCCGCGGACGATTTCACCGATCCGGCCGCGACCCACACATTCGCGCATCTTTCGGCCAGCGTCGTCCTGTCGCGGAAGCGCGCCGCCCAGGGGCTCTATCCTGCAATCGATCCGCTGCAGTCGGATTCGAAGATGCTGACGCCCGGCATCGTCGGCGACCGGCACTATCGTGTGGCGCTTGCCGTCCGAGAGGCCCTCGCCGAGTATGAGGAGCTGAAGGATATCATTGCCATGCTCGGCATCGAGGAGTTGTCGGAGAAGGACCGCGCGACGGTGTTTCGAGCCAGGCGGCTCGAGCGCTTCCTGACGCAGCCCTTCTTCACCACCTCGCAGTTCACCGGCCGCGAAGGTCGGTTCGTGTCGATCGAGGACACCATCGCCGGTGCGGAGCGAATCCTGACCGGCGAGTTCTCCGATTTGCCGGAGAGCGCGCTCTACATGATCGGCGGGCTCGGCGACGTCGCTCAAGGCGACCACGGGGCTAGGCCATGAATGAAATGATGCGCCTGACCGTACTGACGCCGGAAGCCGACATCGTCGACGAGCCCGTCCTCGCCATGACCGCGGTGTCGACACGTGGATCGCTCGGCATCCTGCCGCGCCACATCGACATTGTTGCGCCGCTCGTTCCCGCGATCCTTAGCTACCTCGATACGGAGGCCAACGAGCATCACATTGCCGTCGATGTCGGCACGCTCGCCAAGACAGGCCCGGGCGTGCGCGTTGCGACCCGCCGCGCGGTAAGGGGCGTCGACCTCGCCAGTTTGGAACACACCGTTCGCGAGGAGTTCGTCAATCTCAGCGAGCGCGAGCGCGACAACCGGTTGACGCTGGCCAAGCTCGAGGCGGGCATCGTTCGCCGCTTCATCGAGTTCGAGGGGATGCGTCCGGGATGAATGCCGCCGCTCCAAACCGATCGGACAGGGACCGAGCCGACGCTGCTGCGAGGATAGGGCGTCAGGCGGAGCGCCGTCTGAAGGCACGGCGCGAACGAAAGCGTGCCGTCTGGTTCGGCCTCGGCATGTTCGGGCTTGTCGGCTGGGCGGTGGCCGTGCCGACGCTGATCGGCGTAGCGATCGGCTGGTGGCTCGATCGCGAGGTCTCCAGCGACATCTCCTGGACGTTGGCCCTGCTGTTGGCCGGGGTCGTGCTCGGCGTTGTCAACGCCTGGTACTGGGTCAGTCGCGAGAGCCGGGGAGACTAGGCATGTCCGCCGTTCTCACCGATCTTGCCTGGGGTGCCGCTTTTGGGGCGCTGGTCGGCGGCGGCTTCTTTGCCGTGCTGTGGCTCAGCGTGCGACGGGCGATCTCCGACCGGGGCAATGCGCGATGGCTCTTCATCGGGCTGGTGGCGCGGCTGGCGCTTGTCGTGTCAGCCGGCATCGTGCTGATCGTCGTTGAGGCAAGTGCAGTCGCGATTGTCGCTGCGGCGTTGGGCTTCACCGTCGTCCGCATGTTCGCCGTCTCCCGTGTGAGATCGAGCGTGCCATGACCATCACGCCCGACACGGTCATCGTCTTCGAAATCGGCGGATTCGGCGTCAACGCCACGATTGTCTGGACCTGGGTCGTGATGGTGCTGCTGGTGGGCTTGTCGCTCGCCGCAACCTGGCGCCTCTCCGACGATATAATCCCGTCCCGCTGGCAGAGCTTCCTCGAGATCGTCGTCACGACGATCCGCGACCAGATTCGCGACGTCAGCCATCAGGACCCCGGAAAGTATCTCTCGTTCGTCGGAACGTTGTTCCTGTTCATCGCGATGTCCAACCTGCTCGCGGTCGTTCCCGGCTACCGGCCGCCGACCGGCTCGCTGTCGACAACCGTCGCGCTGGCGCTTTGCGTTTTGGTCGCGGTGCCGGCCTACGGGATCGCCGAACGGGGCATCGGCGAGTATTTGAAGAACTATGCGCGCCCGACGCCGTTCATGCTGCCGTTCAACATCATCGGCGAGCTGTCCCGGACGATAGCTCTGGCGGTCCGGCTCTATGGCAACGTGATGAGCGGCGCGATCGTCATCGGCATCCTGATCAGCATCGCGCCGTTCATTTTCCCGATCGTGATGCGACTGCTCGGGCTCCTGACCGGGATGGTGCAGGCGTATATCTTCGCGATTCTGGCGATGGTCTACATTGCTTCGGCAGTTCGCGCCCAGTCACCGACGCGGAGAGAGGCCCCGCAGGAAGCGGGATAGGGGAGGAAGCATGGACAACGAGATACTCGTCGCTGCCGTCTCGATCGTCACCGCCGGCCTGACGATGGCGATCGGATCGATCGGCCCGGCCCTTGGCGAGGCCCGTGCCGCGTCGCAGGCTCTGGAAGCGATCGCCCGTCAGCCGGACGAGGCCAACACGATCACCCGAACACTGTTCGTATCGCTGGCCATGATCGAATCGACGGCGATCTACTGCTTCGTCGTTACGATGATTCTCATCTTCGCCAACCCGTTCTGGAACGCCGTTCAGAGCGCGGCCGGAGGCTGAGGCATGGAGATCGATTGGGTCACGATCGCGGCCCAGGTGATCAACTTCCTCATCCTGGTGGCCCTCTTGCACCGGTTTCTCTACCGCCCGATCGTCGCGGCGATGGTGCGGCGCGAGGAGCGCATCAAGGAGCGCGCGGCCGAGGCTGACAGGCAGAAGCAGGAGGCTGAGGAGGAGGCGAAGAAACTCGCCGCTGAGCGGCACGATTTCGAGCAACGCCGCGAGCAGCTTCTGGGTGAGGTGCGCGAGGAAGCCAGCGAGCTGAAGCGCAAGCTGAGCGACGCCGCCCGCGAGGAGGTCGCGGCGCACCGGGCCGCCTGGCGGGAGGAACTGCGAGAGGATCAGGCGACCTTCCTGTCGACGGTCACCCAACACGCCGAAGCAGCAGTCCGACAGCTCGCCGAACAGGCCTTCGGGGAGCTCGCCGACAGCGACCTGGAGGATCGCATTACCGCGGTGTTCGTGGAGCGTTTGGAGGCCCTCGACGATGCGGCGCGGAGCCGCCTTCGTGCATCGGTCGCCGAGAGCGCCGCTCCCGCCAGGATCGAAACCGGCAAGCCGCTCTCAGCCGAGGCGCGGCGGCGCCTGACCACGGCCGTTCACAAGACTCTCGGCGGCGACGTCGAGGTGAACTACAAAGCCGACGCGGAGCTGGTCTTCGGCGTCCGGCTCCGTTGCGGCAGCCAGGTCGTCGAGTGGACGCTCGGCGCCTATCTCGATCGTTTCTCCGCCCGTCTTGCCGACATCTTCCGGCAGGCCGAGGAGGCCGGTCACGCGCGACCGGAAGCGGCCCATGGGTGACACCCTCGGACGCGTCGCCGAACGCCTTGGCGCCGACTGGCAGAAAGCGGTTCCGGATGACCGGATGCCGTTTGCCGTTCGCGAGGTCGGCCGCGTCGTTTCGATCGGCTACGGCGTCTGCGAGATCGAGGGCTTCACCGATATCGCTGCCAACGAGCTGATCGCGCTGCCTGGCAATCTCGTCGGGCTCGCGGCCAGCCTCTCCGAGCGCCGGGTCGGCGTCATCCTTCTGGGCGATTCCTCCGCTCTCGAGGTCGGGGCTGACGCGCATCGAACGCATCGCGTCAGCGACGCGCCCGTCGGCGAGGCGCTGCTGGGCCGGATCGTCGATGCGCTTGGTCGCCCGATCGATGGCCACGGGACGATCGATGCCGCGGAGCGCCAGCCGATCGAAGCTCCCGCCGCGCCGATCATGGACCGTGCCGCCGTTTCGGTACCGCTGCAGACCGGGATCAAGGCGATCGACGCGGTGATCCCGATCGGCCGCGGCCAGCGCGAGCTGATCCTCGGCGATCGACAGACCGGCAAGAGCACCATTGCGATCGATGCGATTCTCAATCAGGGCGACGATGTGGTCTCGGTCTATTGCGCGATCGGTCAGCGCTCCTCGGCCGTCGCGCGCGCGATCGATGTCTTGCGGCGCGGCGGCGCGCTGGAACGCACGATCGTTGTGGTCGCGTCCGGCGACGACGCTCCGGGGCTCCAGTATATCGCGCCCTATGCCGCGACGACGATGGCCGAGCGCTTCATGCGCCGCGGCCGCGACGTGCTGATCGTCTATGACGACCTCACAAGGCACGCGCGCGCCTATCGCGAATTGTCGTTGCTGCTGCGGCGCCCGCCCGGGCGCGAGGCCTACCCCGGCGAC
>CAZSXA010000091.1:0-9252 GCA_964611195.1 uncultured Bauldia sp.
GTTCCCCTCCTCGGCGATGTGCACCTCGAAATCGCGGCTTGATGTCAGGGGGAATTCGCCGGCTGGCACGCCTGCCCGCTCAACGAATCCGGTGTCGTCGGGCACCACGGCCCGATTGATGATTGCGTGCTCCATGTCCGATGTTCCGACGCGTTTGGGTTGGGAGGATGCCCAAGCAATTCGGCACACGACATCTATACGGGATTCGCCCTGCATTCAGGTAATACCTGGCGGCAGGTCAGACCTGCAGAATATCAGTGCGTTAGCGAAAAAGATTGACGCAGTTCTGACACATTTCGTGAGCGATTCGAGGAGGCGCTGTTGTTGGCCTGGCGCGCCGACCGAGTGTTGTCCCGCTCCGCGTTCGGCCAGCTCGGCCGGCCTCGCCCCGCCACCATCCGGCTTCCAGGCGGGATTGACCCGCGCCTGACACTTCGATATTTCTCGAACTATGGATGAAACGCACGCACTCGACGGACTTGCCGCACTCGCCCAGGAGAACCGCCTGCGCATCTTTCGCTATCTCGTTCAGGCGGGGTCGGAGGGCGTTGCCGCCGGCACGATCGCCGCGGAGCTCGAGATCGTTCCGAACACGCTGTCGAGCCATCTCGGGCAACTCGCTCGTGCCGGCCTCATCGTCGGCCACCGCGAGGGCCGCTCGATCCGCTACGCCGCCGACTATGACGGCGTCACCAAGCTGATGACCTATCTGCTGGAAGATTGCTGCAATGGGCAGCCCGAGGTCTGCCGCCCAGCGCTGGCGACGCTCGCCTGCGCTTGCTGAGACAAATCAAAGGGGGAACGCCGTGACCGATAACAGCCGCGTCTTCAATGTCTTGTTCCTGTGCACCGGGAACTCCGCCCGCTCGATCATCGGCGAGGCGATCATGAACCGCGAGGGACGCGGCAACTTCCGCGGCTTCTCCGCCGGCTCGCATCCGAAGGGCGAAGTCCACCCCTATACGATGGACCTGCTGAAGCACCTCAACTTCGATACCTCCGGCTTTCGCTCGAAGAACTGGGACGAGTTCGCCGAACCCGGGGCGCCGGAACTCGATTTCGTCTTCACCGTCTGCGACGCCGCCGCCAAGGAAACCTGTCCGGTCTGGCCTGGCCAGCCGATGACGGCGCATTGGGGCGTCCCCGATCCGGCAGCGGTCGAGGGCAGCGAGGCGGTTAAGCGCGAGGCGTTCGCCGAGACCTTCCGGATGCTCAACAACCGGATCTCGGTCTTCGTGAATCTGCCGCTTGCGAGCCTCGACCGGTTGTCGCTGCAAAAACGCCTCGACGAAATCGGCGACAATCAGCTCACCGCGTGAGGGACGCACCCTTCGCCCTGTCGCGGAGGCTGGCGGCCGAGGCCGTCGGCACGTGCCTGCTCGTCACTGCCGTCGTCGGGTCCGGCATCATGGCGGAGCGGCTCACCGACGACGTTGCGGTCGCCCTCCTCGCCAACACGATCGCCACCGGCGCGGCGCTGATGGTGCTGATTGCGAGCCTCGGCCCGATCTCCGGCGCGCATTTCAACCCGGCCGTGACGCTGGCCTTCCTCGTCCGCCGCGACATCTCGGCCCGCGAGGGGGCCGCGTTCGTCGGCGTGCAGATCGCCGGCGGCATAGCCGGCACCGTGCTGGCGCATCTGATGTTCGAGCTCTCAGCCGTCGACGCCTCGACGACCATCCGCACCGGCGGGGCGCAATGGCTCGCCGAGGGTGTGGCGGCATTCGGTCTCGTCGCGACGATTCTCATCGCTCTCCGCTATCGCCCCCGCGACATCCCGTGGCTGGTCGGGCTCTACATCACCGCCGCCTACTGGTTCACCGCCTCGACCTCTTTCGCCAACCCCGCCGTGGCGATCGCGCGCGGCTTCACGGACACCTTTTCAGGCATCCGCCCAGGCGACGTTCCTGGCTTCGTTGCGGCCGAACTCGTTGGTGGCGTGATAGCCGTCCTCGCCGTCCGCTGGCTCTTCGGGCAGCGGCAAACGGCCGACGAATCCGGCGCATGACGCGGCATCGGGCGGCGCCCCGATCGGGCGGACCCGTTCGACGCGACGTAGCGAGGTGGGCCCGACGCCAGCGGTTCCTGCCCCGCTCGGACATGCCCTTGCCATTGCCCGCATATCCCCGATAGGGATAGCGGCCATTGAACGAAGAGCGGCCGGGGAACGGCCGCCGCTGAAGCGCTCGGGGACGTTTGGTATCTATGTCGACCCTGGTCGAAGTGCGCTCTTTGCGCAAAGTGTTCGGCGCCGTCGTGGCGGTCGACGACATCTCGTTCTCCGTTGCCCGCGGCGAGGTGCTGGGCTTCCTCGGCCCCAACGGCGCCGGCAAGTCGACCTCGATGAAGATGATCACCGGCTTCCTGCCGCCGACTTCCGGGACGGCGCTGGTCGGCGGCGAGGACATCCGGACAAGTCCGGTCGCGGCCAAGCGCAAGGTCGGCTACCTGCCGGAGGGCTCGCCGCTCTACGGCGACATGACCCCGGAAGGCTTCCTCGACTTCGTCTGCCGGACGCGCCTGATGAAGCGCGCCGATCGCAAGCGTGCGGTCGCCAATGCGGTCGAGCGGCTGGAGTTGCGGGAGGTTCTGCACCGCCGCATCGAAACGCTGTCGAAGGGCTTCCGCCGCCGCGTCGGCATGGCCCAGGCAATCCTGCATGATCCCGAGGTCCTGATCCTCGACGAGCCGACCGACGGCCTCGACCCCAACCAGAAGCACCAGGTCCGCCAGTTGATCCGCTCGATGGGCGACACCAAGGCCATCATCATATCGACCCATATCCTCGAGGAGGTCGATGCGGTCTGCGACCGTGCGATCATCATCGACCATGGCAAAATCGTCTCGGACGGCACGCCCGAGCAGCTTCACGCCCGCTCGCCGGACTACAACGCCGTGTCGCTGCGCCTGCCGCTCGCTGATGCGCAAAAGGCGAGTCAGATTCTGACGTCGCAGCCGGAGATCGCGGCGGCCGAGGTGACGGAGCAGACAGAGACGACCGCGGCGCTTCTGGTGCGGCCGCGCAACGGTCAGTTCATTGCCGACCAGGTCGGCGCGACGCTGCGCGAGAACAACATCGTCCCGACCGACATCTACGCCGTCACCGGAAAGCTCGACGATGTCTTCCGCACCGTGACGACCGGTGAGGGTCGCCAGCCGGCCTATCCGGCGGCGGCTTCGGCCGACAAGGAAACGGCCTGATGCGCGTCATGCTCACCATCGCAAGGCGCGAATTCATCGCCTATTTCGCTACGCCGCTGGCCTATGTGTTCCTCGTCGTCTTCCTCGCCGGAGCTCTCGCCGCGCCGTTCTATTTCGGCAATTTCGTCGATCAGCCCAACTTCCTGTCGAGCGGCACGGCAAGTCTCTCGACCTTCTTTGTCTATCACCCATGGCTGTTCCTGGTTTTCATGCCGGCGATCGGCATGCGGCTGTGGTCGGACGAGCGGCGGCAGGGCACGATCGAACTCCTGATGACGCTGCCGGTCACGCCTTGGCAGGCTGTCCTCGGCAAGTTCTTCGCCGCCTGGGCCTTCGCCACGCTGGCCCTGGCGCTCACCTTCCCGATCTGGCTGACGGTCGAGTATCTCGGCGACCCGGAAGTGTCGGTCATAATCTCGGGCTATTTCGGATCGTTCCTGATGGCTGGCGCGCTGCTGGCGCTGGCCTCCTGCGTCTCGGCGGCGACCAACAGCCAGGTCGTGGCCTTCGTAATCTCGGTCGTGGTCGGTTTCCTGCTGATGTTCGCCGGCCTCGACTTCGTGATCGATGCCTTCTCGTCCTGGGCGCCCGACTACCTGATCAGCCTGATCGCCTCGTTCTCGTTCCTCACGCATTTCGGCGTCATGACGAACGGCCTTATCGAGGTCACCGCGCTCATTTACTTCGCGACGTTGATCACGCTCCTGCTGCTCATCAACCGCCAGATCATCGATCTGACGAGGGCGAGCTGAGCCATGCTTAAACGGATCCAGAATGCCAACCGCCGCACGATCGCGCTGACGACGATCGTTCTGGCGATCGCCCTTTTCCTCGCGATCAATCTGATTACTTCCCTCACCATTTTCGGCGAGCGGATCGATGTCACCGAGAACCAGCTCTACACGTTGACCGATAACACGCTCGAGGTCCTCGACGAGGTCGACGAGGAGGTGACGCTCCGGCTCTACCTCTCGTCCACTCTCGTGGCCGACGACGCCAGCTTCCGACGCCTGGCCGATCAGGTGACCGAGCTCCTGCGGACCTACGAGATCCGCTCCGGCGGCAACGTCAATTTCCAGCAATTCGACCCCGTCCCGCTTTCCGAGGAGGAGGACGAGGTCCTTGGCTACGGTCTCCCCGGCTTCGATCTTGGTAATTCCGAGCGCGGCTATTTCGGCCTCGTCGGCACGAACACGCTCGACGACATCGAGGTGATTCCGTTCTTCGACCCGACCGAGACGGCGGCGCTCGAATACGATCTGACCCGCATGGTGTCGCGGCTCTCCAATCGCGAGTATCCGGCCGTTGGCGTTCTCGACGGCATCGGCGTTTTCGGCACTCCCGATAGCGGACCGTCCGATTTCATCGCGCGCCTGCAGCAGGAATTCGTCGTCGAGGAACTCGACCTCGACATCAACAACATCCCGCCCTACGACGCGATTGTCGTCGTCCACCCCTATGCGATGATCCCGCAGACCCGCTACGCGATTGAGCAATACGTCATGCGCGGCGGCCGTGCCCTCGTCTTCCTCGACGCTCTGTCGGAGGCCGGCGGCCCGGCGCAGGGCGGTGGATTGCGCAATCCGGATTCCTATCTCGAGCCGGTGCTGTCGGGCTGGGGTCTCGGTATGAACCGCGATCAGGTCGTCGGCGACCCAGAACTGGGGATCACAGTGCGCCTTTCCGACGGCCGGCTGGTCGAGCGCCTCGAGCAGATGATCGTTCGCGAGGAGGGGCTCAATCGGGACGATATCGTCACGGCGCCGCTGTCGGCCATCGGCATCACCAATCCGGGGGCGCTCTATCCGCTCGACGACGCGACGACCACCTTCACGCCTCTGATCACGACCACCGAGGCGGCGGGCTTCATCCCGCAGTCGAGCGCGACCCTCCGCAACCCGCTATTCTCGCTCGAGGCCTTCGAGCCGGCGGGCCTGCAGGTGCTCGCCGCACGCATCACAGGAACGGCGCGGACAGCCTATCCGGGCGGCCCACCGGAGCAGATTCCGAACTATCCGACGCCGCCTCCCGAACTCATCGAGGAATCGCCGGAGCCGATCGACGTGATCGTCGTCGCCGACACCGAGATCCTCTCCGACAGCCATTTGACCGGCAATTTCGCCGTCGGCTCGAACGAGACCTTCCTCGTCAACGCGGTCGAGGATCTCGTCGGCTCCGACAACCTCACCCAACTGCGCAGCCGGCAAGCCGAAGTACGCTCCTTCACGCGGATCCAGGAACTCGACCGCGAGGCCCAGGAGGAATACGGCGAGGCTCGCGCGCAGCTGACCTCGGAGCTCGCCGATATCGCAGTGGCAATCGACGATCTGCTCGCGCGCACCCCGCTCGGGCAGCCGACATCGCTGCCGGCGGACCTGCGGGCGCAGTATGACACGCTGGTAGCGCGCCAGGTCGAGGCTCGCGGCGAGCTCCGCGACATCGAGGCGGCGATCCAGGCAGAGTTCGACAACCTGCGGACCCGGCTGATCCTGCTCAACATTCTCGTCATTCCAGCCGCGGTGATCGTGCTTGGTCTGCTCGTGGCGGCCTGGCGGCGGATGCGTCTCTCGCGCTACCTCGCCCGGCGCCAGGCGGCGACATAGGAGGAAAGATGTCGGCGCGCGGCTTTCTCGCACTCCTCGTCGTAACGGCCATCGCATTGCTGGCGGCAGTCGCGCTCGTGGTCAGTGAGCAGATCGACGCGTCCAACGATCGTGGCGCCGGCGGGCTCGTCTTCCCCGATCTCGACGAGCGTATCGCCGACGTCACCCAGGTGGCGATCGAAGCGCGCCGCTATTCGATGACGCTGGAGCGCCGCAACGGCAGCTGGGTGGCGATCGATCGCGGCGACTATCCGGTGCGCAGCCAGCCGATCGACCAACTCCTCGCTGGCATGGTCGAACTCGTTGAGTACGAACCCAAGACCGCCAATCCCGAACTCTATGCCGAGCTTGGCGTGGCGGGGCCGTCGGAGGACCGCGAGGACACGCTGGTGACCATCACCGCGGCCAACGGCGACGTCCTGGCCGACGTGATCCTCGGCTACCCGGCGAACGCCATCGGTCAGCATACGCGTGGCGGCATGTATCTGCGCCGCACCGACGAAGAGCGCGCCTGGCTCGCCGAGGGCACCGTGCTGCCGCCCACCTTCCCCTCGGAGTTCTTCGATCCGCTCTTCTCGATCAGCGGTCGGGACGTCGGTCGGCTGACGATCTTTTCCGGCGAGGAGATGCTCTTCGACGCCGTCAAGGTCGACTTCGACACAAGCGATTACGAACTGGAATACCTTGACCCGTCCTTCGGCGTCGAGAACGCGATCGCCGACGACAGCGGCGTCCGCGGCATGTCGCAGGCGATTGTCTCGACAACCTTCCAGGACGCGCGAACGGTCGAAAGCGTCAGCATCCCAGAAGACGCGCGAACCGTCCGCTATGTCACGCAGGATGGCCTCAGCCTGAGCGCGACGCTCGCCGAGGCTGACGGAGAAACCTGGGTCGTCTACGAAGCAACCGCAGAGCCGGGCAGCGCGGCCGAAGAGCAGGCCGCCGAGATCGCTGCCGCGACCGACGGGTGGGCGTTCCGTCTCGGCGCCGGCCGGATCATCACCTTCAACCGCGATGTGACCGAACTCTACGAGATTGGGGCGCCACCGGTGGATCCGGAGGAGGACGACGTGGGAGACGGGCCGCTACTGCCGCTGAACTAGCTGTCGGCCTGGTGAAGCCGGGGCAATGGCCTGAAGCCGGCTTCGCAGGCATTCGCGCGGGTGTCTTCGGGTTTGTTGGCCCCTCCCATCTCGTGCATTATGAGACGATCGGCGAGAAAAAAGCGCGGCGACCTGCGGGTAAATGCCGCGTACGCGGGCAGCGGGCAGCAGGAACGCTGTCCTTGGGGAGGAACGGAATGAAGCGGAGCCGGACTTCGGGCTGGACGCAACGTCCCGCAATCGCTAGGGGCGTGCCAACGCATGCGGCCGGTCGCCTCCGCGACGGATGCGCCGGCACACGTGCGACTTGAGGGAGCATTCGAACGATTATGTCACGCCGCCATCCGATCATATCCATCACGGGCTCGTCCGGCGCCGGCACCTCGTCGGTGCGAAAGACCTTCGAGCAGATCTTCCGCCGCGAGAAGGTCAACGCCGCCTACATCGAGGGCGATGCGTTCCATCGCTACGACCGCAAGGAAATGCGCGCGGTCATGGCGGAGGAAACCGCGAGCGGCAATCATCGCTTCAGCCATTTCGGTCCCGATGCCAACCTCCTTGAGGAGCTCGAGGCGACGTTCAAAGCCTATGGCGAGAACGGCGGCGGCAAGACGCGCCACTACGTCCACGACGACGACGAGGCCAAGCTCTACGGCTCCGAGCCCGGCACATTCACCGACTGGGAGGATTTCCCGGCCGGCACGGACCTCCTCTTCTACGAGGGCCTCCATGGCGCGGTCGTCACCGACAAGGTCAATGTGGCCCAGCATGCCGACGTCAAGATCGGCGTCGTGCCGGTCATCAACCTCGAATGGACGCAGAAGATCCATCGCGACAAGGAGGCCCGGGGCTACTCCACCGACGCGGTAAAGGACACGATTCTGCGGCGCATGCCCGACTACATCGACTACATAGTCCCGCAGTTTTCCGAGACCAACATCAACTTCCAGCGCGTGCCGACGGTCGATACGTCGAACCCGTTCATCTCTCGCTGGATCCCGACACCGAACGAGTCGATGGTGGTGATCCGCTGGGCGGATCCGCACGGCGTCGACTTCCCGCACTTTCTTCGGATGATCCAGGCAAGCTTCATGTCGCGCGCCAACTCGATCGTCATTCCGGGCGGCGCGCTCGACCTCGCCATGCAGCTCATCCTGACGCCGCTGGTGCTGCGCCTCGTCAAAGAAAAGAACGCTGACTAAGGAACATTGATGTCTATGAGCCAAGATCAGAGCACCCAGCCGGCCGGCGAGGCCCCTGTCGTCGACGACCGCACTCTGGCAGCCGCCATCAGGGCCCTGTCGATGGACGCCGTCCAGGCCGCCAAGTCGGGCCATCCCGGCATGCCGATGGGCATGGCGGATGTCGCCACGGTGCTGTTCACGCGCTTCATGAAGTTCGACCCGCAGGCGCCGAACTGGCCCGACCGCGACCGCTTCGTGCTCTCGGCCGGGCACGGCTCGATGCTGCTCTATTCGCTGCTCCACCTCACCGGCTACGCCGACATGACGCTGGACCAGTTGAAGAACTTCCGTCAGCTCGGCGCCAAGACCGCCGGTCATCCCGAGTTCGGCCACGCCACGGGCATCGAGACCACCACCGGCCCGCTCGGCCAGGGCATCGCTAACGCGGTCGGCATGGCGCTCGCCGAGCGGCTGCTCAACGCCCGCTTCGGCGATGAGCTTGTCGACCACTACACCTACGTCATTGCCGGCGATGGCTGCCTGATGGAAGGCATCAGCCATGAGGCGATCGACATGGCCGGCCATCTCCGGCTCAACCGCCTGATTGTCCTCTTCGACGACAACGAGATCTCGATCGACGGCTCGACGAGCCTTTCGACCTCCACCGATCAGTTGGCTCGCTTCGAAGCCTCCGGCTGGTCCGTCCGCCGCGTCGACGGCCATGACGCCGAGGCAGTGGCAGCGGCGATCGCCGAAGAGCGGACGTCGGACAAGCCCTCGCTGATCGCCTGCCGCACCAAGATCGGCTACGGCGCGCCGACCCGCGCCGGCACCGCAAAGGCGCATGGCGAGCCGCTCGGCGACGAGGAAATCGCCGGCGCCCGCAAGAATCTCTCCTGGCCGCACGAGCCCTTCGTCATTCCCAACGAGGTTCTGTCGGCGTGGCGCGCGGTCGGCTCGGCCGGCGGCGCCAGGCGGAAGGCCTGGGAGTCGCGACTCGAGGCCTCGCCTCCGGAGATTCGCGGCCAGTTCGAGGCCGGCCAGGCAGGCGACCTCAGCGAGGCCCCCGCCGCGATCGCGGCACTGAAGGCGGAATGGGCCGGCGAGAAGCCCAAGCTCGCGACCCGTCAGTCGTCGAAGAAGACGCTAGAAAAGCTCATC
>CAZSXA010000092.1:0-9125 GCA_964611195.1 uncultured Bauldia sp.
CGCTGGCGACGAGGTGCATCGAACGCGCCGTCGTAGTGTGGCGGCCCTTGGCGTCGTCCTCGCGGATCGTCGCCGTCGCTAGTTCCTCGCCTGCGAGCGTGTTCACCAGGGTCGACTTGCCGACGCCGGAAGAGCCCACAAGCGCCAGCGTCTGGCCCCGTCCGAGCCACGGCTCGAGATAGCGCGCCATCGCCATGTCGCGGGCGTCGCAAGTGACGACCAGCAGCGCCGGCGAGACCTTGCGGGCCTCCGACGCGAAGGCCTCGGGCTCATCGACCATGTCAGCCTTGGTGAGCACCAGAATGGGCTCGACGCCGGCTTCCCCGGCAAGTGCGAGGTAGCGCTCGACGCGAGGAATGTTGAAGTCCTGATTGCAGGACGAGACGATAAGCAGCGTGTCGACATTGGCGGCGATCAGCTGGATCCTCGCCTCGCGCCCTGCCGCCTTGCGGCGGAAGAGGCTCCGCCGCTCCAGGAGCCGGACCATGCGGCCCCGCCCCTCATCGACCAGGACCCAGTCGCCGACAGCGGCGCTGCCGCCCTCGCCGCCCAGATCGTAGCGTTGCGGGAGGCGGAGGTCGCCTTCGTCGCCGCCGCGAAGGACGACAGCGTCGCGCTGAACTTCGATAACGCGTGCAGGCGTCAACTGCTCCAGTTCATCCAGATTGAGCTGGGACTGGAAGTATGGACCCCAGCCGAGCGCGGCGAGGTCGTTTCCGGAAATGTTCATGACCGTTTCTCGATCAACCGGCTCTTGTCAAGCCGAGCCATAAGGGCGGACGGGGCGCTGGCGCCGACCGCGATGTCGTGGCTGATCGAGTGTTCTTGGGGCGCCGCGCTAGGCGGCGGAATCCGCGACCAGCCCGTTCGATGCACCGACAATCATCCCGCACCCCTCCTGTGGCTCGTCGCGTTGATGGTCTTCATGGCATAGCCCCGGCGCCCCATGCGGTCAACGCGGTCTTGCACCGCCGGCAACGCCGCGGGACAAAGCGCCGATGCTGCAGATCTCCAATGTCAGCTACCGGATCGGCGACCGGCTATTGCTCGACCACGCCAGCCTCAGCCTGCCGCAGGGTGCGCGGGCCGGCCTTGTCGGCCGCAATGGCGCCGGCAAGACGACGCTGTTCCGCATCATCGGCGACGAGGTGCCGACCGAGACCGGCTTCGTGACGTTGCCGAAGAACGGACGGATCGGACAGGTGGCGCAGGAGGCGCCGGCCGGGCCGGACCCGCTGATTGAGGTCGTCCTCGCCGCCGACACCGAACGGACGCGGCTTCTGGCAGAAGCGGAGACGGCCGAGGATCCGCACCGGATCGCCCACGTCCATGAGCGGCTGACCGACATCGACGCGCATTCGGCGGAGGCGCGGGCGGCCGCGATCCTTGCCGGCCTCGGCTTCGATGCCGAGGCGCAGCGACGCCCTTGCGCGGAGTTCTCCGGCGGCTGGCGGATGCGTGTGGCGCTGGCAGCTGTACTTTTCGCCGAACCCGACCTCCTGCTCCTCGACGAGCCGACGAACTATCTCGACCTTGAAGGCACGCTCTGGCTCCACGGCTTTATCGCCCGCTACCGCCACACCGTGCTCATCATCTCGCATGACCGCGAGCTTCTCGACACGGCCGTCGACAGCATCGTCCATCTCTCTGAGGGCAAGCTCACCTTTTATCGTGGCGGCTACAGCCAGTTCGACCGACAGCGCGCCGAACGGCAGGCACTGCAGCTGAAGCTCAAGAAGAAGCAGCAGGACCAGCGCCGCCATCTTGAAGCCTTCGTGGAGCGCTTCCGCTACAAGGAATCCAAGGCCAAGCAGGCGCAGTCACGGTTGAAGGCGCTGGCGCGGATGACGCCGATCGCCGAGATGGTCGAGGAGCGCGTGCTGCCCTTCGCGATCCCGAACCCGGAGCGGCTGCGGCCACCGCCGATCGTCGCCCTCGACGATGTCGCGGTAGGCTACGATCCCGCAACGCCGATCCTGACGCGGCTGAAACTCACCATCGGAACAGACGACCGGATCGGCCTTCTCGGCAAGAACGGCAATGGCAAGTCCACGCTGGCCCGCCTGCTGTCGGGACGGCTGTCGCCGCTCTCCGGGCGGATGAGGGCGCATTCGAAGCTGCGGATCGGCTATTTTGCCCAACACCAGCTCGATGAACTCGACCCGGCGCACTCCGCCTATGACCACGTCCGGCAGCTGATGCCCGACGCCACGGAGGCCGAAGTCCGCGCCCGGGCCGGCGCGCTCGGCTTTCCCGGCAAGAAGATGGATACCGCTGCCGGCAGCCTGTCGGGGGGCGAGAAGGCGCGCCTCCTTCTCGGTCTCGCGACCTTCGAAGGCGTCGACCTCCTCATACTCGACGAGCCGACCAACCACCTCGATATCGACAGCCGGGAAGCCTTGATCCGGGCGCTCAACGATTTCGCCGGGGCGGTGATCGTGATCAGCCACGACCGCCACCTCATCGAGACGACAATGGACCGCCTGTGGCTGGTGGACGCCGGCACCGCCAAGGCCTTCGAGGGCGATCTCGACGACTACCGCGCGCTCGTGCTCGAGCCGGACCGAACGTCCGGCAAGGCGAGCGAGGCTTCCGACCGGCCGACCGCGCGCGACCGCCGCCGCGAGGCGGCGATGCAGCGCGCCGAGACGGCTGAGCTGCGCAAAAGAATCAAGCAGGCCGAGACGTTAATCGAGCGGCTTCAGAAGACGATTCAACGGCTCGACGAGCATCTCGCCAACCCGGCCGCGTATAAGGACGGCGCCGAGGAAGCCGCGGCCCACGCCAAAGAACGCGCCGACGCCGTCCGCGCCCTCGAGGAGGCGGAACACACATGGCTGACGTTGAGCGAGGAACTGGAGGCGGAGGCCGAACGGGCGGCCCTGACCTGAGCGGTCAGATCAGTAGTCGAACAGGTAGTTCAGGCCGAACTTCACCAAGTGCGCGCGGTTGACGTGATCGAACTGATCGCCGTCGGCGTTGGTCGTGGTGTCGGAGCCGACATTGAAGAAGTTGTATTCGAGCCGCGCCGTCCAGTTGGTGTCGAACGCAAACTCAGCGCCGCCGCCGACGAGATAGCCGAATTGCGGGCCGGACAGTACCGTCTGATCCGACGGGTCGGTCGCGCCGCCGTCGAGATCGCCGTAGGTGCCGGTGTATTGGGTCATAATACCGCCGGCCGTCGCAAAGAGCAGGGTGCGGTCCATCGCGACGCCGACGCGGCCCGCGAGCGTGGCGTACCAGCCGTAACTGACCGCGCCCTCGTCGTCGTCGAGAACGCCATTCGTTCCGTCGCCGGCGAATTCGGAAAACGCGTCGGACAGCGAGAGATATCCGCCGGTTGCCTCGGCACCGACGACCAGTGCGCCGGACTGATAGTTGTAGCCGACCGTCAGCCCGCCGAAGGGACCGCGCGGATTGAGGCCCAACGAAAGCGGCAGATTGCCGTCATCGAAGCCGCCGGGGCCATCACCCGCGCCGCCGACGACGGCGGCGTCATTGGTAGCCGAGCTGTAGCCGAAGCCGTAGCCGGCGAAGACGCCGACATAGGGACCGGACCAGGAGAAGGCGGGCGGAGGCGGAGCCGGCGCATTAACGACGGCCACGGGATCAGCGGCCAATGCCGCTCCCGTCATCGCGCAAAGCGCCGCGCCGCAAAGGGCAAGCCGCTTCATGTGCCGCTCCAGCCGAAACAAATACACAGGGTAGAATTTAGCATCGCGCTCGCGCGATCGCTATAGCGAGCCTGCAACACTCGCCCAGAACACGCGCAGTGCGGAGCTTAGCTCCGCTTCGACCAGCGGCCGTTCTGGTCCTGTTCCCAAAAAGACACATCGTGCCCCGCGGATTTCGCTTCCTGCCACCATTTGCGCGCATCGGCAAGGCGGTCCGAATCGCCCCCGTCGAAGACGATCACGACCCGGCGATAGGGTTCCACCGCTCCCGGAGCGGCGCCGTCGACCAGAAACCGGACATCGGCGCCGTTAGGGTTGTCCTCAGTGGCGGTGAGAAGGATCGGCTGGACCGCAGCCGAATCGCCGGTATCCAGCCCGTGCGGCAGGAACGACTCCTCCCGATATGTCCACAGATGGGCGTCAAGGGCCTCGGCGCGCTCGTTCGACCCGGTCTGGACGATGACGCGCCAGCCGCGCTCGAGCGAGCGTTCGAGCAAAGGCGGCAGGATCGCCTCGAGCGGCTGATGACGCAACTGGTAGAAGTAGACGTCCGCCACGCTACTTTTCGTAGCGGTCGGCGACGAGACGATCGAGGAGCCTGACGCCGAAACCGGAGCCCCAGGACCGGTTTATGTCCGACGAGGGCGAGGCCATCGCCGTGCCGGCAACGTCGATATGCGCCCACGGCACGTCGTCGACGAAGCGCTTGAGGAACTGAGCAGCGGTGATCGCGCCTGCGTCCCGGCCGCCGATGTTCTTCATATCCGCAAAGCGCGACTCGATCATCTTGTCGTAGGCATCGCCCAGCGGCATGCGCCACACCGCCTCGCCGGAACCGTCCGACGCCGAAAGAATCGCGCTGGCGAGGTCGTCATCGCTGGCGAAGAGCCCGGCATGGTGATGGCCAAGCGCGACGATGATCGCGCCGGTCAGCGTCGCGAGGTCGATCATGGCGGCCGGCGACAGGTGCTTCTGCGCGTAGTGCAACAGATCGCAGAGGACGAGACGGCCCTCGGCGTCGGTATTGATGACCTCGATGGTCTTGCCCGACATCGAGGTGACGATGTCGCCCGGGCGCTGCGCCTTGCCGTCCGGCATGTTCTCGACGAGGCCGACAACGCCGACGACGTTGGCCTTGGCCTTCCGCTTGGCGATCGCCGCCATTGTGCCGGCGACGGCGGCCGCGCCGCCCATGTCGCCCTTCATGTCTTCCATACCGGACGCCGGCTTGATCGAAATGCCGCCGGTGTCGAAGACGACCCCCTTGCCGATGAGAACCAGCGGGTCGGCCTTGGAGCGGCCGCCGTTCCAGCGCATCACCACGACGCGCGGCGGGCGATCGGCGCCCTGCGAGACGCCGAGCAGCGCGCCCATCTTGAGGCGCTTCAGATCCTTCTCGGCGAGAATCTCGACGCTGACGCCGTCTGATTCGAGTTTCTTGAGGCGATCGGCGAATTCGACCGGGCCCAGGGCATTGGCCGGCTCGTTGACGAGGTCGCGCGCGAACAGGATGCCCTCGGCCACCGCGGCCGATGCCGTCCACGCCCGGCGCGCCTTCGACGATTCGTCGACGGCCATCGCCACGGCCGGCACGCTCTTGGACTTGGCGTCCTTGCCCTTGCCGTTCTTGTCCTGCTTGTACTTGTCGAAGCGGTAGGCGCGGAGCGTCAGGCCCTGCGCGAAGGCGTCCGATTCGGCGACCGGCTGGCCGTCGGGTCGCTCCAGCAGCACGGTCGCATCGGGGCCACCTTCGAGGGCCGCCGCGACAACGCCGCCGAGGCGGCGCCAGTCCTCGACCGAAAGGTCCGCCGGCGTGCCGAGCCCTATCACGACGATGCGGTCGACGCCCGAGAGATCAGGCGCCAGCAGGCTGAGCGTCGTCCGCGCCTTTCCCTTGAAATCCGCGACCTTGGCGGCGCGCTCGACAATCTTGCCGATCTTCAACTTGGACGCTTGGGGCCCGAGCGTAAGACTGTCGTCGGCGAACACCACGACGACTTTCCGCAGGCTGCCGCCTGGGTTGGCAAACGTAATCTTGGGCGACAGGCTCATTTGGGGCTCGCCAAATACTGCACGAAACCGCACTGTGGCGGACGCTGGTTGGAAGGCGTGACAATCAAACCCACAACATCGAATATGGCAAGTCTGACGCGCGTTTGGCGGCAAGCGCTCAGCCGCGTTGTCGATTGCCGGGCGGCCGACATCCGATGCCGATGAACGTCATCCAGCGTTATCTCTTTCGGAGGATGCTGGGGGCGTTCCTCTTCGCCTTCCCGGCGCTGACGGTGGTGATCTGGCTCAGCCAGGCTCTTCGCGAGCTCAGCCTCATCACCGACCAGGGGCAGAATCTGGGCGTCTTCGTCCAGGCCGTGATCCTTTTCCTGCCAGGGCTCGTGGTCATTATTGGCCCGGTGGCGCTGCTGATCGTCGTCATCTCGACCGTCAACACGTTGAACTCCGATTCCGAGCTCGTGAGCCTTGCCGCCTCGGGCAACTCGCAGAAGGTGATGCTACGGCCGATCCTCGCCCTCGCGATCCCGGTCGCGCTGCTCTCCGCACTCTGCTCAACCACGCTCAATCCGATGGCGGCGCGGGCGACGACATCGCTGCTCGAGGAGGTCAATGCCGACGTTATCGGGTCGTTGATCCGACCCGGTCAGTTCCGCACACTCGGCGACGATGTCGTTCTGCAGGTCGCAAATATCCAGCCCGACGGAACGCTCGAGGGCATATTCGTCTACGACGAGCGCGAGGCGGGCGAATCGGTTGCCTATCTCGCCGGAGCGGGCGCGACGGCCGAGACCCCGGACGGCCATTTCCTGCTGATGCGCGACGGCATGATTCAGCGCCGCCAGGCCAACGGGAACCTCACGGTCATCAGCTTCCAGTCCTACGCTTTCGACCTGTCGAGCTTCTCGGCGCAGACGGCCGACGGCCGAACGCCGGCGACGCGTCGCGGCCTCGGCTACCTGCTGTCGCCGGATCCCAATGACCCGGAATATCAGGAGCGGCCGTTCTCATTCACCGCCGAGCTCCACAGCCGACTGGCCATCCCGCTCTATGTCCTGGTGCTTGCGCTCCTGCCGCTGGCGATGCTGGGCCAGGTGCAGTCCGCCCGACAGCGGCGCGGCGGCATCACGACGCTGACCGCGCTCATCGGTGTCGCGCTGATCGGGCTTGGGCTTACTCTGGGGCAGGCGCTGCCCGGTAGCCCGGCACTTCTGCCGCTGATCTATGCCGTGCCCGTGCTCGGCATCCTGATCCCGCTCGCCATGATCTATTCCGGCCGCCGCGGCCCGATCCCGCGGCTGCCGCGCCTGCTGCCGCGTCGTCGTCGACGAGCGTTCGGAGCGGCGGAATGAGAACCGGCTTCACCCTCTCGCGGCATGTCGGCTGGCAGCTCGCCAGGACGGTGCTGGTGATGTTCGTCCTCTTCGTGGTTCTGGTGACCGTCTTCGATTTCACCCAGCGCGCTCGCTTCGTCGGCGAAGGGCTCGACCTCCAGACCGCCGCCTTCATGGCGATCCTCCGCGGGCCTGGCCTCGCCGAAGAAGTCCTCCCCTTCGCCATGCTGTTCGGCGCGATGGTGACGTTCGTCCAGCTCAACCGGAGGCTCGAACTCACCGTGACCCGCGCCGCCGGCGTCTCCGCGTGGCAGGTCCTCCTGCCTGCATCGCTCGTCGCCGCCCTGCTCGGGATGCTGGCAGTGATGGTCTACAACCCGCTTGCGACGGCGCTTCGCGAGAAATCCGTCGAGATCTCAGGCATCGAAACGGCGAGCGCCGGCTTCCTCGATGGCGGATCGGTGTGGCTGCGACAGGGCGGACCGGACGGACCTTCGATCATGGGCGCGACCCAAACGGCGGAGGAAGGAACGCTGCTCGCCGGGGTCACGGCGTTCCAATACGACGCCAATGGCCGCTTCGTCCGCCGTATCGATGCCCCCACCGCGCGGCTCGTCGGCAGCGAGTGGCGTCTCGAGAACGCGGTGGTGACGGAGGTCGGCGAAACGCCCGCGCCGGCCGAATCGGTCACGCTGGCGACGAATCTCACGCTGACGCAGATCCGGGACTCGCTGGTCGACCCCGATACCGTTGCAATTTGGCGACTCCCGGCACTGATCGAGATCGCTGCAGCGACGTCGTTGCCGGCGGATTCGCTCCGCCTCAGGTTCCACACCCTCGTCTCTCTCCCGGTTCTCCTAGTGGCGATGGTGCTTATCGCGGCGGTTGTCTCGCTGAAATTCTCCCGGACACTCAATCTCGGGCGCCTCATTGTCACTGGCGCGGCCAGTGGCTTCGTGCTTTACGTAGTGTTGGTGGTTTCGAGGGACCTTGGCCGGGGTGGCGTCTTGTTGCCCAGCGTTGCGGCGTGGGCACCAGCATTGATTGCGGTGCTGGCAAGCGTCTCGGTACTTTTGCGCGAGGAGGATGGATGACGTCCGACCCCATTCTGCGCCGGCCGGCGTTCGATGGCCTGCGGTGGGTCGGTCTCGCCCTGGGGGCCGTCCTGTTGTCGCTGGCAGTCGCCGTAGCTCCGGCGCGCGCGCAGATCCCGCCCGACCCCGGCGTCAGCACCGAGATGGTGCTGGAGTCCGACCAGCTCCTTTTCGACTACGATTCCAATGTGATTTCGGCCATCGGCAATGTGCTGATGGAGTACCTGAACCTGATCGTCACCGCCGATCGGGTGACCTACTATCAGAGTACCGGACGGCTGGTTGCGGTCGGCAATGTTCGTATCGACGACGGCAGCGGCAACATCTTCACCGCCGCGTCCGCCGATGTGACCGAGGATTTCCGCGAAGGCTTCGTCGAGCAGCTCTTCGTCGAGACCGCTGACCGGACCTTCCTCACCGCCGAATCGGCGCAGCGCTACGACGGCGACGTCACCGAGTTCTACAACGCCACCTACACGGCATGCGAAATCATGCCGGACCACGAGAACCTGCCGCCAGCCTGGCGGATTCGCGCGGCCAAGATCATCCTCAACGAAGAAGAGGAGATGATCTACTTCGAGCACGCGCGCTTCGAGGTTGGCGGCGTGCCGATCGCCTATGTGCCGCGGCTTTCCACGCCCGATCCGTCCGTCACCCGCAAGACAGGCTTCCTGCGGCCGGACTTCACGGTCTCCTCCTCGCTGGGCTACGGCATCACCGTCCCGTTCTTCTGGGCGCCCGCGCCGAACTACGATCTCACCGCAACGGCCAACTACTTCACCAAGGCGGGCCTGCTCGCCGAGGCGGAATGGCGGCATCGTCTCCGCTCCGGCATGTACACGATCTCCGCGGCCGGCATCTCGCAGAAGCCGATGGGCGCCACGCCGCGGATGTTCCGCGGCGCCGTGCGCACCACCGGTGACTTTAATCTGAACCGGTTCTGGAGCTTCGGCTGGGACGGCACGCTTCAGACCGATCGCGGCTTCGTCAACGCCTACAGCACGGTGAACCCG
>CAZSXA010000093.1:0-9119 GCA_964611195.1 uncultured Bauldia sp.
GACGGCGACCACGCGATCCCCATCGGCGGTGTTGAACACGGTGACCCCTTGCGAGGAACGGCCGACGATCCGGATGCCTTCGACGGGAACGCGGATCACCTGACCGGAATTCGAGACCAGCATGATCTGGTCGCCGTCCTCGACCGGGAACGAGGCCACCAGTTGGCCGTTCCGCTCGCTCATACCCATCGCGACAATGCCTTTGCCGCCGCGTCCTGTAGCCCGGTACTCGTAGGTCGAGGAGCGTTTGCCGAAGCCCTTCTCCGAAATCGTCAGCAGGAACTCCTCGGACGCGCTCATCTCGGCGTAGCGTTCCTGCGAGAGTTCGGCCTCGCCGGACACCTCGGCGGCATCGCTTCCCTCCGCCTCGATCGATGTCCCCTCCTCGTCCGCATCGGATTCGCCGCGAACGGCGCGGCTCATCTTGAGATAAGCGGCACGCTCGGCCGGAGACGCCTCGAAGTGCCGGACCACGGCCATCGATATCGCCCGGTCGCCATCGCCGAGATTGATGCCGCGCACACCGGTGGAATCGCGGCCCTTGAAGACACGCACATCGGTGACCGGGAAACGAATGCACTGGCCGTCGGCGCTCGTGAGAATGATGTCGTCGCTTTCGGTGCATGTCGCAACGCCAAGGATCGACTCGCCCTCGTCGAGCTTCATCGCGATCTTGCCGTTGGCGCGAACGTCGACGAAGTCTGACAGGCGGTTGCGACGGACGGTGCCGCCCGTGGTGGAGAACATGACGTCGAGGCTCCCCCAGGAGTCCTCGTCCTCCGGCAGCGGCATGATCGTCGAGATGGTCTCGCCGGGCTCGAGCGGCAGCAGATTGACGAGCGCCTTGCCGCGCGCCTGCGGCGAACCGATCGGCAGACGCCACACCTTCATCTTGTAGGCGATGCCGCGCGAGGAGAAGAACAGCACCGGTGTGTGAGTGTTGGCGACGAAGAGGCGGGCGACGAAATCCTCCTCGCGGGTCGCCATGCCCGTGCGGCCCTTGCCGCCGCGGCGCTGTGCTCGGTAGGTCGCCAGTGGAACGCGCTTGATGTAGCCGGCGTGGCTAACAGTGACGACCATGTCTTCGCGCTGGATGAGATCCTCATCCTCGAGGTCGGGGCCGCCTTCGGCGATCTCGGTCCGCCGCGGCGTCGCGAACTCATCCTTGATCGTCCGCAGGTCGTCCTTGACGATCTCGTGGATACGGCTTCGCGACGAGAGGATGTCGAGGTAGTCGCGGATCGAATCCGCGAGGCCATTGAGCTCGTCGCCAATCTCGTCACGGCCGAGTGCTGTCAGGCGCTGCAGGCGGAGATCGAGGATCGCCCGCGCCTGCTCCTCTGACAGCCGGATCGTCGAATCGGCGTCGAGCTGGTGACGCGGATCGTCGATCAGCGCGACCAGCGGCGCCATGTCCTTCGCCGGCCAGCTCCGGCCCATCAGTTCCGCCCGCGCCGTCGCCGGGTCGGGCGCCGTCCGGATGAGACGAATGACTTCGTCGATATTGGCGACCGCGATGGCGAGGCCGACCAACACATGGGCGCGGTCGCGCGCCTTCCGCAGCAGGTGCTTGGTGCGGCGGCTGACGACCTCCTCGCGGAAGGCGACGAATGTCGACAGCAGGTCCTTCAGCGTCAGCGTTTCCGGCCGGCCACCGTTCAGCGCAACGAGATTGGCGCCGAAGCTCGTTTGCAGCGGCGAGAACCGGTAGAGCTGATTGAGGATCACGTCGGCCACCGCGTCGCGGCGCAGCTCGATGACGACGCGAAGGCCGTCGCGGTCCGACTCGTCGCGGATGTCGGCGATGCCCTCGATCCGCTTCTCGCGCACCAGATCGGCGATCTTCTCGATCATCGAGGCCTTGTTGACCTGATACGGGATCTCGGTGACGACGAGCGCCTCGCGCTCCTTGCGGACCGTCTCGGTGGTCACCTTCGAGCGCATGACGACCGAGCCGCGTCCGGTGGAATAGGCCGAGCGGATGCCACCACGCCCGAGGATCGTTGCGCCGGTGGGAAAGTCCGGGCCCGGCACGATCTCGAGAAGCTGTTCGAGGTCGAGCGTCGGGTCATCGATCAGCGCGATGCAGGCGTCGATGACCTCGCCGAGATTGTGCGGCGGGATGTTCGTCGCCATGCCGACCGCGATGCCGCCGGCACCGTTGACGAGAAGATTCGGGAACCGCGCGGGCAGAACGACCGGCTCGGTTTCGGAGCCGTCATAGTTGTCCTGGAAGTCGACCGTATCGTTGTCGATGTCGTCGAGGAGCGTGTGCGCGAGCTTCTCGAGCCTCACCTCGGTGTAGCGCATGGCGGCGGGCGGATCGCCGTCGACGGAGCCGAAATTGCCCTGGCCGTCGATCAGCGGCGCGCGCAGCGAAAAGGGCTGCGCCATGCGCACAAGCGCGTCATAGATCGCGAGGTCGCCATGGGGGTGATACTTACCCATGACGTCACCGACGATGCGCGATGACTTCTTGTAGGGCTTGTTCCAGTCGTATCCCGCTTCGTGCATCGCGTAGAGGATGCGGCGATGGACCGGCTTCAGTCCGTCGCGCGCATCGGGAAGCGCGCGCGAGACGATGACGCTCATCGCGTAGTCGAGATAGGAGCGCCGCATCTCGGCGCTGATGGAGACGCTGGCGGCGGCGGTGCCCTCGCCCTCCCCATCGCTCGGATGCGGTTCGTCGTCTTCAGCCAAATCGGGATCCGTGAGTCGGTGAAATCAGTTGAGAATCTAGTGTTTTCCGCGGCTTGTCACAAGTGACACGCGTTCCGGGAAACCGCTCGATGCACCGCTTTCGGCGGTGTGATTGTCGCAGCGGCCCGGGTCTCGCAGCCAGGCGTCCCCGTGCCCATATCTGACGAGGAGCGGCCGTTTGCGGGCCGCGGGCCAACAGGAGGGATTACAGTGGAAGACACGAGCAATCGCCGTACGTTCACCGAGGAGATTGAGCTCGCCGGGTCGCAGCTGGTCGAGCGGATCAAGGAATTGGTGGCGGAAGGCAATATCCGCACGATCCGAGTGAAGACCCCAGACGCCGAGGACCCGTTCATCGAACTGCCGCTGACGGGCGGCGTGGTCGGCGGCGGCGTTCTGCTGCTGGCGGCTCCCTGGCTAGCCGCAATCGGCGCCCTCGCGGCGATCGTCGCGCGGGTCAAGATCGAGGTTGTACGAGACCTAGACCCGGAAGAGATCGAGAACCAGAACGCACCGTCCGAGCAGGTCTGACGGCGCGGGTTCGCGCGCTAACGCGCCAGGTTAGAACGGGATTTCGTCGTCGAGGTCCTCGGCGGCGGAACCCTGTCGCGCCGGCTGACGGGCCCCGCCCATCGGGCTCGACTGGCCGAAATCGGAGCCGGTGTCAGAGAATTCCCCGGCCCCACCGCCCGGGCGGCCGTCCAGCATCGTCAGCGTCGAGTTGAAGCCCTGCAGCACCACCTCGGTGGTATAGCGCTCCTGGCCGGACTGATCCTCCCATTTGCGTGTCTGCAACTGGCCTTCGAGGTAAACCTTCGAGCCCTTCTTCAGGTACTGCTCGGCGATCTTGGCGAGCCCTTCGGAAAAGATCACGACGCGGTGCCATTCGGTGCGCTCGCGCCGCTCGCCGGTGTTGCGGTCGCGCCAGTTCTCGCTGGTGGCAACGCGGAGATTGGCGATCGGCCGCCCGTCCTGTGTCCGCCGGATCTCGGGGTCCGCTCCGAGATTCCCGATCAGAATGACCTTGTTGACGCTCCCCGCCATGCCTTGCTCCGTTCCAGCCTGCCGCTCAAGGCGCGCACCCTAAACCTCGAAGGCCTGGCGCGTCGCGCGCTGATCGCGCTATCCACATCGTTCTTGGTATGTTCTAACAAGCCGTCGTCCATCACGCAAGGCGCGCTAGGCGCCTTCCTCGACAGGACCGGTCCGCCTTTCGCGCAGTCGGCGGACGACGTGCTGCCGGTTCCTCACGATCCTGCGCATCGTCCACCACCACAGCCGGCGATAGTGCGCTTCGGCCCAGTTGCGCGGACCGGCGGGTACCGCCCGCCAAAGCAGCGGCGCAATCTCGCGAACGCTGCGCGCAGCAGCAAGATTGGAGAGGTAGCGGACGATCGCCAGTCCGACTGTCGTCTTGGCCAGGAACGGCAGCACCGAGACGACCCACAGGATGAGTCCCGAGAGCACTGCCACGGCGAGCACGAGCGCAACGACGAGGATACCGAGAAAGGCTTGCAGCCAAACCGGCAAATGCAGCCAGAGTCGTTTCACCGTCGCCCAACGGCGGCCGAGCCAGCCGCGACAGGCCTCCACGAGCTGCTCGAGATAGTCGCGCGTTCTTCGCCTAAGCATGATGGGGATGCCGGCCAGCAGCATAATGAAGAGAAGCCGGCTGATGCCGACGCGCCAATAGACGCTGCGCAGCACGATCAGCGGCGCCAGCAGCAGCGCATAAAGCGAGTTGGCGCCGACGAAGAACTGCAGCACCGCGACGGCGACATAGAGCAACAGGAGCGTCAGCACGGCGCTGTGGAACCGCTTCATGGCTGCACACTAGCCGATTAGACCGCCTCGCCTCACGCCCCCAGCATATTCCGCTTGACGATTAGCCAAGGCTCGTCGATAACCTTCTAGTTCTATAACTCATGGGTTATCCATATGAGCACGCTCGACGCGACATTCTCGGCCCTCGCCGACCCTACACGGCGCGCCATCCTCGCCCGTTTGGCCCTCGGCGAGGCCTCGGTGGCCGAACTCGCCGAACCCTTCGAGATGAGCCAGCCGGCCGTCTCCAAGCATCTGAAGGTGCTGGAGAATGCCGGACTCGTCAGTCGCGGGCGGCACGCCCAGCAACGCCCGGCGCGGCTGGAGGCGACGCCTCTTCGCGACGCGCTGGAGTGGATCGAAACCTATCGCCGGCACTGGGAGGAAAGCCTCGACCGGCTCGGCGCCTATTTGAAGAGGCTACAACAAGGAGCGTCAGATGACAGCGACAGCGACTAAGGTCGACGGCATGGCCGAACCGGAAGTCCTCATTACCCGCATCTACGAAGCGCCGCGTCAGCTGGTGTGGGATGCGCTTACGCAGCCACAGCATCTTGAGCAATGGTTCGGGCCACATGGCTTCGCGAACCATTCGGCGAAGGTCGAACTGCGCGAAGGCGGCGAGTACTCCTCAGTCATGCAGGGGCCCGGCGGCTTCGAGCGGACTGCCGCCTACACCGTGACGGTCGTCTCGCCGATCGACCGGCTGGAGCTCGAATCGAGCGACGGACGCGACCCGTCCGCCGACGACTATTTCCGCGTCCGCATGATCTTCGAGCTCGAGGAGCGCGGCACGCAAACGCTCCTCACCCTGACGGGGCTGGTGCTCGCATCAGGACCGAAGGCCCAAAGCCCGTTCACCGGTGGCCAGGGCCCTTGGAGCCAGACGCTGGAGCGCCTTGGCGGCACGATCGGAAGCCTGGTGATCGACGCCCCGGCGGACGAGCCCGTCATCACAATCTCGCGTCTCTTCAAGGCCTCCCGCGACCTTGTCTGGGAGGCCATTTCGAAGCCGGAGCATCTGAAACAATGGTGGGGGCCGCGCGCCGCTACCAACATATCGGTCGAGATGGACTGGCGCATCGGCGGCACCTGGCGGGTCGTCCAGCGCTTCCCCGACGGGCGCGAGTTCGTCTTCAAGGGCGAGTACCGCGAAATCGTGCCGCCGGAGAAGGTCGTTCAGACCTTCGGGATGGAGGGCGAGTATGCCGGTGCGGAGATGGTCGAGACGATGACCCTGACGCCGCTCGGCGACGTCACCCTGCTCAAGGTCACTTCGCAGGCCGATACCATCGAGTCGCGTGATGGCATGCTCGCAAGCGGCATGTCACAGGGCGCGAACGAGACCTATCAGCGCCTCGAGGAGTACTTGGCCAAGCTCTAGTCGGGGTGCGTATCAAATCGTTGGCTCGGCCACGCTTCGTGCGGCGGCCGCGCCAACCGTCCCTCAAACAGGACAATTATAGATGCAGAAGATCGTCACATGCCTGTGGTTCGGCAACGACACCGAAGAGGCCGTCAGATTCTACGTCTCGCTGTTCGACGACGGCGAGGTCCTCTCCGAGCAGCGGTTGCCCGACGGATCGCTGATGACGGCGAACTTTCGGATCGCCGGTCAAACCGTGATGGCGCTCGGCGGGCGACGCCCCGAAACGCAGTTCACAGAAGCAGCGTCGCTCCTCGTCAATTGTGCCGACCAGGCCGAGGTCGACCGGTTGTGGGCTGCGCTCACCGCCGATGGCGGCGCGGAGTCGATGTGCGGCTGGTGCCGCGACCGGTTCGGCGTGTCCTGGCAGATCGTGCCGACGGAGATGATCGAACTATTCGGCGCGACGGATCGTGAGGCTGCCGGGCGCGCCATGCAGGCGATGCTGCAGATGCGGAAAATCGACCTGCCCGCGCTGCGGACGGCGTTCGCCGGCTAGCCGCTCTTCGCGGCAAAGGCTTGCGCCGGTCGCCGGTCGGTCTATTCCTTGCCTGCCACCTTGGGGCGAGGACCACGACGGATGAAAGCGATCACGCTTCGGGGCTATGGCGGCCCGGAACTTCTGAAGCTCGAGGACGTCGACAAGCCGAACCCCGGCGCGAACGACGTCCTGATCCGCAATCACGCGGCAGCACTCAATGCCGCGGACTGGCATCTGATGCGCGGATCGCCATTGGTCTTCCGGCTGATGTTCGGATTCACCCGGCCGAAGAACCCGATTATCGGCGCCGACATCGCCGGCACCGTGGAGGCGGTCGGCTCCGGCGTGACCAAGTTCAAGCCCGGCGACCAGGTCTATGCCGATCTCTCGGGCGCGAGCTTCGGTGCGTTCGCCGAGTATGTGGCAGCGCCGGCCGAGATCGTTGCCTCGAAGCCTTCGGGGATCTCCTTCACCGAAGCCGCGGCGATCCCGCTCGCCGGCGTCACAGCGCTGCAGGCGGTGAACAAGCATGGCCCCCTCCGCGCGGGTCAGAGCGTCCTCGTCAACGGCGCGTCTGGCGGCGTCGGCCATTTCGCGGTGCAGATTGCCAAGGCAGCGGGCGCGGTGGTGACCGGCGTCTGTTCGGGCCGGAACGCAGACCTGGTGCGCGGAATCGGCGCCGACGAGGTGATCGACTACACCAAGGAAGACTTCACACGGCTCGGCCGGAGCTGGGACCTCGTTCTCGACGCCGTCGGCAATCAGTCGCTCGGCGCAATCCGGCGGGCGATCGGCGAAAACGGCAAGGCGGTGATGATCGGCTTCGGCTCGATGACGCGGCTGATGTCGATGGCGCTCATGGGCGGCAAGAACGTCGCGATCATATCGGCCAAGGCCAATGCATCGGACCTCGACCGCCTGGCCAAGCTCGCCGAGGACGGCAAGCTTTCGCCGCAGATCGAGAAGGTCTATCCGCTCGCCGAACTCCCGGCCGCAATGGCGCAACTCGAGACCGGCCGCGTTCGCGGCAAGCTCGCGGTGGAGATCGGGTAGGACTCGCCTGACGAGGCCGAACCACGAACGCCGACCGCCCCCCGCGATTTGGCCGAGCCGGAGGTGCCGTCCTATGCTGCCCCACGACGACGGGGGCCAAGAAGGGCGGCGATATGGCTGATATGCAAAGCGAAACGACGGACGCGGCGGGCGGGACGCTCGCCAGCGCGCCGCTGAGGATTCAGGGGCGATGGGGCGATGCGCGGATGCAGGACGTCCGCGCCGTCCTTGAGGAGACGCGCCTCAGCGCGCTGATGGGAATGTCGCCGCCGACAATGGGAATCCCGTCCGAGATCGTCGTCATCGGCGACCCCGACGCCGACGCATCGACCGTTCGCGCCGAGTCCGGCGACCGCGCGATGATGACGCTCAAGATGAAGGGCCGCTTCTGGGCGGCCGCGGCCTATCAATTCAGTCATCAGTTCGGGCACGTCATCACCAATGGCTGGGACCGCTCCGACGGCGCCGCCGGTCCCTCGCAATGGCTGGAGGAGGCGCTCGTCGAGGCCGTGGCCCTCATCAATCTCCAGCGGATGTCGGTGCTGTGGCACTTCGCGCCGCCCTATCCGCACTGGGATTCCCATGGCGAGACGCTCGCCCGCTACGCCAAGAACCGGCTCGCCGAGCTTCGCGCAGCGGCGCCCTCGGTCGACCTCGAGCGTGACGGAAAGACCTGGTTTCGCGACAACGAGGCAGATCTCGCGACATTGACCGATGTCGATGGCCTCACGGGCGGCCTCGTCGCCTGGCTGGTTGCCGAGCTCCGGTCGGCTCCGGGCGTCGGCCAGAGCATCCCGGCGCTCAATCGCTGGGAGGAGCGAACCGCCCTCCCCGTGCCGGACTATCTCGCCGCCTGGTCGGCAAGCTGCGCCGAACTCGGTGCGCCGGATACCGTGCCGCGCCGGCTCGCCGCCTGCCTCGGCTGAGGACCCGCCATCGGCGGTAGTGGCGTTCGCAGCCGATCGCGTTTAGGTGAGTGCCGCGGCAACCCGATTCAGGGAGGGCGAACCCATGAAAGCGATGGTCTCGGACCGCTATGGCGGGCCGGAAGCGCTCGAAATGCGCGAGGTGCCGAAGCCCTCGCCCGGCGATGGCGAGGTGCTGATCAAGGTCACGGCGACCTGCGTCAACCCGGCCGACTGGCACACGATGCGGGCCGATCCGTTCTTCGTGCGGCTGGTCTTCGGCCTCACCCGGCCGAAGGCGACGATCCTCGGCTGCGATATCGCCGGCACGGTCGAATCGGTCGGGGCCGGCGTGACGAAGTTCAAGCCCGGCGACGCGGTCTTCGCCGACATCTATTTCGGCAACACCGAGGGCCTCGGCGGCTTTGCCGAATTCGCCGTCGCCAAGGAGGCGAAGACCGCGCTGAAGCCGGACGCTTGGTCGTTCGAGGAGGCGGCGGCCGTGCCGATGGCGGGGCTGACCGCGCTCGACGCGCTCCGCCTGCACGGACCGCTGCAGCCGGGCGCCACCGTGCTCGTCAACGGCGCCTCGGGCGGCGTCGGCCATGCCGCGGCGCAGCTCGCCAAAGCGATGGGCGCGGAAGTGACGGGCGTTACCTCGACGAGGAACATCGACTTCGTGCGCGGGGTGACGGTGCATCGCGGGATCGTGACCCTGGCCTTCGCGCGG
>CAZSXA010000094.1:0-1984 GCA_964611195.1 uncultured Bauldia sp.
GAGCCTGATCCGGCTCGGAGCGGGCGTGGTCATTTCCGCGGCGATTGCCCTTGTTATGGGCATCGGCATCGGTTTGCTGCCGTTCTTCCGCTCCACATTCGCGCCCGTGGTGGCGGCGATCTCGTTGATTCCGCCGATCACGGTGCTGCCGATCCTCTACATCACGCTCGGCGTCGGCGAGACCGCCAAGATCGCGCTGATCATCTTCGGCATCGCGCCGGTCATGGTGCGCGGCGTCGCCCGCGCCGTCTCGGAGATCCCCGAGGAGCAGATCGTCAAGGCGGAAACACTGGGCGCCTCGACCTGGCAGATCATCATGCGCGTCGTGCTGCCGCAGGCGCTGCCGCATCTGGTCAACGTCACGCGCCTTGGTCTCGGGCCGGCCTGGATCTTTCTCGTCACCGCCGAGGCGATCGTTGCCGAGAGCGGCCTCGGCTACCGCATCTTTCTCGTTCGCCGCTATTCGGCGATGGACATCATCCTCCCCTACGTCGCCTGGATCACGCTGATCGCCTACCTGATCGACCTCGCGCTCAGGCAGTTCGCGACGCGCGCCTTCCGCTGGGCCTATCCGTCGGGGAGGACGTTATGAGCCGCGTGACGGTCGAAGATCTCTTCATGGACTACGATCAGGCGCCGGTGCTGGAGCGCATCAACATCGATGTCGAGCCCAGCACATTCTGCGCGATCGTCGGCGCCAGCGGCTGCGGCAAGTCGACATTCCTTCGCCTCCTCCTCAGCCAGGAGCGGCCGAGCCGCGGCGAGATCCTGATCGACGGCGAACCCGTCGCCGAGGAGCCGACCCCCGATCGCGGCATCGTCTTCCAGCGCTATTCGGTGTTTCCGCATCTGACGGTCACTGACAATCTCGTACTCGCCTCCGAGTTTGGACGCTCTGCCTTCCTCGGGCGGCTGTTCGGCAGCGCGCGACGCAAGGCACGCGACGACGTCGCCGACACGTTGAAGAGCATCGGTTTGTGGCAGGCCCGCGACCGATATCCGGCGCAGCTTTCCGGCGGCATGCAGCAGCGCCTCGCGATCGCGCAGGCGCTCCTGATGAAGCCGAAGGTGCTGCTTCTCGACGAGCCGTTCGGCGCGCTCGACCCCGGCATCCGCGCCGACATGCACGAGATCCTGATGGCGTTGTGGCGGGAGACCAAGATGACCGTCTTCATGGTCACGCATGACATCCGCGAAGCCTTCAAGCTCGCCACCCGCGTGCTCGTCTTCGACAAGGTCCGCCACGACCCCGATCACCCCGAGGCCTACGGGGCGACCATTACCTACGACCTGCCGCTCGATCGCAACCGCGCCCAGGTGGCCGCGCTCGAAGCCCAGATCGCCGAAACCACAGGGAGGACGCAGTGACGAGGCGCACTGTCACGACAACGACAACCGCACGCGCATTGCCGCGCGAGCGTCGCCACCATCCGGACTTCGACAAGCTGCAAATGCGCGGCTGGAAGGCGGCCGTCAAAGAGGGGACGATTCCTGAAGACGCCTGGTCGAAGGAGCGGCAATGGGCGCTGCGGATGGGCCTCACCGGCTCCGACAGCCTCACCGACAAGTCGATCCCGACATTCGCGCGCGGTGAACTCCCGCACTATGCCGGCATCAACACTTTCCTGAAGGCGCCCTACATCGAGGACGCCACCCAGGTCGGCAATTACGACGCGGCCGTGATCGGCGTGCCGTTCGACGGCGGCACCACCTATCGCCCCGGCACGCGTTTCGGGCCGCAAGGTGTCCGCCGCATCTCCGCGCTCTACACGCCCTACAATTACGAGATGGGCATCGACCTTCGCGAGCAGATGACGCTCTGCGACGTCGGTGACGTCTTCACCATTCCGGCCAATATCGAGAAGACGTTCGACCAGATCAGCCGCGCGGTAAGTCACGTCGCGTCGTCGGGCGCTCTGCCGATCATGATCGGCGGCGATCATTCGATCGGCTATCCGTGCGTCAAGGGCATCGCCGACTGCAC
>CAZSXA010000094.1:2084-9002 GCA_964611195.1 uncultured Bauldia sp.
CTCGAACTGGCGTGGAAGGACGCCGACGCGGTCTACATCTCCTTCGACATCGACTCGGTCGACTGCGGCTTCGTCCCCGGCACCGGCTGGCCTGAGCCCGGCGGCTTCCTGCCGCGCGAGGCGCTGGCGCTGGTCGGCAAGGTCGCGGCCGAAGGCATCTGTGGCCTCGAGGTCGTCGAGGTCTCGCCGCCCTACGACACGTCCGACATCACCGCGCTGCTGGCGACCCGCGTCATCGTCGATGTGCTGGGTTCGATGGTCTCGGCCGGCAAGCTCGGCTCGCACAAACCGATCATCGACAAGCCGATGACGATCCCCGCCGGTCCGGAGGTGTCCTGATGCATGGCCGTCACGACTGGCACGACCACAGCCACGACAGCACCGCGACGCCGGCCGGGCACAATCACGCCATCGCCGACGAACTGCACTCGCACCTTCACGGCGAAGGCGAGCGCGAGGACATCGCCGCTCTGGTCGCCGCCTTTATCGAAGGCTTCCGCCAGGCGGAGGACAAGACGTCGTATCTGCGTCTTGCCGGCGTTCCCGACACCGTCGATAGCGATGACGGCCTGGCGCGCCGTCTTGTCGACGTCACGATCACCGACGGCTTTCAGGTCGCGACCGCTTCGCCGGCGTTCGCCTCGCGCGATCTCGTCTATCTGCCCTATCCGGGCGGCATGGTGCGCCCGCGCACAACGATGACCTTCACCTACGTGTCGCTGACCGGCCGATCCGACATCGACCTCGTCACCTTCCTCACCGGCCGGTTCGCGGAGGCGTGACCGCATGGCGGCGCCTGCCTGCGATCGGCGCAGATCGACGAGGCAACTGCCTCACGAACCGGCATCACGGCGTCGTGAGCGGGCAATCTGCGGCCCACTCTTTTGGCACACGCCTTGCCAACTGCTTTCTCGGCGTCTCTCCCAAGGCGTCCCAACAGGGAGACTTTAATAGATGAGTTTCATTCGTAATTCGGTCGCCGGTGTGGCGGCGGTGATGACGGTCGCCGCCACTGCACCGGCCATGGCCCAGGAGGATACGATCAAGGTCGGCATCCTCCATTCGCTGTCTGGCACGATGGCGATTTCCGAAACCACGCTGTCCGACGTCATGCTGATGCTCATCGAGCAGCAGAACGCGGCGGGCGGTGTTCTCGGACGTCAGCTCGAGCCGATCGTCGTCGACCCGGCTTCCGACTGGCCGCTCTTCGCCGAGCAGCTCCGCAACCTCGTCGAGGTCGAAGGCGCCGATGTGGTGTTCTGCTGCTGGACGTCGGTGAGCCGCAAGTCGATCCTCCCCGTCGCCGAGGAGCTGAACACCGTCGTGTTCTATCCGGTGCAGTATGAGGGCGAGGAAAGCTCGTACAACATCTTCTACACCGGCGCCGCGCCGAACCAGCAGGCAGTTCCCGCCGTCGACTACCTGATGGAACAGGGCGTCGAGCGCTGGGTGCTTGCCGGCACCGACTACGTCTATCCGCGCACGACCAACCGCATCCTCGAACAGTACCTCCTGGATTCGGGCGTCGCGGAAGAAGACATCATGATCAACTACACGCCGTTCGGTCACTCCGACTGGCAGACGATCGTCTCCGACATCGTGGCGTTCGGATCGGAAGGCAAGTTCACCGCGGTCGTCTCGACCATCAACGGTGACGCCAACGTTCCGTTCTACCGCGAGCTCGCCAACCAGGGCGTCTCGGCGCTCGACATTCCGGTTGTCGCGTTCTCGGTCGGTGAGGAGGAACTCGCCGGTCTCGACACCGGTCCGCTCGTCGGTCACCTCGCCGCCTGGAACTACTTCCAGTCGGTCGATACGCCGGCGAACGCCGAGTTCATCGCGGCGTGGCACGAGTTCACCGGCGACCCGAACGAGGTCACCAACGATCCGATGGAAGCCCACTACATCGGCTTCAACATGTGGGTGAAGGCGGTCGAAGCGGCCGGCACCACGGACTCGGATGCGGTGATCGACGCCATGATCGGCGTGTCGGTTCCCAACCTCACCGGCGGCCTCGCGACGATGATGCCGAACCACCACCTGACCAAGCCGGTCCTGATCGGCGAGATTCAGGCGGACGGTCAGTTCGCGATCGTCTCTCAGACCCCTGGCCTCGTCGTCGGCGATGCCTGGTCGGACTACCTGCCTGACTCGCGCAACATCATCTCGGATTGGCGGTTCCCGCTCATGTGCGGCAACTACAATGTCGAGACGGGTGTCTGCTCCGGTCAGAACGTCGAGTAGTCGACGAGTCTAACCGAACCGGAGGGGCGGCCCCGTTCCGCCCCTCCATCCCTGCCGGCTCACGATCGACGCCGGCGACCCGATCGAAGATCGCTCCGAGGTCACAGGCCCTCTATGCTGCGCACTGTTTCAGCGATCCTTGCCGCGCTTGTCCTGAGCGTTCTGGCGCTCAGCCCCGGCGGCGGCAGCCTGGCGCAGGATGCCGAGCCGGTAACCGAGGAAGCCGCAGTCCTCGACAACACAGAGCTTCTCGCATTGATGGACGAGCTCGCCGCCAATGTCGGCGATTTCAACGCCATCCGCGACATCGTCAATCAGATCGCCGCAACCGGGAACCCGAACGGCGCCCCGGTTCTCGAAGCGCTCGATTCCAACAGCCTCTATGTCCGCAACGATGACGGGCTGATCTTCCGCGGCGAAAGCGCCGGCGGATCGCTCGCCATGTTCGACCCGATCACCGGCGAGTCGCTCGGCGAAGTGCCGAGTTCCGCCGCAACCCGGATCGGCGTCAACAATCCCGTCCGCCGCGCAATCCGTTCCGCGATGGGCAATCTCACGCTGCTGTCGCCGATCGAATCCGTTCGCCTCAGCGCCGCCGAGGCGATGTTCAATTCGCCCGATCCCTCGACGCTGGCGCTGCTCAATCAGGCGATCGAGCAGGAAACCAGCGGCCGCGTCCGCGAGGTGATGGAACAGGCGCGCGCCGCAGTGATCCTTCGCAACACCAGCAACAGCGACGAGGAGCGCATCGAGGCGATCGGCGTCATCGAAGCGCGCGGCGATCAGGCCGCGCTCAATGCGCTCTCCGCGGCCGCGCGCGAGGAAGGCCCGGTCGCCGAAGCAGCGCAGTCCGCCGTCACCTCGATCGAGAACGTCCTTGAGCTTTGGGGCATCGGCCAGAACATCTGGTACGGCATCTCGCTCGGATCGGTGCTGCTGCTCGCGGCCATCGGCCTCGCCATCACCTTCGGCGTCATGGGCGTCATCAACATGGCGCATGGCGAGATGGTGATGCTCGGCGCCTACACGACCTTCGTCATCCAGGAGGCGATTCGTACGTCCGCGCCGGAGCTCTTCGGCTGGTCGCTGGTGTTCGCCGTCCCGGCGGCTTTTGTCGTCTCGGGAACCGTCGGCATTCTCATCGAGCGCGGCGTCATTCGCTGGCTCTACGGCCGGCCGCTGGAAACGCTGCTTGCCACCTTCGGCATCTCGCTCATCCTTCAGCAGACCGTCCGCACCATCTTCGGCGCGAGCAATCGCGAAGTCGGCAATCCGGAATGGATGTCCGGCTCGTTCGATGTCGGCCAGCTCTCGATCACCTACAGCCGCTTCTACATCGTGCTGTTCGCGCTGGCCGTGTTTGCCGCACTGATCGTTTTCCTCCGGCGGACGCGCTTTGGCCTGCAGATCCGCGCCGTCACGCAGAACCGGCAGATGGCGAGCGCGATGGGTATCCGCACGCCCTGGGTCGACGCGCTCACCTTCGGCCTCGGGTCGGGCATTGCCGGCATGGCGGGCGTCGCGCTCAGCCAGATCGACAATGTCAGCCCGAATCTCGGCCAGAACTACATCATCGATTCCTTCATGGTCGTCGTGTTCGGCGGCGTCGGTAATCTCTGGGGCACGCTGGTCGGCGCGATGACGCTCGGCATCGGCAACAAGTTTCTCGAGCCCTATGCCGGCGCGGTCGTCGCCAAGATCCTGATCCTCGTCTTCATCATCCTCTTCATTCAGCGGAGGCCCCGCGGTCTCTTCGCGCTCCGCGGTCGGGCGGTCGAGCAATGATCCAGTTCTTCCGCGGCGGCCTCGACTGGAAGGCGCTCATCGTTCTCGGCGTGCTCGTCGCGCTGGCGATCATCGTCCCGGCCTTCGCCAACTCGCCGGACTCTGCGCTCCATCTCTCGTCGAACAGCACCATCCTGCTCGGCAAGTATCTCTGCTTTGCGCTCCTCGCCCTCTCGGTCGGATTGGTGTGGGGCTATGGCGGCATCCTGTCGCTCGGCCACGGCGCGTTCTTCGCGCTCGGCGGCTACGCGATGGGCATGTATCTGATGCGCCAGATCGGTGCCCGCGGCGTTTATGGCGATCCGGTTCTGGTCGACTTCATGGTGTTCCTCAACTGGGAGGAACTGCCGTGGTTCTGGCAGGGCTTCGACCAGTTCTGGTTCGCCGCGATCATGGTGTTCTTCGTGCCGGGCCTGCTGGCGTTTCTTTTCGGCTGGTTCGCTTTCCGCTCGCGGGTCACCGGCGTCTATCTGTCGATCATCACGCAGGCGATGACCTTCGCGCTTTGGCAGGCCTTCCTGCTCAACGATTTCGGCTTTGGCGGCAACAACGGCTTCACCGACTTCAAGGACATCCTCGGCGCCGACATCCAGGCGCCGTCGACGCGGGCGGCGCTGTTCGCGGCCTCGGCGCTGGCGCTAGCCTTCGGCTATTGGGTGTGCCGCTCCGTCGTCGCCTCGAAATACGGTCGCGTGCTCGTCGCCGCGCGCGACGCGGAAAGCCGCACGCGGTTCCTCGGTTATCGCGCCGACCGTTACAAGCTCTTCGTCTTCACCCTGTCGGCCTGTCTCGCCGGTCTTGCCGGAGCGCTTTATGTGCCGCAGGCGGGCATCATCAATCCGAGCGAGTTCTCGCCGATCAAGTCGATCGAGGTGGTGGTCTGGGTCGCGGTCGGCGGCAGAGGGACGTTGGTCGGCCCGATCACCGGCGGCATTCTGGTCAACGCGATCAAGTCGTATTTCACCGGCGGCGCCGTGATGGCGTCCTGGCTCGTCGCCTTGATCCCGCTGGCCGCGCTCCTCGGCTACGCCTACGTCAAGCGCGGCGGCGGCCTCGTCAGCTCGCCGCTCGTCGGGGCCGCCGGCGGCGCCGTGCTGGCGGCGCTGGTCTTCGCCTTCGGCGAAAGCATGAGCTGGTGGGGCTATGCCGTGGCCGGCGTCGCGACGGCGGTCTGGCTCTTCACCGCGGTACGCTCCTCGGGCGGCGGTCACCCTTACGCAGGCGGTGCCGCGCTGGGCGCGCTGATCGTCGTTGCCCTCCGCAATCCCGGCGCCGAATTGGCGCTCGCCGAGTACTGGCTGTTCGTCCTCGGCGGGCTCTTCGTCGCCGTCACCGTTCTCCTGCCGCGCGGCATCGTCGGCACGATTGCGATGGGCTGGAACGCCTGGCAGGCGCGCCGCGAAT
The DNA here is from genome assembly GCA_964611195.1 of uncultured Bauldia sp. Classification (GTDB taxonomy): domain Bacteria; phylum Pseudomonadota; class Alphaproteobacteria; order Rhizobiales; family Kaistiaceae; genus JADLGL01. The sequence continues at coordinate 7,518 of CAZSXA010000094.1, forward strand.
CCGTCAAGGCGGAGGAGGGGCGCGACGCCGACCTGACCTCGCCGGAGCCTGCGGCCGTCCAGAGCCGGACGGCCGAGGAGGCAAAGGCTTCGCCGCCATCCGATGCAGTTGCCGAGATGGGAGGGGCGGATGGCCGAAAGAACTGACCAGCTTCTCTATCTCGACGGCGTCACCGTCTCGTTCGACGGCTTCAAGGCCCTCAACGACCTCTCGCTGATCATCGAGCCGGGAGAGATGCGCGCGATCATCGGCCCCAACGGCGCCGGCAAGACAACGATGATGGACGTCGTCACCGGCAAGACGCGGCCCGACACCGGCAAGATCGTCTTCGAGGGCAAGCACGACCTTACCAAGCTCGACGAGGCGCAGACCGCGCGGCTCGGCATCGGACGGAAGTTTCAAAAGCCGACCGTGTTCGAGACCCACTCGGTCTTCGACAATCTCGAGCTGGCGCTCGCCGCCAGGCGTGGCGTGTTTTCGACGCTCTTCCATCAGCGCACCAAGGCGGAGACCGAGCGTATCGAGGAACTGATGGAGACCATCCGTCTCACCGACAAGGCCGACTGGCTGGCGGCCAATCTCAGCCACGGCCAGAAGCAGTGGCTGGAGATCGGCATGCTGCTGGCGCAGGAGCCGCAACTCCTCCTTGTCGACGAGCCGGCCGCCGGCATGACCGACGCCGAGACCGAAGCGACGGCGACGCTCCTTCGCGAGATCGCCAAGACCAAATCGGTCGTCGTCGTGGAGCACGACATGGGCTTCGTGCGCGACCTCGGCGTCCGTGTCACAGTGCTTCATGAAGGTTCGGTTCTGTCGGAGGGGACGTTCGACCACGTCTCCAACGACGCCAAGGTGATCGAGGTCTATCTCGGACGATGAGCGAAACAGCCGACGTCAAACCGGAAGAGAAGCCGGCCGATCCCGCAACCGTCGACGTCCCGCCGGAGCAGACGGTCAAGAAGCATTCGGTGCTGACGGTCCAGAAGGTCGACCTCCACTACGGCGCCGCGCAGGCTCTGCGGCAGGTCTCGCTTGCCGCCGAGTCGGGCCGGATCACCTGTCTCCTCGGCCGCAACGGCGTCGGCAAGACCAGCCTCCTGCGCGCCATCATGGGCATCCATGCGATCTCGTCCGGCGAGATCATCTGGGAAAACGAACGGCTCGGCAGCCTTGCGCCCTATGAGCGCGCCGCGCGCGGCATCGCCTACGTTCCGCAGGGGCGTGAAATCTTCGGTCAGCTGACGGTGCGTGAGAATCTCGAGACCGGCTTCGTCAACAATGCCCGCGGCGAGCGCGACGTGCCGGACTATGTCTTCGAGCTCTTTCCGGTGCTGAAGTCGATGCTGCGTCGCCGCGGCGGCGATCTTTCCGGCGGTCAGCAGCAGCAGCTTGCGATCGGCCGGGCGCTCGTCTCGCGGCCCCGTCTCCTCGTGCTCGACGAACCGACGGAAGGCATCCAGCCGTCGATCATCAAGGACATCGGCC
>CAZSXA010000095.1:0-8813 GCA_964611195.1 uncultured Bauldia sp.
GTCAGCGTGCTGCACGCCGAAATCCGGCAGCGCGGCGAGGTCGCGCCGAACTGGCCGCCCTTTGCTCTTCTCGCCGTCGAGGGCATCGAGGCCGCGGGCGGTATCGTCGATGCGTTCACGCCATCCGGAGCGCATGCCTTCTTCATCGGGCGGGGCGCAGACGACGACCACGCCGCCCGGGCCTATGATGCGGTTGCCGCGCTGTTTGTCGCCGCCGCCGATACCGGTGTCGCCGACGGCACGCTCGATATCAGCGTCGGAGTATCGAGCGGGCGCGCGCGGGTCGGTACGGTTCACGTCGACGACGGGGTCGACTTCACGGCAACCGGCGACATCGTCGAGATGGCGCACGGCCTCGCTGCAGCGGCGTCAACTGGGGAAGCGCTGGTAGCACTCGATTCCTGGCGGCAACACAGCGGCGCAGTGGCCCAGAGCCGAATGCGGACGGTGCCGATCCCTGGCCGCTTCGTTCCGATCGACGCCGTTGTCGTCCGTGGCAGCATGGAAGCGACGATCTGACCGACCGCGTCTCAACAAAAGGTGACGGCATCCTTGGCTTTGTCGGCCTATAACCAGGCGGCATCGAGGGCGCGGAGATCGCCGCGCCGGGCGCACAAGCTCACCGGACGCTGATGGGTGGAATCGAGATAGGCACGGCCTTCTGGGCGGGATTGATCTCGTTCATCTCGCCCTGTGTTCTGCCGCTGGTGCCGCCCTATCTGACGTTTATTGCCGGCGTGACGCTCGACGAGTTGGCGGGCGAGGAGCGCTCCCCCGTGGTCGTCCGCCGCGTCATGACGGCTGCGTTTGCCTTCGTCCTTGGATTCTCGGTTGTCTTCGTCGCACTCGGAGCCAGTGCCAGCGCCATCGGCCAGAGCATCCAGGATCTCAATCAGTCGTTCCAGATCTTCGGCCAGCCGGCGCTGCCGGTGCTTGCCGGTATCATCATTCTCGTGATGGGGCTCCATTTCCTTGGTGTCTTCCGCATTGGCCTTCTTGATCGCGAAGCGCGTTTCCAGCCGCGCAACAAGCCGTCCGGCGTCATCGGTTCATTCCTCATTGGCATGGCGTTCGCGTTCGGTTGGACGCCCTGCATCGGCCCGATCCTCGGCACGATGCTGGCACTGGCGAGCAGCGAGGAAACCGTCGCTGAAGGCGCGGCGCTGCTAGCGATCTACTCTGCCGGCATCGCCATCCCATTCCTGATCGCCGCAGCGTTCGCAGGGCCTTTCATGCAGTTGATGAAGCGGTTCCGCCATCACATGGGCAAGGTCGAGAAGGTGATGGGGGCGTTCCTGGTAGTCACCGGCCTTCTGTTCATCTTCGGACAGATGACAGTGCTGTCGACCTGGCTGCTCGAGACCTTCCCCGGACTGACGGAAGAAACCGTCCTCTGACGTTCACCGTGTCGGGCAGGGTGCCTTGATCCCGCCCCGGGTGCGGTGCAAACCGGCATGAGCGAACGATTCTCTCCGGAGCCACGAACCGTCCATGGCCGCACGATCCTGCCAGGTCGTCATCCTTGCCGCCGGCGAGGGCACGCGGATGAAGTCGGCCCTCCCCAAGGTGCTGCACCCGGTCGCCGGCCTGCCGATGCTCGGTCACGTCATGAAAGCTGCTGCTGCCGTCGAGGCGAAGCGGATCGCGGTCGTCGTCGGCCCCGGCAACGAGGGAATCCTTGCAGGGATGGCCAGCGCCGGACCCGTGGCCGAGACCTACCTACAGTCCGATCGCCTCGGGACCGCCCACGCCGTTCTTGCCGCGCGCGCCGCATTTGAGGCGCCGGAGGACGACGTCATCGTTCTCTATGGCGACACGCCGCTCATCACACCCACAACGCTGGCGGCAATGCGGGAGATGCTGGCCGACGGCGTCGATCTCGTTGTGCTGGGCTTCCTTGCTTCAAATCCGGCGGGCTACGGGCGGCTCATCACTCAGGACGGCGCGCTTCTCGATATCCGCGAGGAGCGCGACGCCAGCGCCGAGGAGCGCCAGATCACGCTCTGCAATGGCGGCGTAATGGCCTTCCGCGGCGATCGGCTCTTGCCGCTGCTCGACCGGATCGGCAACGACAACGCCAAGGGCGAGTACTACCTCACCGACGCCGTTCGACTCGCCGTCGCTGACGGACTTACGACGACTGTCGTCGAAGCGCATGAGGACGAAGTCCGCGGCGTCAACACACGCGCCGAGCTGGCGGCGGTGGAGGCCGTCTGGCAGGCACGGCGGCGCCGGGCGGTGATGGACGAGGGCGCGACGCTGGTCGCGCCCGAAACGGTCTTCTTCGCTCATGACACGGTGCTTGGAACCGACGTCGTCGTCGAGCCCAACGTCATCTTCGGGCCGGGCGTCTCGGTCGCCGACCGTGCCGTCATTCACGCATTCTGCCATCTTGAAGGCGCACGTCTTGAAGCCGGTGCCACCATCGGCCCGTTCGCACGGCTCCGTCCGGGCGCCGCGATCGGCGAGGGCGCGAAGGTCGGCAATTTCTGCGAGGTGAAGAACGCCGACATCGGTGATGGCGCCAAGGTCAACCACCTCAGCTACATCGGCGACGCCACCGTCGGTGACGGCACCAATATCGGCGCCGGCACCATTACCTGCAATTACGACGGCCAGGCGAAGCACCGCACCGAGATCGGCGCCCATTCATTCATCGGCTCGAACAGCGCGCTCGTGGCGCCCGTCGCGATCGGCAGCGATTCCTACGTGGCGTCGGGCAGCGTGATCACCGATGACGTCGAGGATGGCGCGCTCGCCGTGGCGCGCGGCCGCCAGGTCAACAAGCCCGGATGGGTCGAGCGGTTTCGCTCGCGCCGATAGGATCGACACCAAATCACCCCGAACGCGCCCATTTCTGATCGAACCGCTGCCGCGAACACGGGTCAGAAGACGCGCCTCAACCGAAGGGGAGGCGATCGGCCATGTGCGGAATAGTTGGAATACTCGGCAAGGAGCAGGCGGCACCGCGTCTTCTGGAGGCGCTGCGCCGCCTCGAATACCGTGGCTATGATTCCGCGGGGGTCGCGACACTCAACGACAGCCACCTGGCGCGGCGCCGCGCCGAGGGCAAGCTCGCCAACCTCGCCGAGCGGCTCGCGGCCGAGCCGTTGGCCGGGGTCTCGGGCATCGGTCACACGCGCTGGGCCACGCACGGCGCGGCGACCGAGGACAACGCCCACCCGCACGCGACCGAACATGTCGCGCTCGTCCACAACGGCATCATCGAGAACTTCCGCGAGCTCAGGAAGGAAGTCGAGGCGGCCGGCCGGACACCGGCCTCTGAAACCGACACCGAAATCGTCGCCCATCTGATCAGCGCCGAGCTCGACGCGGGCGCGAGCCCGACCGACGCGGTGAGGAAGACGCTTGCGAGGCTGCAGGGTGCGTTCGCCCTTGCGGTCATCTTCGACGGCAATGACGATTTGATGATCGTCGCCCGGCGCGGCAGCCCGCTCGCGATCGGCCTCGGCGATGGCGAGATGTTCGCCGGCTCCGACGCAATCGCGCTCGCACCCTTCACCAACCGCATCATCTATCTCGAGGACGGTGACTGGGCCGTCCTGACCCGCTCGTCGGTCCGGATCTTCGACGAGTCCGGCGCCGAGGTCGAGCGTCCCGCCACGACTACGCCCGCCACCGGCCTCCTCGTCGACAAGGGCAATCACCGCCATTTCATGGCCAAGGAGATCGCCGAGCAGCCGGAGGTCGTCGGCCACACGCTGGCGCATTATCTCGACTTCTCGTCCGCCAAGGTCGCGCTCCCCGAACCCGGCACGATCGACTTCAAGGCGCTCGAACGGCTTTCGATCACCGCTTGCGGGACGGCCTATTACGCCGGGCTTGTCGCGAAGTACTGGTTCGAGCGGCTGGCGCGGCTACCGGTCGACGTCGATATCGCCTCGGAGTTCCGCTACCGCGAAATGCCGTTGAAGCCGCACGGCGCTTCGATCGTCATCTCGCAATCGGGCGAGACCGCCGACACACTGGCCTCGCTCCGCTATGCCAAGGAAGCCGGCCAGACGATAGGCGCGATCGTCAACGTTCACCAGTCGACCATCGCCCGCGAGTCCGATGTCCTCCTGCCGACGCTGGCGGGGCCGGAAATCGGTGTTGCGTCGACAAAGGCCTTCACCTGCCAGCTCGCCGTCCTAGCCTCGCTCGCGGTCGCAGCAGGGCGGCAGCGCGGGAACCTCTCCGAGCGTGACGAGGAGCGCCTGGTCGAGGCGCTTGCCGAGACGCCGCGGATGATGGCCGAGGCGCTGAAGTTGGAAGAGCAGATCGAGCGGCTGTCGCAGGAGATCGCCAGCGTCCATCATGTTCTGTATCTCGGCCGCGGCACCAACTATCCGATCGCTCTCGAAGGTGCGCTGAAGCTGAAGGAAATCAGCTACATACACGCCGAGGGCTATGCCGCCGGCGAGCTCAAGCACGGCCCGATCGCGCTGGTCGATGCCGAGATTCCGGTGATCGTCATCGCGCCCTACGACCGCATCTTCGACAAGACCGTCTCGAATATGCAGGAAGTCGCGGCGCGGGGAGGGCGGATCATCCTCGTCACCGACGAGAAGGGTCTTGAAGCGGCGCCGAAGAACACAATGGGCACAATCGTCATGCCCGAGATGCCGGCGACCATCACCCCGCTCGTCTATGCCTTGCCGGTGCAGTTGCTCGCCTACCATACCGCCGTCTTTATGGGGACGGACGTCGATCAGCCGCGCAACCTCGCCAAGTCGGTGACCGTCGAGTAGGGCGAGGCCTATTCGGAGATACTGATCGCGTCGACCGTCCGAGGACGGTCCGCGTCGGCGTCGGACGGGCGAATCCAGACTTCGACCGGACCGGGATCGAAGCTCCCGAAGGGGGTAGCGAACGCCACCTCCGCCGCATCGCGGCCGACGCCGATCCGCACGAGACCGTCGAGTTCGGCCTGCCGGGTCGCGTCGAACAGCCACCATCGTCCGCCGAGATAGGCTTCAAAGACGGCATGGAAATCGGGAGGCACGAGGCCTGACGCGTAGCAACTGATGAACCGGGCCGGGATACCGAGGGCGCGGCAGAAGGCGATCCCCAGATGAGCGAAGTCTCGGCAGACGCCAGCGCGCTGTACCAAAGTCTCGGTGGCCGTGGTCTCGCTGTCGCTCGACCCGGCCTGATAGGTGATGCTGTCGTTGATCCAGTTGCAGATCGCGCTGACCCTCTGGTGCCCGCGCGGCATCGACCCGAACTCGCGGGTGGCAAAGTCGAGCAGGCGATCCGACGGGACGAACCGGCTCGGCAACAGGTAAGGGAAGTACCGGAGCGGCACGTCGGCAGCCTCGACCTCGTCGATCGTGGCGGCATCTGCGCGCAGCACCTCGAGGTCCACCTCCGCCTCATAGGTGAGGGTCAGCGCGCCCGCGGGGCCTTGGACACGCAGAAGGCGCGTGCCGGTCTCAGGGTTTGTGAATGCTTCCCGCTCCACCTCAAGGTCGAACGTCAGGCGTTCGGAGACGATCGTCTGCTGCGGCAGGGCCGACGCCTCGACGTTGAAGATGAAGCTAATCGGGCTGGGGATCTCGTAGCCGAGACGGCATCCCATCTGAAATCGCATTTGCGGCGTGCCTTGGTCGGACTTGGTTGCTTGGACGGTATCGGCAGAGAACGCTAGACTGGCCCGATCGATCCTCGCATGTCATGTCCTGAATGTCGCAGCGAGGCAGAGTTGGCGGCGCCGGAAAGGACCGGAGTGTGAGCATGGAAGCAACGTCGGCCGCCATGGTCAGCCATCAAGCGATGCATCGCCGCCTGTTCGCCCTTGTCACGTTGATCGCTATCGCCGCAACGGGCTGGATAGCAGGCATACCGCCATCGAGCGCGCAGCTTGCCGACGAAGCGCCGGTCGTGATTTCGTGGGAGGAGACAGCGGTTCCACTTCGTGCCTTCCACTATGACAGGCGGAGCCTTATCTGCCCACCGACCGACGATCCGACGCGGTATCCCGTGTGGGGCGATGAGTTCTACACGGACAATTCCTCGATTTGCTCCGCTGCCGTCCATTTCGGCGTGATCACCGCGGAGGGCGGCCCGGTCACGATTCAGGAGGTCGACGGTCTAGAGAACTATCCGAGCGTCGAGCGGAACGGCATCGTGTCCGAGAGCTATGGCTACTGGTTTTTCTCGTTCCAGTTCGTCGGAACCTTCGAGACCGTCGCGCCCGAATAAGCCGACCGACTAGCCTGCCGTGCAGGCAAAGCCGGCAGGCGTCGGAGAGCACTTCGTATTGGACGGCGCAACGCGCGTCAGCGACCCGACGCCGCCATAGGTGCAGACCAGAACACGGCTATCGCCCATCGCGACGACTTCGGTGGCGGTTACGCCCGCCGTTGCCGCGAACTTCAGAAACGAGTTCGTGCCGCCGCTAGTGGTCCACCATCCGCCCGGAAGGTTCGGGAGACCGACGGCCGGGGCATCGAAGAGGGGGCAGGGTATATCGCCCGGCTCCTGTGCGAAGGCCACGCCGCAGCTCATGACGAGCAAGGCTCCCAGAAGCACCCGTCTCATGTCATCCCGCCCTCAACAGGCGGATCGCCGCATCCCGGCCGAACAGATAGAGCAGCGCGCGGATCGCCTCGCCATCGTCCCCCTTGAGTTCCGGGTCGGCATCGACGGTCCGTCGCGCGTCGTCCCGCGCCGCTTCGATCAGCGGCCGGTGATGCTCGATCGAGGCAAGGCGAAACCCCGGCGCCCCGGACTGCCTCGTGCCGAGGATATCACCTTCGCCACGAAGGCGGAGGTCTTCGTCGGCGATGCGAAACCCGTCATCGCTCTCACGCAGAACATTGAGCCGGGCGCGGGCCGTTTCACCCAAGGGCGGATGGTAGAGGAGCAGACATGTGGCCGAGGCGTCACCACGGCCAACCCTACCCCGGAGCTGGTGCAGCTGCGCCAGGCCGAACCGCTCGGCATGCTCGATCACCATGATCGAGGCATCCGGGACATCGACCCCGACCTCGATCACGGTCGTCGCTACCAGGATCGGCGTCTCGCCGCTCCGGAACCGATCCATGGCGGCGTCCTTTTCCACGCCCGACATCCGGCCATGAATGAGACCGATCTCCGTGCCGAGGCGTTTCGCCAGGAACGTCGCACGCGCCTCGGCCGAGGTCAGCCGCGAATCCTCCGCGTCCTCGACGAGCGGGCACACCCAGAAAACCTTGCCGCCCTTGCCGATCGCGTCGCCGAGCCGAGCTACCACCTCGTCGAGCCGCTCGGCCGAGACGGCCCGGGTCTCAACGCTCTTGCGGCCCGGTGGCTTCTCGCGGAGCTGCGAGACGTCCATGTCGCCGAAGCTGGTGAGGAGCAACGAGCGTGGGATGGGCGTTGCAGTCATCACCAGCACATCCGTGGCATCGCCCTTCGCCGCCAGCGCCAGCCGCTGCTGGACTCCGAAGCGATGCTGCTCGTCGATCACGGCCAGGCCGAGATCGCGGAACCGCACCGATTCCTGAAAGAGGGCATGGGTGCCGATCAGAATATCGATGCCACGACGCTCGCCGAGGAGATCGGTGCCACTGGCGGCCTCGCCTTCGGCGAGTTCCGCGAGCACCCGATCGCGGTCCCGCTTCGATTCACGGCCGGTGAGCACCGCAACGCGCAGTCCGGCGGCCTCGGCGAGCGGCCGAAGGGTCGCCTCGTGCTGGCGCGCCAGGATCTCAGTCGGGGCCATCAGGGCGGCCTGGTCGCCGGCTTCGATGACGACCGCCATGGCCATCAGCGCGACGACAGTCTTGCCCGAGCCGACGTCGCCCTGAAGCAGGCGAAGCATCCGTGTCGGTTCGGCGAGATCGGCCGCGATGTCGGCGATTGCCTGCTCCTGATCGCCGGTCAGGGCGAAGGGTAGGGCCTTGCGGATTCGGTCGGCGATGGCGTGGCTCGACGCGCGGCTCTTGCCGGGGCTTCGCCGCATATGCGCGCGCGTCAGCGCCAACGCCAACTGGTCGGCGAAGAGCTCGTCGAAGGCGAGGCGGGACCGCGCGGGCGAATTCGGTTCCAGATCCCGCGCGGATCGCGGGCGATGCACCTCGTCGAGCGCACTGCCGAATCCTGGCCAACCCGATGCCGCGACGCGCGCGCCCGGAATCCATTCCGGCAGCTCCGGTATCGCTCGCCGCGCGCCGGTGGTCGCCTTCAGGAGGGTCTTCTTCGCAAGGCCCGCCGTCAGCGGATAGACAGGCTCGTAGGGCGGCAGTTCGCTCTCGTCGCTCTCCGCCACCACATAGTCGGGATGAACGATCTGCGGGCGGCCGTTGAACCACTCCACCTCGCCGCTGACGAGGAGACGTTTGCCGACAGGCAGTGTCCGCTCGAGCCATTTGCGGTTCGCGTGGAAATAGACGAGGGCCAGTTCCCCGCTGTCATCGTGAACAAAGATGCGATAGGGCGCCTTCGACGCCCGCCCGGGCGGTCCCGGCTGATGCCGGTCGACCCGCACGTTCAGCGTCACGATCGATCCAGACGCGGCCTCGGTGATGAGAACCCGCCGGCTTCGGTCGATGACGGCCACCGGAAGGTGGAAGAGGAGGTCGATGACTTTCGGTTCCGCGTCGCCGGCCCCCAGCAACCTCCCCAACAGGGCGGCGACCTTCGGGCCCACGGCTTCGAGACCGGAGACATCGGCAAACAGGGGATTGAGGATCGCCGGGCGCATGTCGCTGTGGCCTCGATTACGCGACCGATGGCAGGATTGACAGATGGCGTCCACGCGTGGCCCGTGACGCCCACGCAGCCTCACCAAGCGCCGCCGAGCCCCAAGCCTCACCCGTCACATCAGA
>CAZSXA010000096.1:0-8732 GCA_964611195.1 uncultured Bauldia sp.
CGCCTCCTGCGTCTCGGTGGAGGAGAGGTTTGCCAACGAGAGCATCAGCACCCGGTGGAACGTGTGCGATCGCTTGCGGCCATCGGCGCCGAAGATCATACGGACAGCCAGGGCAGGGCGGTTCTTGCCCGGCATGAGCGAACAGAGATCGCCGGACAGGCGCTCGGGCAGCATCGGCACGACGCGGTCGGGGAAGTAGACCGAGTTGCCGCGCTTTCGCGCCTCGCGGTCGAGGGCGCTTCCCGGCCGAACGAACCAGCCGACGTCGGCGATGGCGACCGTGACGATATGGCCGCCCTTGTTTTTCGGGTCGGCGTCGGGTTCGGCATGAACGGCGTCGTCGTGGTCCTTGGCGTCGGCCGGGTCGATCGTGATCAGCGGCAGCTCGCGCCAGTCCTCGCGATCCTTGCCGGCGGCACGAACGGCCTTGGCGGCCTTGGCCTCGGCCAGCACGTCGTCGGGAAACTCGAACGGGATATCGTGGGCGAGGAGCGCGATCATCGAGACCGCCTTCTCGTCCTTCATCGCGCCGATCACTTCCGCCACTCTGGCCTCGGCGAGCGAATGCCTGCCGCCGCGGCCGAGCTTCGCCTTGACCAGATCGCCTTCCTTGGCGCCGCCGAGAGCGTTCTTGGCGATCACGGCCTCGCGCTGCTTGCGGTCGACCGGCTCTAGCCGCCAGCCTTCACCTGCGCGCTTGATAACGCCGAGCACGGTCTCGGGGCGCTTGTCGAGGACGCGAATGATCTTGGCCGAATAGCCGCCATCCTCCGCGCTGAGTCGGGCGAGGATACGGTCGCCGCCGCCGGGTGCGCGCTGGCGCGACTTGCCGCGGCCGCTGTCGGGCAACACAACGATGCGCGGCGGATCGCCGGCCGTCTCATCCCACTCGAGCGGGATCGCGAGAAGATCGCCGTCGGAGGTGCGATCGCTCACCTCCAGCACCGTCACCGGCGGAAGCGAGCCCGGCTCATCGATACGCTTGCCGCGCTTGGCGATGGCGCCTTCCTCGGCCAGTTCCTTCAGCATCCGCTTCAACGGAATGCGGTCGGCGCCGGTGATGCCGAACGCCCGCGCGATCTCGCGCTTGCCTGTCTGGCCGGGATTGTCGGCGATGAAGGCAAGGATCTCCTGGCGTGACGGCAGGTTGCCGTCGCCGCTTCGTTTCGGCTTGCCGGCCATCAGCTCGCCGACGGCGCGTCGGTGTCACCGGACTTGCCGGCGCTCCTGGAGCGCTTGGACTTCGCGGCCGACTTGCCCGCGGGCTTGTTCCTCGCCCTGCCTGTCGAACGGCCGCCTTTGGACGGCCCGGCCTCGGCCTTCTTGGCGATGAGTTGAAGCGCTGTCTCCATCGTCACGTCGTTCGGGTCGGAGCCACGCGGCAGGGTCGCGTTGATCTTGCCATGATTGATGTAAGGCCCGTAACGGCCGTTGCGGACGGTCACCGGCCCGCCATCGGGGTGGTCGCCGAGCGTCTTGAGCACCTGCGCCGACGGACCGCGGCGTCCGCCGCCGGCCTTCTTCTCGGCGATCAGCGAGACGGCACGGTTGAGCCCGACGGAGAACACCTCCTCGACGGAATCGAGATTGGCGTAGGTGCCGTCATGAAGGACGAAGGGCCCGTAGCGGCCGATGCCGGCGCTGATCGGCTGTCCGGTCTCGGGGTGAAGCCCGACCTCGCGCGGCAGCGACAGCAGCGCCAGGGCGGCGTCGAGATCGATTGTCGCCGGGTCATAGCTCCTCGGAATGTTGGCGCGTTTCGGCTTCTCCTCGCCCTCGGCCTCGCCGAGCTGGAGGTAGGGGCCGAAACGGCCGACGCGGACCGAGACCTCATATCCCGATTCAGGATCGAGACCGAGCACCCTTGTTCCGTCACCGTTTTCTTTCGCCGCATCGTCGCCGTCGGGTGCCGCGAGCTGGCGGGTGAAACGGCACTCCGGGTAGTTCGAGCAGCCGATGAAGGCGCCGTATTTTCCGACCTTCAGCGACAGGCGGCCGTCGCCGCATGACGGGCATTTGCGCGGATCGCTGCCGTCGCCCTTGTCGGGGAAGATGTGCGGACCGAGGAGTTCGTTGAGCGCCTCGAGAACCTCCGAGACGCGGAGGTCCTTGATCTCGTCGACCTGGCTGGAGAAGTCGCGCCAGAAGTCGCGGAGCACCTCGCGCCAGGAAAGATCGCCGGCGGAGATCCTGTCGAGCTTCTCCTCGAGCGCGGCGGTGAAATCGTACTCGACATAGCGGCCAAAGAAGCTTTCGAGGAACGCCGTCACCAGCCGGCCCTTGTCCTCTGGCACCAGCCGCTTCTTGTCGAGCCGGACATAATCGCGGTCGCGCAGTACGGAGAGCGTCGCCGTATAGGTCGACGGCCGGCCGATGCCGAGCTCCTCCATCTTCTTGATCAGCGTCGCCTCGGTGTAGCGCGGCGGCGGTTCGGTGAAGTGCTGCTCGGTGTCGATGCCGCGCTCGTCGAGACGGTCACCGGACGCCATCTCGGGAAGGCGGGCGGAGTCCTCGTCCTCCTCGTCGTCGCGGCCTTCCTGATAGAGCGCGAAGAAGCCGTCGAACTTGATCACCTGCCCGGTGGCGCGGAGGTCGACCTCGCGGCCATTGTTCTTGGCAACGATCTCGGCGGTGGTGCGCTCGATATCGGCAGACGCCATCTGGCTCGCGACCGTCCGCTTCCAGATCAGGTCGTAGAGCCGGGCTTCGTCGCGGTCGAGAACGCCGGAAACATCGGCGGGCCGGCGGGCGGCATCGGTCGGGCGGATTGCCTCGTGCGCTTCCTGGGCGTTCTTGGCCTTCACCTTGTAGACGCGCGGCTTCTCCGGAACGTAACGGGCGCCGTGGTCGCGGCCGATCTGGCTGCGGATCGAGGAGATGGCCTCGGGTGCCAGATCGACGCCGTCGGTCCGCATATAGGTGATGAGCCCGATGGTCTCGCCGCCGAACTCGACGCCCTCGTACAGTCGCTGCGCGATCTGCATTGTCCGCGCCGCGGCGAAGCCGAGCTTGCGTGACGCCTCCTGTTGCAGCGTTGACGTGGTGAAAGGCGGCGGCGGATTGCGCTTCTGCGCCTTCGCCTCGACACTGGCGACCGAGTAGTCGGCGCCTTTCAGCACGCCCTCGATGTCGCGCGCCGAGGTTTCGTTGGCGATGTCCAGCCGGCCGAGCTTCTTGCCGTCGGCGCCGACAACCCGTGCGGTGAACTCCGCGGCACCGGGCGTCGCGAGCCTGGCGACGATCGACCAGTATTCCTGCGGCTTGAAGGCCTCGATCTCGGTCTCACGGTCGCAGACCAGGCGAAGCGCGACCGACTGCACGCGGCCGGCGGAGCGCGCGCCGGGCAGCTTCCGCCACAGCACGGGCGACAACGTGAAGCCGACGAGATAGTCGAGCGCGCGCCGCGCCAGATAGGCCTCCACGAGGGAGTCGTCGATGCCGCGCGGCGCCGCGATGGCTTCGGTTACCGCCTGCTTGGTGATGGCGTTGAAGACGACGCGCTCGACCGGCGTGTCCTTCAGCGCCTTCCGCGCGCGCAACACTTCCAGCACATGCCAAGAGATCGCCTCGCCCTCGCGGTCGGGGTCGGTGGCGAGGATAAGCCGGTCGGCATCCTTCACGGCGCGGGCAATGTCGGAGAGCCGTTTCTGCGCCTTGGCATCGACCTGCCACGACATCGCGAAGTCCTCGTCCGGACGGACCGAGCCGTCCTTGGGCGGCAGGTCGCGGACGTGGCCATAAGAGGCGAGGACCTCATATTCCTTGCCGAGATATTTGTTGATCGTCTTGGCCTTGGCCGGCGATTCAACGATGACGACGTGCTTCAAGGCAAAGTCCTGGCGATGGATTGAGGCGCGCTTGGCCCCTCGCGCCCCCGAGATCGGAGGGAGAGGACAATCACCATCGGGCGCGGACTGTCAATTAAGGTCACCCCGGGCGCACTTCCAGCCCGGCATCCTCCGATTGCGATTTTCCTTGCACCGGGATGGAACGATCACGCCGTCTCCCACGTTCTGGCTGCACAACGGTCCCAATGCGGCGGACCCGCGAATGCGTAACAGACAGGACGACGAGCAATGACCAATCTCGAAGAACTCTTCCGGCATTTCCTCCGCGACATCTACTATGCGGAGAAGAAGGTGCTGAAAGCGCTGCCGAAAATGGCCCGCAAGGCCGATTCGGCCGACCTCCGCGAGGCGTTCGAATCTCATCTTGAGGAGACCGAGCAGCTTATTGCTAACCTCGAGCAGGTGTTCGACCAGCTTGGTCTCAAGGCGCGCGGCATCACTTGCGAGGCGATCAACGGCATCCTTGAAGAAGGCGAAGAGATCATGAGCGAGGCGGAGAACGCCGACACCCGCGACGCCGGGATGATCGCCGCCGCCCAGGCCGTGGAGCACTACGAGATCACACGCTACGGCACGATGATCGCCTGGGCCAAGACGCTCGGCCATGACGCCGCGATCCCGCTGCTTCAGGCCAATCTCGATCAGGAGTATGGCGCGGACCGGACCCTTTCGGGCCTTGCCGAGACCACCCTCAACCGCGAAGCCGCCTGAGCGGTCGCGGCTCTCGGGTCGTACGCCCTCCCAGTACGACCAAATCCCCGAAGACTTGAGCCGCCGAACCCCCCTTCGGCGGCTCCTTTTTGTCTAGATGAGCGATACGCGGCTGCCGGCATGGCGCTCGATGCGGCCGGCGAGATCGAGCTCGATCAGCACCATCTGCACCTCCGCGGGTCTGAGGCCGGTGAAGCGGATCACTTCGTCGATCTCGATCGGCGAGGGCCCGAGCGCTTCGATCACCTTGCCACGGGCCGTCTCGGGGTGATCCAACTCGATTGGCGGGGTGGCGCTGCGTTCGCGGAACATCCGCGCCGGCGGGTCGAGCGGCTCCTCGAGCATCGGCTCGACCACCGACACGATGTCGTCCGTTCCGGTCGTGACGACCGCGCCGTCCTTGAGCAGGCGGTTGGTGCCGGCCGAGCGCGGGTCGGGCGGCGAGCCTGGAATTGCGAAGACCGTACGGCCCTGCTCGCCGGCATAGCGGGCGGTGATCAGCGTGCCGGACCGCTCAGCCGCCTCGATGACGACCACGCCGAGCGACAGGCCGGAGATGATGCGGTTGCGCCGCGGGAAGTCTCGGGCGCGGGGCTCCAGCCCCATCGGCATCTCGGAGATATGCCCGCCGGCGGCGCCGACGATCCGATCTGCAAGCGGGATGTTTTCCGGCGGATAGATGCGGTCGAGCCCGCCGGCGAGGACAGCGACCGTGCCGCCGCCAAGCGCTGCCTCCTGCGCGGTGGCGTCGATCCCGCGGGCGAGGCCGGAAACGATGACGAAGCCGCGCTCGGCGAGTTCGCCGGCGATCATCGTCGCCAGCTTGCGTCCGGCGGCGGAGGCGTTTCGCGAGCCGACGATCGCTATCATCGGGCGGGTGAAGACGCTCTCGCCGCCGCGCACCGTCACCAGCGGTGGGGCGCCGTCGATCCGCCGCAGCCAGGGCGGGTAGCCGGGCTCGGGCAACGCGACCAGCCGCGCGCCATGGCGCTCGATAGCGGCCATCTCGCGCTCGGCGTCGTCGACGGATCGGACAACCACGCGGCGGCCGGCGCGGCGGGAGAGTTCGGGCAGCGCGTCCAGAGCCGCCTCGGCCGTCCCGTAGTGCTGGATCAGATCACGGAACGTCGCCGGCCCGACATTGTCGGAGCGCGCGAGGCGGAGCCAAGCGAGTTTCCGGTCGCGGGTCAGTGCGGCGGGTTCACTGCCGTTCACGCGCGGTTTCCGATGCGGCTCTCGGTGCCGGCGGGGAGGCGGCGGATGTTGCCGAAATGGCGGAGGTAGAGGATGACGGTGAGGATCAGCGTCATCAGCGCCCATTCCTCATAGCCGGCGATCAGCATCACCAGCGGGACTGTGACGCTGGCAGTGAGCGCGGCGAGCGAGGAAAAGCGGAACAGCACCGCGATGCCGATCCAGACGGCTGCGAAGACAAGCGCCGCCGGCCAGTAGAGGCCCAGCGAAACGCCGAGGAAGGTGGCAACGCCCTTGCCGCCCTTGAAGCCGATCCAGGCCGGAAAGACGTGGCCAAGGAAAGCGCCAATGCCGGCGGCAGCAGCCGGTACGGCGCCCCAGATCGCGGCTGCGATCAGGACGGCCACCATGCCCTTCAGGGCATCGAGCAGCAGCGTGTAGGCGGCAAGGTCGCGCCGCCCCGTCCTGAGGACGTTCGTCGCGCCGATATTGTGCGAGCCGATGCTGCGGACGTCGCCTAGGCCGGCAAGGCGCGTCAGCAGCAGCCCGAACGGCACCGAGCCAATGAGATAGCCAAGCGCGCCGGCCAGCAGCAGCGTCGGAACGGAATGCGAAACGACTGTCGGATCGACCATGCCCCCTCCGCCAATGCCTCATTGGCGCAGCCCCGCAAGGGTAATGGCATGGGGCGCCGCCGGCAACAAATCGCGTCGTCGTCGGCCGCTTGTGTTGCAGCGATATCAGCGGCTTATCGCTGATCCTATTCCCACTCGAAGAAGCGGATGAACTCGTGATTGTCGCCGGTGAACCGGATCAGCGGGCTCGCGAACTCGTTCATCACCGTCCGCGAGATCACAGCGTCGCCGACTTCGGCATAGGCGAGGACGTTGATGGCGTCGACGTTCCAGTTGTCGCCGTCGAAGCCGCCCGTGAAGCCTTCGACATAGATGCGGACGCTCTGGATGTCCTCGATGTCATAGCCGTCCGCTGGCGGGCGCACCGTCAACCGTGTCGTCGTGTAGTCACGGATCGGCTGATCGTCCTCGTTGATCTGGACGATCGACGACTGCCAGCCGAGTTCGGGATTGCCGAAGCGGATCTCGATGAAGGCGTTGTCGTCATTGCCGCGGAGATCGTCGCCGCCGGTGCGGATCTGGACGTCGACGAAGAAGACGCCCTCGGCATGGGCGGGAAGGGTTGCGGCGGTGAGCGCGCCGGAGACCAGCGCGAATGCGGCGGCCGCCCGAAGCGGGCGCAGGGAAGTTCGTTTGAACATGATCGTCGTCCTCGTTGCTGTGTTGCTCGATGCGAGGCCTGATCACGAGCTAGCGAGGACGAGTTTAACCGAGACTGAGGCGGCTGTTGTGACGCCGTTCAGGAACGTCGTGTTTCGGCGCTATTCGGCGCCATAGACGACGCGGCCGCCGACGATCGTCAACCGCGTCCGGCCCTGGAAGCGTGCGCCGGCGAAGGGCGTGTTCTTCGATTTCGAGCGAAGAAGGTCGGCGTCGAGCACCCATGGATCGTCCGGGTCGAAGACGACGAGATCGGCTGGCGCGCCGTCGGTGAGGCGGCCGGAGTCGAGGCCGAGCAGCTCGGCGGGGCGAGTCGACATCGCACGAATGAGGGTGAGGAGATCGACGTTTCCGTCGTGACTGAGCCGGAGCGCCGCGGGGAGCAGCGTTTCCAGCCCGACCGCGCCGTCGCCCGCTTCCTCGAACGGATGCCGCTTGGTGTCGACGTCGTGCGGATCGTGCGCGGAAACGATGACGTCGATCTCGCCTGAGGCGAGCCCGGCGATCAGCGCCTGACGGTCGTCCTCGGAGCGAAGCGGCGGGGCGAGCTTGAGGAACGTCCGGTATGAGCCGATGTCGTTTTCGTTGAGCGAGAGGTTGTTGATCGAGACCGAGCAACTCGCCTCGACGCCGGCCGCGCGGGCCCGGCGGATGACGTCGAGGGAGTCCGCGCACGAGATCTGGGCGGCGTGGTAGCGGCCGCCGGTGAGGCCGGCAAGGCGAAGGTCGCGCTCCAGCAGGATCGTTTCGGCCTCGTGCGGAATACCGGGAAGGCCGAGCCGGGTGGCGGTCTCGCTCTCGTTCATGACGCCGGCGCCGGCAAGGTCGGTGTCGGACGGCCGATGCATGACCAGCGCGCCGAAATCGCGGGCATAAGCGAGGGCGCGGCGCATCAGTAGCGCGTTCATCACGGTGTGGCGCCCGTCCGAGAGCGCGACGGCGCCGGCCTCGAGCAGAAGACCGAACTCGGTGATCTCCTTGCCTTCCAGCGCCTCGGTGATCGCCGCGGCGGGAAGGACACGCACCGGCGCGGTATCCCGTGCGCGGCGGGCGATGAAATCGACAAGCGCCGCATCGTCGATCACCGGATCGGTGTCCGGCATGGTGACGATGGTGGTCACCCCGCCGGCCGCGGCGGCATGACCGGCCGAGGCGAGCGTCTCGCGGTGCTCGCCGCCTGGCTCGCCGACATAGACGCACATGTCGATGAGGCCGGGCGCGACAACCGCCCCGCGGCAGTCGATCACATCGGCTCCGGCCGGATGCTCGGCCTTCGCCGCATCGGCGCCGGCGGCGACGATCCTGCCGTCGGCGATGATGACGGCGCCGGGCTCGTCTAGATCGCGCGACGGATCGATGACGCGGGCGTTGGTGAGGACGAGTGGGGCAGGTTGACTGTTCAATGGCCCCCCTTTGTTCATGGGGTTCAACGGTATTGACGACTCAGCATGATTTTGTCGTAGGACAACTTCTCGAGCCTTTCTTCCAAGTATCTTCCCGACGCTTTCAGGATGTCAGACAATCTCAAGACGCATGCCTCGTCATCGGGGGTCTTGAGAAGCACCAATGGCTCAGAGTCTTGTGACCTCTCTAAGTTCTCCCTCTCTCTTTCTAGCAATTCCCACATCTCGGTCACACTTCGGGATAAGAACATCAGCGCCTGCCTGTTTCCATGTATTACCTC
>CAZSXA010000097.1:0-8720 GCA_964611195.1 uncultured Bauldia sp.
CACGGTGCCCGCCGGGCATTTCTTCTTCATGGGCGACAACCGCGACAACTCGACGGACAGTCGAGCCGGCGCGCGCGGCGGAATCGGGTATATCCCGTTCGAGAACCTGATCGGCCGCGCCGAAGTAATCTTCTTCTCCGTCGAGCCGGATGCCCGTGCCTGGGAGTTCTGGCGCTGGCCCTGGACGGTTCGCGGCAGCCGCATGTTCGATGGGATTTGACCAGGACGCGCGATCAGCTTCGGGCATCGCTTGAGCAACGGCTCGGCTACGCGTTCTTCGACGCGAAGCTGCTCGAACGCGCATTGACCCATCCGAGCGCGATTGCCTCGTCCGACCCGGACGCACAGCTCGCGAGCTATCAGCGGCTTGAGTTCCTCGGCGATCGCGTCCTCGGGCTGGTCGTCGCCGAGATGCTCTTCGAGGAGTATCGCAGCGACGACGAGGGCGATCTCCACCGCCGCCATGCCAGCCTCGTCCGCAAGGAGACCTGTGCCGATGTCGGCGCCGAGCTCGGGATCGGCGAGGCCCTGGCGCTCGGCGAGGGCGAGGAGAACTCCGGCGGTCGCGAGAAGGCGACGATCCTCGGCGATGCCTGCGAGGCGGTGATCGGCGCGATCTACATCGATGGTGGTCTCGCTCCGGCCCGCGATCTGATCGAGCGAATGTGGCGCGATCGGATGACCGGCAGGCGGCGTCAGGATCGCGACGCGAAATCGACGCTGCAGGAATGGACGCAGGGTCGCGGTCTCGGACTGCCGCGCTATGTCGTTGTCGATGAGAGCGGTCCGGCTCACGCGCCGCGTTTCGAGGTCCGCGTCGAGATCGAGAAGATGCCATCGGCGGCCGGAGAGGGACCTTCGAAGCGCGAGGCGGAGCAGGCCGCGGCAACGGCCGTGCTGCTCCGCGAAGGCGTGTGGCGGGCCTCGGCCCGATGAACCAAGCGGAGACGCCCACGCGCAGCGGGTTCGTCGCTCTGATCGGCGCGCCGAACGCCGGCAAGTCGACGCTGCTCAACCGTCTCGTCGGCGCCAAGGTCTCGATCGTCACCCACAAGGTGCAGACGACACGGGCAACAATCCGCGGCATCGCGATCGCCGGGTCGGCGCAGATCGTCTTCGTCGATACGCCCGGCATCTTTCGCCCGCGCCGCCGGCTCGACCGCGCGATGCTGGAATCGGCCTGGGGCGGAGCGAAGGATGCCGACCTAGTCGTTCTCTTGATCGACGCCCATCGCGGCATCGATGAGGAGGTAGGAGAGCTTCTCGACCGCGTAGCGGAGCTGCCGCAACGGCGCTTCCTGGCTCTCAACAAGGTCGACACGATCGAGCGGCCGAAGTTGCTGGCGCTCGCCGCCGAAGCCGCGACCAGAGCGGAGTTCGCCGAGACCTTCATGATCTCCGCGCTCACCGGCGACGGCTGCAACGATCTCCTCGCCGCGATTGCCAAGGCGTTGCCGGAGGGGCCGTGGCTCTATCCGGAGGACCAGATATCGGACCTGCCGCTCCGCAACCTTGCCGCCGAGATCACGCGCGAGAAGATGCTGCTCCGCCTTCATGACGAGTTGCCCTACACCTCGACCGTAGAGACGACGTCCTGGGAGGACAGAAAAGACGGCTCGGCCCGCGTCGAGCAGACGATCTACGTCGCCCGCGACAGCCAGAAGAAGATCGTGCTCGGCAAGGGCGGCCAGACCATCAAGGCGATCTCGCAGGCAGCGCGGAAGGAGATCGCCGAGATCGCCGAGAAGCCGGTCCACCTCTTCCTGTTCGTGAAGGTCCGCGAGCGCTGGGCCGACGATCCGGAACGCTACCGCGAAATGGGCCTGGAACTGCCGAAGGACTGAAGCATGAGTTTCCGGATCGGCCTTCGGCCGTCCGGAATGACCTCCGAACTCAATCGTCATTCCGGACGATGCGCGGCGAGAGCCGGAATCTCGTGGCCTCGTCGAGTCCGTGCTAGTCCAAGCGAATGCAGTGGACCGACGAGGGAATCGTCCTCGCCACCCGGCGGCACGGCGAAACCAGCCTGATCCTTGAGCTGATGACGCGCGAGCATGGCCGCCATCTCGGTCTTGTCCGCGGCGGCCGCTCGCGTCGGCAACAGCCCTTCCTGCAGCCCGGCAACACCCTGTCCGTGACCTGGCGGGCGCGCCTCGACGAGCATCTCGGCAACTACGCCGTCGAGCCGACGGTGGAGCGCGCCAGCCGTTTGATGGAGGGCGCGGCCGGGATCTACGGCCTGCAGCTTCTGGCGGCGCTGTTGCGGCTGCTGCCGGAGCGCGATCCGCACGCGGCGCTGTTCGATGCGCTCAGCGCCATCCTCGACGCGATGGACGATCCGATGACGACGGGAGAACTGCTCGTCCGTTTCGAACTCGCCATCCTCGACGATCTCGGTTTCGGCCTCGATTTGTCGCGGTGCGCCGCGACAGGCGAGACCGAGGACCTGGCGTTCGTCTCGCCGAAGACCGCCCGCGCCGTCAGTGCGGCGGCGGGCGAGCCCTATCGCGACAAGCTGCTCGTGCTGCCGGCCTTCCTCGTCGACCGGTCCGGTGGCGCGCCGACGCCACGCGATCTCTTCGACGCCTTTGTCCTCACCGGCTACTTCCTATCGCGCCACGTCTTCGAGCCGCGCGGCACCGGCATGCCGCCGGCACGCGAGCGCTTCGTCGCGCTGCTGCTGGCGGAGCAACTGGCGGCGGCGGAGGTCGAGGCAGTCAGCCACTCTCAGCCTTGAGCCAATTTCGCGCGAGATCAGTTCACCGTCGTTCCGGGGCCGCGAGGCGGAACCCGGAACCTCGACGTCTCGCGACCTGAGGTTCCGGCTCTCCCTCCGATCGGCCGGAACGGCGTGCCGCGATGTGGCACTGCCTTGCCTCCGCGTCGAATCGGCCGATAACAGACCGCCATGGGTACTGAACTGATTCCCGGCGGAATCGAGGGCGTCGATTTCCGCAAGGCGCTCGAGGAGCGCTACCTCGCTTATGCGCTGTCGACGATCATGGACCGCGCGCTGCCGGATGCGCGCGATGGCCTGAAGCCGGTTCATCGCCGGCTGCTTTATGCCATGCGCCAGCTGCGGCTCGACCCGGGCTCGGGCTTCAAGAAGTCCGCCCGCGTCGTCGGCGACGTCATCGGCAAATACCATCCGCATGGCGACCAGGCGGTCTACGATGCGCTGGTGCGGCTGGCGCAGGACTTTGCCGTTCGCTACCCGCTGATCGAAGGGCAGGGCAATTTCGGCAACGTCGACGGCGATGGCGCCGCCGCGATGCGCTACACGGAGTCGCGCCTCACCGAGGTCGCCGGCCTGCTGCTTGAAGGCATCGACGAGGACGCCGTCGATTTCCGCGACACCTATGACGGCGAGGAGTCGGAGCCGGTGGTGCTGCCGGCGGCATTCCCGAACCTCCTCGCCAACGGCGCCTCGGGTATCGCCGTGGGCATGGCCACCTCGATCCCGCCGCACAATGCGGCCGAGCTTTGCGATGCCGCGCTTCACCTCATCAAGCATCCGAATGCCGGCATCGACAAACTGATGGAGTTCGTCCCCGGTCCGGACTTCCCGACCGGCGGCATTCTTGTCGAAGGCGGCGACTCGATCGCCGAGTCCTATCGAACCGGCCGCGGCGGCTTTCGCCTTCGGGCGCGCTGGGAGGTCGAAGACCAGGGCCGCGGCACCTACACGGTCGTCGTCACCGAGATCCCGTATCAGGTGCAGAAATCGCGCCTGATCGAGCGTATCGCGGAGCTCCTGCAGAACAAGAAGCTGCCGCTGCTCGCCGATATCCGCGACGAGTCGGCCGACGATATCCGTATCGTTCTGGACCCGCGCTCGCGAACCGTCGATGCCGCATTGCTGATGGAGCAGCTCTTCCGGCTGACCGACCTCGAGACCCGCATCCCGCTCAACATGAATGTGCTCTCGGGCGGCGTGGTGCCGAAGGTGATGCCGTTGCCGGCGCTGCTTCGCGAGTGGCTCGACCATCGGCGGCAGGTGCTGATTCGCCGCTCCGAGCATCGGCTGGAAAAGATCCGCCATCGCCTCGAAGTCCTCGGCGGCTTCCTCGTCGCCTATCTCAACCTCGACGAGGTGATCCGCATCATCCGCGAGGAGGACGAGCCGAAGGCCGAGCTGATGACACGCTTCGACCTGACGGACGTCCAGGCCGAGGCGATCCTCAACATGCGTCTTCGCAATCTGCGGAAGCTCGAGGAGATCGAGATCCGCAAGGAGCATGACGCGCTGACCGAGGAGCAGCGGCAGATCGAGGCGTTGCTCGCCTCCGAGCCGAACCAGTGGAAGGCGATCGCCTGGGACATCCGCGAGGTCCGCAAGACCTTCGGTCCCGACACGCCGCTCGGCCGCCGCCGCACCGATTTCGCCGAAGCCCCCGTCCATGCCGACGCCGACCTCGAAGTTTCGATGATCGAGCGCGAGCCGATCACCGTGGTCGTCTCGGAGAAGGGCTGGATCCGTGCGCTCAAGGGCCATCTCGCCGATTTCTCGTCGCTTTCGTTCAAATCGGGCGACGGGCTGAAGACAGCCTTCCATGCCGAGACCACGGACAAGCTGCTCGTCTTCTCGACGAACGGTCGCTTCTACACACTCGGCGCTGACGCGCTGCCGGGCGGCAAGGGGCATGGCGACCCGATCCGACTCATGGTCGATCTCGCCGACGGCGAGGACATCATCGCGGTATTCGCCCATGACCCGGAGCGGAAGCTCCTTCTCGTTTCCACCGACGGCCGCGGCTTCGTCGTGGCCGAGGCCGACCTCCTCGCCAACACCCGCAAGGGCAAGCAGGCGATGAACGTCTCGGCGCCGACCGAGGCAAGGCTCTGTGTCTCCGCCGCCGGCGACCAGGTCGCCATCATCGGCGAGAACCGCAAGCTGCTGATCTTCCGTCTGGCCGAAGTGCCCGAACTCCCACGCGGCAAGGGGGTCCGGCTCCAACGCTACAAGGATGGCGGCGTCTCGGACGCTCGCGTCTTCAGCGCAGATGAGGGCCTGACCTGGATGGACAGTTCCGGACGGACCTTTACCCGAACGATGGACGAGCTTCGCGACTGGCTTGGCGATCGCGCTCAGGCTGGCCGTTTGCCGCCGCAGGGCTTCCCGCGCTCGAACAAGTTCGGAACACCGTCAATCGGCTGAGCCGCGCAGACGGAATCTTCATCTTCTCAGCCTCTGATTGCAGCCGGCCGCACGGCGGTGCCGGCCAGGCTCCGAGGAGGGATCGATGGTTCTGCAGAACAACCTTGTGCGCGCGATCGCGCTGGTGGGGATGATGACGGCCGCACCGGCCCTGGCGCAGCCGAGCGAGGACGCCAATGCGGCGGTGAACGCTTGGCTTGCCGCTGTCGCCAGCGGCGATGCCGGCGAGCTTCAGGCGATTTTGGCGCCGGAGTTCCAGATCCAGCGTGCCGACGGCACTGGCCTCGACAAGGCCGAGTATGTCGACGGCGGCGCAGCGAACCTTTCCTCGTTCGAGGCCACTGATCTCGTCGCGACCCGCGACGGCGATATCATGGTCGTTCGCTACACGCTGCTTGTGTCCGAGACGATCGACGGCGAGCCGATGCAGGCGACGGCGCCACGGCTCACCGTGTTCCGTTGGGACGGCGAGCGCTGGCTGGTCGTTGCCCATGCCAATTTCGCCAGGGCCGAGCAGCCGAACTAGGCAGATGGCAAATGCCGGGGGCGGCTAGCAGCCGCCCTCATTGATCGGGTGTTGCCGCGCCCAGGCCTCGAAGGCTTTGATGACCGGGCGCAGAGCCTCACCGGCATCGGTGAGCGCGTAGAGCGTGCGCGGCGGCATCACCGATTGCACCGTCTTGGTGACGAGGCCAGCCTGCTCCATCCGACCCAGCCGATGGGTGAGCGTCGCAGGGTTCACCGACCCGGCCGCGCGCGCGATGTCGTTGAAGCCTTGCGGCCCCTTCAAGAGCACATAAACGATCGCCAATGCCCTCTTCTCCTGGAGCAGGGCGAAGGCCGCGGCGAGCCGCTCCGGCACGACGCAGGAATCGTCCGTCCGATCACCGGTTCTTGAGGTCGAAAGAGTCGCCATCACCACATTCTAGCATGCCTGATGCACCGTTGTGCTTGACAATCCATAGCGCTCTGTATCCCAATCGCACTTTAGAAGATAAACTGGATGCGTGGAGCAAGGAGCACATCGTGGCCAAGGTTGGACTGATCATCTCAAGCGTTCGCGAGGGGCGTTTCGCGGATAGCGCGACTGAATGGTTTCTCCCGATTGCCCGGGGACGGAACGACTTCGAGATCGAGGTTCTCGATCTCAAGGACTATCCGATGCCGTTCTTCGACGAAAAGCTGCCCCCGGCCTACGCGCCGGTTGAGAACGAAGTCGCGCAGCGTTGGCAGGAGAAGCTGGCCGAACTGGACGGCTTCATCGTTATCACTGCCGAGTATAATCGCGGGCCGACGGCCGCACTCAAGAATGCCCTCGACTACGCCTACACGCAGTGGAACAGGAAGCCGATCGCCTTTGTCGGCTATGGCAGCGCCGGCGGCGCCAGGGCCATCGAGCAGCTTCGGCTGAATGCGATCGAGCTGCAGATGGCCCCGATTCGCGCAGCGGTTCATATTCCGGGGCCCGTCTTCATGGCCGTCATGCAGGGGCAGGGCAGCCTCAATGAGCACGAATACCTGGCGCAGTCCGCCAACGACATGCTCGATCAGTTCACGTGGTGGCTGAACGCGCTCAAGACTGCGCGCGACGCCGCCTGATCTGGCTAGCCGAATCGTTCCCAGCCGCGGGGGCCGAGGCGCTCCTGCGGCCGGAAGCGCTCCTTGTAGTGCATCTTGGCCGAGCCCTCGACCCAGTAGCCGAGATAGACGTAGGGAAGGCCTGCCTTTCGCGCCCGCTCGATGTGATCGAGGATCATGAACGTGCCGAGACTGCGGTCGGCATACTCGGGATCGAAGAACGAATAGACCATCGATAGTCCGTCGCCGAGGACGTCGGTGAGGGCGACTCCCACCACCGGGCCGTCGCCGAGCCCATTGATCGCGGTATCCGGCCCGCGGAAGCGGTATTCGACGATCATGGTGCGGACATGGCTGTCCTCGACCATCATCGTGTAGTCGAGCACCGACATATCGGCCATGCCGCCGTCCGGATGCCTCGAATCAAGGTAGCGCCGGAAGAGCGAGTACTGGTCCGACGATGGCATCGGTGGCACCCGGTTGCCGACGATGTCCGCGTTCTGCCGCTTCACGCGCTGGAAGCTCTTGGTCGGCGTGAACGAATGCGCCAGCACCCGCACGGACACGCAGGCGCGACAGGCCTCGCAAGCCGGGCGATAGGCGATGTTCTGGCTGCGGCGGAAACCGCCCTGGGTCAGGATGTCGTTGAGCGCGGGGGCGCGATCACCGACGAGGTGGGTGAAGACCTTCCGCTCCTCACGGCCGGGAAGATAGGGGCAGGGCGACGGAGCGGTCAGGTAGAACTGGGGAGTATCGAGTTGATGCTTCGTCATTGCCGGTGCCGCGGTGCCGATTGGGCCCAATCATAGCGCCGCACGGCCGGCGATGGAAAAACAAATCTACGCGCCGCGGGCCTGCTCCAGCTCCGCGAGCGGCTTCGAATTGAGCATGATCGTGCCCAGCAGCATGTCGTGGAGAAGCCGGCGACGGTCGCCGAAGAGGCCGACGATCAGCACGAACGGCGTCAGCGCGGCGACGAGAATCCAGAACACCAGCCCCTGTAGTATGGCGAGAACCGGGTACATGCGTTCGCCGCCAAGGGTACGCATCTCGATGCCGGCAGAGCGCATGCCGATCGTCGCCGAATCATTGCTGCCGAGCGTCAACGCCAGATAGCCGAGCGCAACGATCGCGAAGACGAAGGGGAAGAGGAGCCAGCCCAGGCCGAACGTGACGACCCCAAGCACCGCGACGGCGATGAATGCTGGGATCGTCGCCACCACCACGATCAGCGCGTCGACGGCGAACGCGATCAGCCGGCGCGACAGGATATCCGTGAAGAGTTCGGGATGGGTGTTGAAGTCGAACACCTCGGATCGCACCGCGGCGCCCGCCGCCCGTTGATCAGCCATCGCCCGTTGTCCCTCGCTTGTGTCGGCCGGTTGAGCTGCCCCATCAACATGGGGCCGCCTCACGTCGTGCACAAGCGCCTGCGCGCCTAGCGGTTGTGGATCAAACGCGCTGCGTCGCGGGCGAAATAGGTGACGATGGCATCGGCGCCGGCGCGCTTGAAGGCGAGGAGGCTCTCCATCATCACCGCCTCGCCGTCGATCCATCCATTCGCGGCGGCCGCCCGGATCATCGCGTATTCACCCGACACCTGGTAGGCGACTGTCGGGACGCCGAAGGTCTCCTTCGTCTGGGCGACGATGTCGAGATAGGGGAGGCCCGGCTTGACCATGACCATGTCAGCGCCCTCCTCGATGTCACGCTCGACCTCGCGCAGCGCCTCGAGCCGGTTGGCCGGATCCATCTGGTACGTGCGCTTGTCGCCGCTGAGGCGGGTCGCGGTGCCGACGGCGTCGCGGAACGGGCCGTAAAAGGCCGAGGCGAATTTCGCAGCATAGGCGAGGATCGCGACATCCTCGTTGCCGGCTTCGTCGAGCGCGGCACGGATCGCGCCGACCCGGCCGTCCATCATGTCGGACGGGGCAATGATGTCGGCCCCGGCCCCGGCCTGGATGACCGCCTGGCGACAGAGTAC
>CAZSXA010000098.1:0-8700 GCA_964611195.1 uncultured Bauldia sp.
TGTCGGTGGCGGTATCTATACCAAAGCCGCCGATGTCGGCGCCGATCTGGTCGGCAAGGTCGAGCAGGGCATCCCGGAGGACGATCCGCGCAACCCCGGCGTTATCGCCGATAATGTCGGCGATAATGTCGGCGACGTCGCCGGTATGGGGGCGGATATCTTCGAATCCTATGTCGGCGCAGCCGTCGCGACGATGACGATCGCGGCGCTGATGGCCACCGACGCCACAGCCCTGATCGGCGAGGGGGTCACACGATCCGACCTCGTGACGCTGCCGATGTTCCTGCTGGTGATCGGCCTCGTCGCCTCGGCGGCCGGCATTTTGTCGATGGGCTATTGGCGCCGGATCGGTGCTGCGCGCGCGATCACCGCGGCCGAACTCACCTCCGTCGGCCTGTTCCTCGGCGGCGGCCTGATCCTCGTCCTCGCGCGATCTCTACCGGCCGATCTCGTCTGGCCGCTGGTCAGCGGATCGATCGCCGGCGTCGCCATCGGCCGCGCCTGCAACTACTACATCTCCGGTCCGCCGATTCGACGCATCGCCGAAGCTGCGCGAACCGGTGCCGCCACCAACGTCATCACCGGCATCGCCACGGGCCTGCAGTCGACTGCCGTGCCGCTGCTTGTCGTCGCCGCCGCGACGTTCATCTCCTACGAGACGGTCGGGCTCTATGGCATCGCCCTCGCTGCGGTCGGCATGCTTGCAACCGCCGGCATGACGATGACGATCGACGCCTCCGGCCCGATCGCCGACAATGCCGGCGGCATCGCGGAAATGAGCGCGCTCGGTCCGGATGTCCGCGCCGTCACCGATCGCCTCGACGCGATCGGCAATACCACCGCCGCGACGGGCAAGGGCTTCGCCATCGGCTCCGCGGCGTTGACCGCACTGGCGCTGTTCGTTGCCTACAAGCAGGCGGTGGAGGCGAGCTCTGGGCCGCTGGCGATGGACATCACCGACCCCGAGATCATCGTCGGTGCGCTGATCGGCGCGGTCGTTGTGCTCGTCACCGCTTCGATGACGATGGCCGCGGTCGGCCGCGCCGCGATCGACATGGTCGCCGAGATCCGGCGGCAGTTCCACGAGATCCCGGGTCTGATGGAAGGGACGGCCAAGCCTGACGCGGCGCGCTGCGTGTCGATCTCGTCGCGCGCTGCGCTCACCCGGATGATCCCGCCGGGGCTGATCGCGCTCACCGTACCGGTGCTGGTCGGTGTGCTGATCGGCCCGGTCGCGCTGGGCGGCCTCCTGCTTGGCGGCCTCGTGCTCGGCTCGTCGCTGGCGCTGTTCATGGCCAACACCGGCGGCGCCTGGGACAACGCCAAGAAGTACATCGAGCAAGGTGCGCTGTCGGGCGAGAAAAAAGGCGGCGCCGCCCACGCCGCGGCGGTGATCGGCGACACTGTGGGCGACCCGTTCAAGGACACCACCGGCCCGTCGATGAACATCCTCATCAAGCTGCTGTCGATCGTGGCGCTGGTCCTGGCGACGCTGATCGCTTGATAACCTGAGGGCGGTGGGCCGGCTCAGATGTTGCCGGCAAACACGGCAACGCCCGCCGCCGCGATCCCGATAGAGAACACGATCGAGAGCACGCGACGCCGCTTGGCAAGCGGCGCCGCGACCGCGGCGCCTATGATGCCGCCGACGATGCCGCCGGTGAGAAGCGCCGCGGCCAGCCACCAGTCGACGAAGCCGCCGACGGCATAGTTCGCAGCGGTCGCGCCGCCGAGAGCGGCGACTGCGACGGAGGACGAGGCGATGGCGCTGACCAGCGGCATATGCGTTGCCAGCATCAGCGCGGGAACGATCAGGAATCCGCCGCCGACGCCGAACATGCCAGAGATCAGGCCAACGAATAGAGCAGAAACGCCGAGCCGGGGGACAAGCCGGTTGGCGGTCGACACGTCGAGGCGGACCTCTGCCTGTTCCGGCGGACCGCGGCCGAACAGCATCCAGGCGCCGACGGCGATCATCAGCAATCCGAACCAGGCGACCAGCTGATCGCCGTCGACCGACTTGCCGATGGTCGAACCGATCAGCGCGCCGACAACGCCGAAGGCGGAGAACACCCAGGCACAGCGGAGCTTGATCGTGCCGCGGCGCCAGTGCGGAATCGCGTTGGCGCCGGCATTGACGGCAACGGCGAGGGCGCTGGTTCCGATCGCAAGGTGAGGGGTCGGCACCCCGACGACGTAGAGGAGAAGCGGGACGGCGAGCACGGACCCGCCGCCTCCGATGAGTGCGAGGACGAACCCGACAAGACCACCGGAGCCAAGCGCCAGCCCGTATTGGCCGATCGTCAGGTCCATCCGCTCTTATCTACCGCGCGCGACGGGAAGGCCGGCGCTCTTCCAGGCCCGAAGGCCCCCGTCGAGAATGTAGGCGGGACGGCCCGCCGCCTCGGCCAGGCGGGACGCCGCCATGGCGGTTCGGGCACCCGAAAGGCAGCAGAAGATCAGCGGCTTGCCTGCATCCTTGGGCGCGTTGTCGATGCCAGCGAGCGGCACGTTCCTGGCGCCGTCGATGTGCTCGCTGGCGTATTCGGCCGGCGAGCGGATGTCGCAGATGACGGCGCCTTCGTCACGCAGACGGGCGGCTTCCGCGGCGGTGACGTTCGAGATCATCAGTGTTTCCTTCGTGGTCGGGGTTGGGGAGGGCAGTAGATCGCCTTGAGGGCGCCGAGCAGCTGCTCCGCAATCGGATCGGCGATGCTGTAATGCATCTGCAGACCGTTCCGGCGGGCCGCCACGAGGCCGTCCTGGCGCATCAGAGCCAGGTGCTGCGAAAGAGCCGATTGGCTCAATTGCACCGCGTCCGCGAGTTCAGAGACGGTGGCTTCGCCCTGGCTTGCAAGCCTGCACAGCACCAGCATCCGGTTCTCGTTCGCCAGCAATCTCAGGAGCCGCGTTGCCTCTGCGGCCCTGTCCGCCAACTCGCCATAAGCGGGATCGGCGCTTGTCTTCTCGGTCGCCATCGGCGTTCCTCCATTAGCATTGACTAATTTAGTATACGCTAATATATGATGTCAACAGACAACGCGGGAAGCGCCGATCCGGAGCGACGGCCTCCTTCCTGCAATGATGGAGAGTGAGACATGAACACTGCCGTTGCAGCCGACCCTTCCTACGCTGCTTCCACGGATGCGCCCGCCGTGCAGCACCCGCCGCTGAGCCGTCTGCATCCGGGCGTGCTCGGCATCACCGTCGGTGCCTATGCCACCATGATCCTTGTGTTCTGGTTGGGCTTCGCCACCTCGGTCGACAAGTACCTGCCGCTGATGATCTTCACCGTCGTGTTGGCGGCCTTCGTCGGCATCCCGTGGTGGATGGCGCGGAGCGCCAGGCACTTCTGGCGGGCGCGAGGTGTCGACAACGAGCCGAGATTCGGAAGCTTCACGCACTTCCTTCGCAGCCCGTTCCAGAACGGCGGCAGCGGCGGAGCGGTGCAGGGCACCGAGGCCGTCGTCCTCGTCGCGCTGATCCCGATCGCCCTCACAGCGGGCCTGATCGCGATGGCGTTCATCATGCACGCTGCGTAACTCGGCGCCGAACCAACCGCCGGGGCAGCGCGTTTTGCCGCTGCCCCGCCCGTCCGACGAAACTCAAGAGAGCCGAAATGACACGAGCCAACATCAGAGCATTCTTCGACAAGCCGACGAACACGGTCAGCTATCTCGTGTGGGATCGCGAGGGCGGGACCGGCGTCGTGATCGATCCGGTCCTCGACTTCGATCCGGCCTCCGGGACGGTATCGGTCAATTCCGTCGAGGAGATTCTCGAAGCGGTCGAGGAACTGAACCTCACCGTGCCCTACGTCCTTGAGACTCACGCCCATGCCGACCATCTGTCGGGTGCGCCGATGATCAAGGAGAAGACCGGCGCCAAGATCGGGATCGGCGAGCACATCAAGGACGTGCAGCAGATCTTCCGCCCGGTGTTCAACGCCGACGACATGGCAGCGGACGGTGGCGACTTCGATCGCCTTTTCGCCGATGGCGACCGTTTCGACGCCGGCGACCTGCCCTTCGAGGTCATCCACACGCCCGGCCACACGCCGGCCTGCGTCAGCTACAAGGTCGGTGACGACGTCTTTGTCGGCGACACGATCTTCATGCCCGATTTCGGCACGGCACGGGCCGACTTCCCGGGCGGCGATGCGCGGACCCTGTTCCGCTCCATCAAGCGGCTCCTGTCGCTGCCGCCCGAGACGCGCCTGCATCTTTGTCACGACTACAAGGCGGAGGGTCGCGACCAATATCGCTGGGACACGACGGTGGCCGACGAGCGAAAGAGGAACATCCATGTTCACGACGGCGTGTCGGAGGACGAGTTCGTTGCGATGCGCACGAGCCGCGACGCAACGCTCTCGGCGCCTCGCTTGCTGCTTCCGTCGATCCAGACCAACATCCGCGCAGGCAATCTGCCGCCGGCGGAGGACAATGGCGTCCGCTATCTGAAGATCCCGGTGAAGCCGGTGCGGGTAAGCGAAGGCGCGTAGCAGCGGCTGAGAACCGAAGCGGCACGTGCCTCCGTTCACTTGTCCGAGGCAACGCGCCGCGTCCCGTTGCGCCGATCCGTTCGGATCAGCGCCAGCCGGGTGCCAATGGGCCCGAACAGCTCGAAGATGACCGTCGAACCGATGGTAACGGCGAGGATCGTGTCGCCGTGCTCGGGAAACTCCTGAGCGGCAACCAGCGCCATCCCGAGTGCTATCCCGGCTTGAGGCATGAGGGCCGTTCCGATCCAACGCCGCTCCACCGGCTTCATGCGGGCAAGTGTTCCACCCAGCCAGCCGCCGGCGAAACGGCCGAGCACCCGGAAG
The DNA here is from genome assembly GCA_964611195.1 of uncultured Bauldia sp. Taxonomy (GTDB): domain Bacteria; phylum Pseudomonadota; class Alphaproteobacteria; order Rhizobiales; family Kaistiaceae; genus JADLGL01. Next base: position 4,826 of record CAZSXA010000098.1, read on the forward strand.
ACGACATAGGCGACACCTGCAAGGCCGGCGTCGAGCACAGCGTCGAACTCGAGTGAGGCGCCGGCGAGGACGAAGAACATCACCAGGATCGGGCCGTCGACATACTCGATCTCGCGGAATGAGCGTTCGTGGTGGCGCGCGAAATTGACGACGATCGCGCCGGCAACGATCGCCGTCAGCAGGAACGAGACATCGATCAGGAGGGCAATGCCTCCCGCCGTCAGGACGACGCCGAGGCCCTCGAGCAGGCTTGGTGCACCGGGACGGATCCGTCCGGTGAGATAGGCCGCCGGCACGCCGACAAGCGTCCCCAGAACGAGGGCCCCGCCCAGTTCCCACGCGACCGGGCCGATTGATTCACCGACGGCGCCCGCCCCGACGACCGCAGCCAGTCCCGCAGCGAGGCCAAAAAGGATGAGCCCCCATGCGTCGTCGATCGCAACGATGCCGAGCAGTGTTTCGGAGAACGACCGGTTGCCGCCGTAGTCCCGGACCACGGATCGTGTCGCGGCGGGCGCAGTTGCGGTGCTGATCGCACCGAGAAGGAGTGCTGGCGCAAGCGCCGCACCGGCGAGGACTAGGCCGCCGGTGACGACTGCGAAACTCGCCACGACGACAACGCCAGAGACCAGAAGGATCTCCCTGCCGTGTCGGCGAAGCTTGCTGAGTTCGAGATCCCCGCCCAGCAGGAACGCCACCAGCACCAGTGCGATTGCGGCAACGAAGTCCGTCGTCTCGCGAAGCTCGGCGGGGATCCAGTCGGCGCCTTCCGGGCCCACAGCGACGCCGAAAGCGACGAGCAGAGAGACTCTCGGAATACCGGTCCGGCGACCGACATAATCGAGCGCCAGGCTGGCGAGCAGCAATCCGCCGATTGCGACAAGGGTGGAGCCGTATTCCATCGCGGCAGCCGACCGTCCACGCAAGGTTTCGCGCGGCACCTCATGGTGCCGAGGCGCGAAAACGCTGGGTTGTCAGTGACCGGTCGGACGGGTGAACGACAACCGGGGTCCAGCGGTTATCGACATGTTTCGCTGGAACTGTCCCGCGGGGCAGGATTGCTGAAATGCGTGGAGGCCTCGCCCGGAATCGAACCGGGGTATACGGATTTGCAGTCCGCTGCGTAACCACTCCGCCACGAGGCCCACGATGATCGGATGTACAGACCGCGCCCGAAGCCGGCAAGCCCCGCGACTCCTGCTCGCTTGTCACGACCCGGCGGTGTCGCTATCCCAATCGGCCGATTGGGGGGATAATGGCGATGCCTGATTTCGCGGAGCTGCGGCGGACGATGATCGACCGCCAGGTTCGGACGGTCGATGTCACCGACCCGGCTGTACTGGCGGCGCTCCAGGCGGTTCCGCGCGAAGCCTTCGCGCCGCAGGAATTGCGCGGCGTCGCTTATTCCGACGCTGATATCCCGATCGCTGCGGGCGGGCCGCACAGCCCGCCGCGCTATCTCGTCGAGCCCGCCATTCTGGCCCGGCTCCTCCAACTCGCCGATGTCGGGCCGGACGATGTGGTTCTCGATGTCGGCTGCGGCACCGGGTACTCCTCGGCTGTTCTGGCGCAACTGGCGAGCTCGGTCGTGTCGCTGGAATCTGATCCCAACCTGGCGGGGAAAGCGACCGAAACGCTGCTCGAACTCGATATCGTCAACGCGGCCGTCGTCACCGGACCGCTTCAGGAGGGCTACCGTCCCGAAGGCCCCTATGACGTCATCATGATGGCTGGCTCGGTCGAGGCGATTCCGCCGGTCCTCTACAAGCAGCTGAAAGAGGGCGGGCGCCTCGTCGCCGTCCGCGGGATTGGCCCGGCAGGCATGGCGATCGTCGCCCTGAAAGACGCCGGAGAGATCTCCGAGCGCTCCGCCTTCAACGCGCCCGCGCCGCCGCTGCCGGGCTTCACCAGAGCCCCGAGCTTCCAGTTCTAGCGGTTTTTGGCGTTCTCGGCCCAAAATCTTGAGTGTTGGGCACCTGTCGGGGCTTTGCACGGCCGGCGTTTCGCGTTCTCCTTCGCCCGTGAAGGCGATTGTGATTCGCGTGGCCGGTGGCCGCGGCAGGGGAGACTCCAATGGGCAAGGCTGAGGCAGCACAGGATCCCTCCATGGAGGAGATTCTGGCGTCCATCCGCAGAATCATCGCCGAGGACAGCGCGCCCACGGTGAAGCCGGCGCCGCAGCTGGCCGTTGTCAGCGAACGTCTTGATGAGGATGCCGAGGGCGTACCCGCGACGGACGAGGCCCGGCCGGCCGAACATGACATGCCGCGCCCGCCGGAAGGGACCGAGGCAGGCTTCGACAGCGCAATCGAATCCCCAACCGCGGAGGTCGAGCCGGGCGCGTTTCCGTCCGAGGACTCCGCTGGCCGGGAGGAAACCCACGAGGGCCGTTCGGATCATGGCAGCAGCCCACGCGCGTCAGCGGCGGCAGCGCCCCGACCTGCCATTGCCGAGGCAGCCGCCAAGGAGGCTGCACCGGCCGCGGCCGAAGCTGCTGCGCCCGAGCCGGAGAAGCCGGCGCCCTCGGGCGAGGCGGAAGGATTGCAGCAGCCTGCTCTGGACGCCATCTCGGTGGCCATCAAGGCCGAGCAGCCTCAGGCCGAAAGCGGCGCGTCGAAGGACGATTCGGCGCGTCTGCTCTCGCCAAGGTCCGACGAGGCCGTGCAGTCGGCCTTCGACCAGCTGGCGCACACCATTCTTTCCAATCAGGCGCGAACGCTTGAGGATCTCGTCAAGGAGATGCTGCGCCCGCTCCTTCGCGACTGGCTCGACGACAACCTTCCGGTCCTCGTCGAGCGGCTGGTGCGCGAGGAAATCGAGCGCGTGTCGCGCGGCCGCCGCTAGGCGCTACTCCGCCGGCACGCGACGGGCAACGAGGCCGATTCCCTCCGGCGTTCTGACCCGGGCAAACCGGACTCGCTCGTCCTCGGCGAACTCGCCAAGGTCGATGTCGCGATCCGGCATGATCGCGACGATCCGCGGCCCGACCTTGACGATCACCTGGAATCCGTCCGCCAGCCCACGCTCGGCCCAGTCGCGCAGCAACGCGTGATACTCCTTGCGCTTCCACGCCTCGGGATGCTCCGGATCGACGGTGGCGATGAGCTGGTTCTCGCCCGCGGCGAGGTGAAGCACGATGTGGGAACGGTTCGGCTTCCATTCCGCACCAAGTGCCGTCTGATCGAGCCACAGACAGCGGAAGGCCCGGCAGGCGTCAGGGCGGCGCTCGTAGATCGCGCAACCGGTCTTGGCGGCGAAGTGATCGCACCATGTGTGCGCGGGTTTTCCGAGCGCCTCGACCGCCAGCAGCTTGCAGCAAAGGCCGCACTCGCCGCAGGTGCGGGCCTGTTGCTCGGCAACGGTTCCGATACTCATCCGCGCGAACCGGCTGCGCGACCGGGGCTCTTGCGCCCGATTTCGCTTGGTTGACTTGTCATACAGCGTCCGACTACCACGCTCCGACACTCGCTCTATCCGACCGCGGTCGCCACCGGCAATGCTTGAAAAGACCTACGACGCGGCAGCCATCGAGCCGCGGATCAGTGCCCTTTGGGAATCGGCGGGGGCCTTCAAGGCCGGCGCCGGCGCCAAGCCGGACGCGCCGACCTTTTCGGTCGCGATCCCGCCGCCCAACGTGACCGGTTCGCTCCATATGGGGCACGCCCTCAACAACACCCTTCAGGACATCCTCGTCCGCTATCATCGCATGCGCGGCTACGACGTCTTGTGGCAGCCGGGCACCGACCACGCCGGCATCGCCACCCAGATGGTCGTCGAGCGCCGGATGATGGAGCGCCAGGAGCCCGGCCGGCGCGACATCGGCCGCGAGCGCTTCGTCGAGAAGGTCTGGGAGTGGAAGGCCGAATCCGGCGGCC
>CAZSXA010000099.1:0-8646 GCA_964611195.1 uncultured Bauldia sp.
CACCCACTGACCGTTCACATAGGCGTAGCCGTAATCGTAGTCCGGGATCGGGCTGACCGTGACGACGTCGGGAACCGTCGCCCCGACGATCACCGCGCCATCGAGGAACACCGGCTGCGGATCCTGGTCCGTAACGAACTCCACCACAATGTCGGGCGGTGTGATCGCCTCGGCGAACGCACCGCCGGCCGCACCGCCGACGGCAGCGCCGACTGCGGCTCCGACGGGGCCGAACAGCAGCGCTCCGATCACGGCACCGCCGGCCGCTCCGCCTGCCGCTCCGAACCAGCGGTCGCGCTCCTCGTAGAAGGGCTCGTCCTGATAGTATGCGTCGAAATACGCCTCGGCCTCGAACGTCGTCGGCGGCGGCAGCGTTTCGGCCTGGATCGCCGCAACACCCTGTACGCTGAGGTATTCCGCATAGGACCAGCCGCGGGCAGTGCCGAGCGTGACATCGCACCAGGGCTCCTCGTCGAGGCAGCCATGCAGCGTGACCGCCGTGTTGGCGGGAATGACCGCGACGACCGGGAAGTAGGGAGCCGGCCCGGCGCGCATGTTGAGGTCGGTAACCGCGACCGCGGTCGCATCCTGCGCCAAGACAGCCGACGGCGCGGCAGTCGCCGCAATCAGTGCGGCCGCAACGACCGTGGAACTCTTTCTCATTTTGGATTCCTTCTGAGGCGCCCCGACGGCTCAACGCCGCAGGGAGAGAAGGGTTCCACCGGGTGATCAGGGAGCGACGCGCGTCAGGACCGTCGTGTCTTCGCCGCGCGAGAACACAAGCGTTTCCCAATTGCCCGGAGCGATGTCCACGGAGGCATAAAGATCGCCCTTGGTTTCCACCACGGGGTCTTCAACGACGGCGGCAGCGGCGATCGTAACGGCAGACGCTGCCACCAGAACCACGGCCGGCAGTACGGCGTTCAATGCGGTTGTCATGGGTGCGTTCCTTCGATGATCTTCACGACAATTGTAACGATCGCGGGTGACGGATCGTTCCAATCGGTGCGCCCGGCTAAGGAGCCTGACCGGCCATTGCGTCGTCTTTCGCGGTGCGGGACGGGCTGTCGATCCATCCCTGAAGCTGTTCGCGGGCGCGGGAAACGCGGCTCTTGATCGTGCCGGCACGAACGCCGCAGATCTCCGCCGCTTCCTCGTATGTGAACCCGCTGGCGCCGACGAGAACGAGGGCTTCGCGCTGCGCAACGGGAAGCGCCGCCAGGGCCTCACTGAACTGAAGCAGTTCGATATGGGATTGCTGGCTGGCCGGCGCCGCCATGCCGAGGGCGTGCTGGCCGTCGACGTCCTCGACTTCGCGGCGGCGGCTTCGCGACATCGAATAGAAGTGGTTGCGCAGGATGGTGATCAGCCACGCCGTCAGATTCGTGCCGGGCGTGAACTTTTCGCGATTGGCGAGCGCCTTGACGATCGTTTCCTGCACGAGGTCGTCGCCGAGCCCGCGATCGCCGCTGAGCGAGCGTGCGAACGCACGCAGGCGGGGCAGTTCGGCGACGAGGGCGCTGCCGAAGTCAGCTTCCGAGACGCTGATCGGTCTCTGCTCACCAGTCACTTAGAATCGTCTCCGCCGTCGTTGCGCTCGATGCGGCGAATAAGCTCGATCATGTGCGGCGGAATGGGCTCCTCGGCCGCGTCACGATAGGCACGACGCAGCATGTCACCGACCCGGTCGACCGTCTCGGACGCATCGACAGCCCGGTCGGCCTTGCGACCAGGGGGGTTGTTCTGCTTGTGTTGTTCCTTGGCCGACAAGGAAGGAATCCCTTCGGTTGAATCTCGTAGGACCAAACGTCCGTCACCGGGAATGGTTCCGCCCGGATGGCTATGAAGCCAAACCATCGGCAGGGGGCGGCCGCTGAAAGACGGAAGACGTCGGGGGATACGGTCCGAATGACTCAGAAGCGATCCGGCGACACGCCGAAACCCGATAGCGGGCCTTCGAAGCGGTCCGCCGAGGAGACGACGGACGCTGTCGCAAAGCGGCTGCGCGCACTCTATGACGAGACGCTCAACGAGCCTGTGCCGCAGGAACTCTCCGATCTCGTCCAGAAGCTGCTTGAAGCCGACAAGGGTCGGGGCAGCAAGGACGACGACTAACCAGCCCCTTCCTAATCGAGAACGCTTGACCGTTCCGGTCGATGCCGGAAGAAGCATGTGCGCGGCGAAGGCGCACGCCTTCCCGCCGCGACCTCAAGGAGCCTTTCGCGTGTGAACAGACTGTCGATTACGGCGAGCCTCGTGCTGCTGATTCTGGCAGCGGCGCTGCCCGTCATGGCGCTTCTGGCGTGGTCCACGATCGAGCAGCGGAACGGCGTCATCGAGCGCGCGGAGGACCAGTTGCTGCGATCGGCCAGACTGCTTGCTGCGCAGCAGCAGGGCATGTTCACAAACGCGCGCGATCTCCTCAACACACTGACCGTCGCGGCTACCGAGATCGGCGTCGACAATCCGGCCTGCGGCACGCTTGCCAGCCGCATCGCATCGCAGAACACGAGCTACGAAGCGCTCGCAATCGCGGAGCCCGACGGCAATGTCGTCTGCCGATCCTCGTCCGAAGGGATCGGCGACAACCTTTCAAACCTCGACGTCTTCGCCAGCGCTATCGCCTCGCCGGAAATGGCGATCGGTATCCCGTCCAACGGAACGATACCGGTAGCCGTCTCGGCCCGCGCCGGCAGCGGCGACGCGCAGCTCGTGGCGGTCGGGATGCTGAGATTCGCGGAACTCGAAGGGGCGATGTCGCTGTCCCGACTTCCGTCCGGAGGCATCGGCATTCTGTTCGATGCCGAACGCAACATCCTCGCCATGGCGCCATCGGACGTCGAGATCGAGCCGGACCTGCTCGATGCGGTCACGCCGTCGGCGGCACCGTCCTCCGGCGGCGGCGGGCTGGTCGACCTCGAGACATCCTCCGGGGATCGCTTCATGTGGGCGGTGGCGGACTTCCTTCCCGAACAGGGGATGTTTGTCGCCGTCGGCATCGATTATCGCGACCTCGTCGCGGACGACGACCGCAATCTGTGGCGAAGCCTCGGTCTGCTCGTCGTCGTCTTCCTTCTTGCCGCATCGACGGCGTGGATCGTTGGGCAGCGCACCATCCAGCGCCCGATCGAACGGCTGGCGACGGCGGTCACCGCAATGCGGCACGGAAATCGCGAGCCCGGCGTCGTCACTGGCCCTGGCCGCGAATTCCGGCAGCTTGGGTCCGATTTCGACGAGATGGCTGAGGCCCTTCGCCAACGCGAAGCCGACCTCAAGGAACGCAGTGATCGCCTGGCCCAGCTTGCCAAGGAGCGAGAGACACTGGTTCAGGAAATGAACCACCGCGTCCGCAACTCGCTGCAGTTGGTGTCGTCGATCGTGGGACTCCAGATCGGCAACATCTCCGACGCCACGGCACGCGAAAGGCTGCAGGAAGCGCAGTCCAGAATCACCGCAATCTCGCGAGTCCACGAGCAGCTTTATGCCGGCGTCCGTCCCAACCAGGTGTCGGTGAAGCGCTACCTCAACGACCTCGCGAAGGACCTTGCGGCCTCGCTGGCGCTGGAGGAGCGCAGTATCTCCCTTGCGGTCGACGCGGCCGACTTCGAACTACCGCCCGACAAGGTGATCCCGCTCGGCATGATCGTTTCGGAACTCGTCACCAACTCTGCCAAGCATGCCATCAGCGAGGGCTCCGGGGAGATCGGCGTCTCCGCGCGCCGCAACAATGGCGAGGTCGTCATCGCGATCACCGACCCCGGCGCCGGGCTCCCCAGCCACCGAAGCACCACCGGACTGGGATTGAAGATCGTCGACGCGCTGACCGAGCAGCTGGAGGCGGTGCTTGAAACCAAGTCCTTCCAAGGCGGGTCGCAAACAAGCATCCGGTTTCCGAACGGCTCGGACTAGGAGTCGCGTCGCCCCTGCTTCCGGGATAAGGTGCGGCGGGGCGTCTGGAGTGACACATGACAATTGCGGATCAGTTGGCAGCCGGGATACCTCGGCTTCGCCGCTTCGCACGGGCATTATCGGGAAGCCAGACCATTGGCGACAAGTGGGTGGCGGCTGCGCTGACGAATCTTGCCGAAGGCGGCGTGCCGCGCGACGACGCGGATGCGGAGATCGCCCTCTTCCGCGCGCTCTGCTCGTTGGCCGAGGGTGCGAGGGTTTCGCCGTCCACGATCGAGGGCGTCCCCGTTTGGGAGGCGAACACCACAACGAGGCTGGGTGCGCTCGCGCCCCGCGAGCGCATCGTCTTCCTGCTGCGCTCCCTCGAAGGCTTCGATGTCCATGCGACCGCCGCCATCGTCAATGCGGACTCCGCAGAGGTCGAGGCGCTCATGCAGAAGGCGTCAGAACAAATCGCGGAGCAGCTCGCAGCGCGGGTGCTGATCATCGAGGATGAACCGCTCATCGCGATGGATCTGGAACGGATCGTCGAAGGGCTTGGGCACAAGATCTCGGCTATTGCCCATACGCACAGCCAGGCGCTCGCGGCCGTCGCTTCGGATCGGCCCGGCCTCGTCCTTGCCGACGTTCACCTCGCCGACGGCAGCTCCGGCATCGATGCGGTCGAAGACATCCTCGTCAACTGCCCGGTGCCGACCGTGTTCATCACGGCGTTCCCGCACCTGCTCCTGACGGGCGAAAGGACGGAACCGACGTTCCTGATTGCCAAGCCCTACGATCCGGACGCGGTGAAGGCGATGATCAGTCAGGTGCTGTTCTTTGGCACCGCGTTGCCACAGGGGCAGGCCGCATAGCCCGCCACCCGGCCTGAATCGAGTTACTCCGCATAGGCGCGCAGGAGGCTCCAGGCGTAGTCAGCCCGCGGGTGATCCGGCCTTTCTTCGACGAAGAGGCGCATCAGCGCGACGCCGTCCTTTTCGAGGAGGCCGCCTTCGACGAACGGGGGCCGCTGCCCTCCGGCCACAATCGCCTCGACGTAGCGAGCACTGCCGTCGACCTTGGCGGCCATGGCATAAACGATGCGGTCGACGCCGCTTGCCATCGCAGCGCCGAGGCACATCAGACATGGCTCGAGGTTGACGTAGATCGTCACCGGCCGCTCCGCTTTCGCAATGCGGTCGCCGCATTGCTGGATGACACGCAGTTCGGCGTGCGCGGCCTCGGTCCGCATGCGGATGCCGGCGGTCTGCGCGCGGCCAAGCTCGGTGCCGTTGCCGTCCACCAGGATCGCCGCGATCGGGATCTCGCCCGTCTCCAGCGCGTGCCGGGCCTCGCGAAGGGCCGTCTCCATCCACCGCCTGTCGGCGTTGTTGTCGTTCATGGAAGCAGCATGCCCCGGCGCGATGGCAGATGAAACGAAGCCGCCGCCACCAATAACGGTGACGGCGGCCTCACAAGCCGATGCGCGGGATAGGGGGGCAGGGGGAGGTCGCGCACCGGCCAGTGCTTGTTCAACGCGGCCGGCGGCGCACGGTTCCACGCAAACCGGAAAAAGAATGATCGAGGACCGGTCGCCTCGTTTAGGCGGTGACCCGTCGCCAGAAGCTCGAGGAGAAGCGCGGGTCCTTGAACGGCAGAAGCCGGCGCCAATCGGGGAACGATGCCTCGAAGGTCTCGGCGCTCATTCTGGCGTCCTTGTAGGGATTAACCGCGCCTCCGGCCTCGAGCGTGATCCGATCGAGTTCGCCGAGGAGCGCTGTCGTCTCGCGACCGCGGTTCGCGAAGTCGAGCGTCAGCGTGAAGCCTTCACGCGGGAACGAGAGGATGCCCTGGCGCTCGGCATTGCCGAAACGCTTCAGCACCGTCAGCAGTGAAGCCGCCTTCCGCCGTTGGCTCAGCAGCAGCATCTCGCGGATCGCGGCTTCAGCGGTGGCATCGGGAAGCACCGACTGGTGCTGCATCAGCCCTTTCGGGCCGTAGAGCCGGTTCCACCGGCCGATGCCGTCGAGGGGGTAGAAGAACGACACGCAATCGACGTCGCTCTCGTCGATCCGGCGGCGCTGCTTCGCCAGTTTGGCGCGGTTGTGGATGGTGAGGAACGTTCGGTTCACCAGCGGCACCGGCGGCTGCACGGGCACTGAAAGCCAGGGCTCTGCGAGGCGCGGCGCCTTGCCGGTGGCCTCGGAATGGTTGGCGCGGAAGAAGAGCCCCTGCCCCAGGCGATCGCCGCCCGCCGTCGAGTCGAGCCAGGCGACGGTGTATTCGTAGGCCTCGTCCGACTCCGCAGCGTTTGCGAAGTAGTCGTCGAGGTTTGCCAGCTTCACCGTCGACTGTGACATGAGCGGACCGGCAATCGGGCGGAGCTGGAGCTCGGCCCAGGTGATCAGGCCGGTGAGCCCCATGCCGCCGACGGTCGCTCGCCGCCACGCGGCATTCTCCGTCGCCGAGCAAACAATGCGCTCGCCGGTGGAACGTAGCAATTCGAGGCGCGTGACATGGGCGCCGAAGGTGCCGGCGACGTGGTGGTTCTTGCCGTGAACGTCGTTGGCGATCGCTCCGCCGACGGTGACGAAACGCGTGCCCGGTGTCACCGGCAGGAACCAGCCGGCCGGCATGACCCGGTTGAGGATGTCGCCGAGAAGGACGCCCGCCTCGCAGCGGATGATGCCGGTCGTCTCGTCAAAGGCGATGATCCGGTCCAGGCCCCGGCAATCGAGTGCCACGCCGCCATCGTTGAGGCAGGTGTCGCCATAGCTGCGGCCATTGCCGAAGGGCAGTAGCGGACGATGATCGCCGGGCGCCGTCGGGATCGCGTCCGCGATGTCGCGGAGCGATACATGCTCCTGATCGACACGCGGATAGCGTCCCCAGGACGGGCGCGACATGCGGCGGCGCCGCGTCGCCGGCGCCGCGTAGCCGAGCGAGGTGACGCTCATCCCGTCGCGCCTTAGTTCGAGCGGGCGGCGCGGATGAAGTCGGTGACGATCCGCACCAGGCCGCGCGAGAGGAGATCGTCGAGCGCGTCGGCCAGCATGTCGGCGTGACCGGTGTCGATGATCAAGGGCGGCTCGAGGCGGATGACGTTGCGATTGTACTCGGTGAAGGCGACGAGGATGCCGTAGTCGCGCAGCAGCAGGCTGCCGAGGAACCCGGCGAGGCTGCCCTTCAGCCGATCATCCAGCGTCGAGACCAGCTGGCGGACGCCGAACGGCAGTGCCGACGAGAAATCGTGCAGTTCCAGCCCGATCATCAGTCCGCGCCCCCGGACGTCCTTGATGAGGCGCGGGTGTTTTGCCTGCACCTCCTTGAGGCGGCCGATCAGATAGGCGCCGACCGTCTCGGAATTGGAGATGAGGTCCTCATCGTAGAGGACGTTCAGCGCCTCGATGGCGGTGACGCTCGCCTCGCCCATGCCGCCGAAAGTGGCGGGGCCGTGGATCATCGCCGTCTTCGAGGAGCCGTAGGCCTTCTTGTAGATGCCGGCGCGAGCAATCATCGCGCCCATGGCGGCCTTGCCGCCGCCGAGCGACTTGGCGAGTGCTGTGACGTCGGGGACGACGCCGGCGTGCTCGAAGGCGAAGAAGCGGCCCGTGCGACCGACGCCGCACTGCACCTCGTCGGCGACCCAGAGGATTCCCGTGCGGTCGCAGAGTGCGCGAACGCCCTGCCAGTACTCCGCCGGGGCCTCGATGATGCCGGCGCCGCCCTGGACGGTCTCGAGCACGACGATGCCGATTTCTGGATCGGCGGCAACGGTTTCCTCAAGCGCGGCAAGGTCGCCGAACGGCACCTTGACTGCGCCCGGAACGAGCCGGAAATCGGAGCGGTAGAGCGGCGAATCCGTTAGCGACAACGCGCCCTTGGTTTTCCCGTGGAAGGAGTTCTCGGCATACACGATCTTCGAGCGCTTCGGCCCCTGCGCCCGCTCGGCCACCTTGATCGCGGCTTCCATCGCCTCGGAACCGGACGAGCCGAGGAAAACGAAATCGAGGTCTTCCGGAGCAATGGTGGCGAGGTTCTTGGCAAGCGCGGCGGCGTATTGCGACAGGAACGCCATGCCGATCTCGTGGCGGCGTTCTTCGGCGAACCGACGGCGCGCCTCGAGGATGCGGGGGTGATTGTGACCGAAGGCGAGCGAGCCGAAGCCGCCGAAGAAATCGAGAATCTGACGGCCGGAGCGGTCGATGTAGTAGACGCCCTCGGCGCGCTCGACGATCACCTTGTGGAAGCCGAGCAGCTTCATGAAGTGAAGCTGGCCCGGGTTCAGATGGTTGACGAAGAGGTCGGCCACGGTCGCGGCGTCGAGCCGCTTGGCGTCCTCGACAGTGATCAGCGCCGGCTTCGCCGGGACGACGGTTTCATCGGTGAAATCGTGAGCGACGGACATCAGGCAGTCTCCGTGGATGCTGCGCGGCGGTCCTCGGACCGGACTACGCACGCGGTGTGTGGAGTGCCGCTGGGGACGTCGTCACGAGCAGGCGTCGCGCCGTTGCCGCCGCGTTGGCGGGCGGCGGACGGGAGAGTTGGCGCTCGATGACGATGTTCCATCGCGTGGCCTCCGACGGAATAAAGACCCCGCCAAAGGGACGCATTTGCGCCGACTTGTCATTCAAATGTCGACGTTAGTCTTACGCGTTAAGGCTAATGTTTCGGCTTTTAACAAATGCCGAGAAACGGTACGATTCCGCGGTTGGGGGTGCTATCCGATCATTCCGATTTTGCGCCACTCCTCCTGGA
>CAZSXA010000100.1:0-8581 GCA_964611195.1 uncultured Bauldia sp.
CGCTGCCTTTCACCGGCCCGGCTTTCGCGCAGAACGTCGAGATCACATTCGTTCAAACCAACGACATCGACCAGTTCGACGGCGACGGCGATCGCGGCGGCTTTGCCCGCCTCGCCACCGTCATCAACGAGGCGCGTGCCGAGGGCCACGCCTTCCTCGTTCACTCCGGCGACACGATTTCCCCCTCGCTGCTTTCGGGCATCGACCAGGGTGCGCATATCTTTGACTTCCTCAACCGCCTCGAAGTCGATGCGATGGTCCCCGGCAACCACGAATTCGACTTTGGCCCGGAGATCCTCCAGGAGCGCCTCGCCGAGGCCGAGTTCCCGGTGGTTTCGAGCAACGTCTTCGAGGCCGATGGCAGCCCGCTCGCCGGCACCGTCGAGGACATCTGGATCGAAGTCGACGGCATCAACATCGCGATCTACGGCCTGACCACGACATCGACGCCTGTCGTGTCGAGCCCGGGCGATCTCACCTTCGCCGATGAGGTCGAGACGGCGCTCGCCAAGGCCGAGGAACTCCGCGCCGAGGGAGCCGACCTGGTCGTCGCAGTGACGCATACCGGCCGCGAGGTCGATTTCGAGATCGCCCGCACCGGCGCCGCGGACCTTCTGTTCACCGGCCATGACGAGTTTCTGATGGCCTACTTCAACGGCCGCACGGTGGTCACGGAGTCGAACGCTCAGGCCAACTGGGTGGTCGTGACAACCGTCACGGTCGTCAAGGATGAGGAAGGCGAGGTGGAGTTCACGCCGGTCTTCGAACTGATCGACACCGCGAATGTCGACCCCGACCCCGCGATCCAGGCGGTCGTCGACGAATACAACGCGCAGCTCGACGCGGAGCTGAACGTCGTCATCGGCACCACCGAGACCGCGCTCGACTCGCGCCGCGCCTCCGTTCGTTCGCAAGAGACCGCAATCGGCAACCTCATCACCGACGCGATGCGGGCCGCCGTCGGAGCCGATGTCGGCATTACCAATGGCGGCGGCATTCGCGCCGACCGCACCTACGACGCCGGTACAGAGCTCACGCGCCGTGACATTCTCTCCGAACTGCCCTTCGGCAACTCGACGGTCATGGTCGAACTGACCGGCGCTCAGGTGATCGCTGCTCTCGAAAACGGCTTCTCCGCCGTATCCGAGGGCGCCGGTCGCTTCCCGCAGGTCTCCGGCCTCACGGTTGAGGTCGATCTCGACGCCCCGGTCGGCGAGCGCGTCCAGAGCGTTACGGTCGGCGGCGAGCCGATCGATCCGGACGCCATGTACACCGTGGCCACCAACGACTTCATGGCGAATGGCGGCGACGGCTACACCGTTCTGGGCGACGGCGAGTCGCTGGTGCCGGCTGCCGACGCCACGCTGATGGCGTCGCAGGTGATCGACTACATCGAGGCCGCCGGCACGGTGAGCCCCGAGGTCGAGGGCCGGATCGTCTTCCAATAGACCTATCCGACCTGACAGAAATGGCGGCCCGCTTCGGCGGGCCGCTTTGCATTCGGACCGGCTCTGCGCTCAGTCGTCGCCGTCAACCCGGTCGGGAAGGCCTTCGCGATCGGTTTCGGCGTATTCCTCCAGCTGCTTTTCGCTCATCGACTCGTACATCGACTTCGAAGCGCCCTTGAGGTCGGACACCTTGGTCTCGCCGCGCTTTGCGGAGAGCGCGGCGCCCGCGGCCATCTGCTGTGCTTTCGATCTTGCCGGCATGGTTCGCCTCCTTCCGTGGCTCTTGATGAACGGTCGACGGCTGGCCGGAGTTCCCCGCGGCGACGGGCGAACACTTCCGGCCGGCGGTGTCCGTCATTTGCGACCGGCAAACGATCGATCTGTCACATTTGAATCCCTTGAAACCCGGGGCCAAGACGCGTAAATACGCGCTTGCCCAGATTCGCACGTGCCTGTGGCCAGGCCAGTCCGAGGGCGAAACAACCGGGTCAACCCGGGTGCTTCGAAGGACCCCTGGCTTAAAGCAACGACGTAGCGGGCTTTTTTGGTCTCTTCCGGCTCTCCAAAGGCCGGGGTCACTAAAGAGGCACTACATCTTTGCCGGGCGTGCGGTTCGAGGGTCACCTCCTACCAAGCGACGGCGGCGGCAGACGGGTTCAGACAGCCCTGTTCGTCTCGTCCAACCGCCACCAAACAGCCGAGCCGGTGTTGAGCCGGCAAATCGGTTTCGTTAGCTCGATCCGTACGTCGTCTCCATAGCGGCCGGGTCGGACTTCCGTTTCCGATGGATGTTCACGTCGCTTGGGGAGCCGAGCCATGACTGACCGCATTCGCGAGTTCCTGCGGACCGTCCGTCCGGACGGGCCGTGCCTCGTCGTCGATCTCGACGTCGTCCGCGCCAACTACCGCGCCTTCACTCGCACCATGCCCGACACGCGCGTCTTCTACGCCGTGAAGGCCAATCCGTCGCATGAGATCCTGGAGACGCTGACCGAGCTCGGCTCGTCCTTCGATTGCGCCTCGCCGACCGAGATCGAAGCCGTGCTCGCTGCCGGCGCCGGTCCTGAGCGGATCTCCTATGGCAACACGATCAAGAAGGAGCGCGACATCGCGCGGGCCTATCAGCTCGGCGTTCGCCTCTTCGCGGTCGATTGCGAGGAGGAAGTCGAAAAGATCGCCCGCGTCGCCCCCGACGCGAAGGTGTTCTGCCGCATCCTCTACGATTCCGGGACCGCCGAATGGCCGCTGTCGCGGAAATTCGGCTGCGCGCCGGAGATGGCGATCGACGTGCTCGACTATGCCGACCGCCTCGGCCTTCGTGCCTATGGCGTCTCGTTCCATGTCGGCTCGCAGCAGCCCGACACCGGATCCTGGGACGGCGCGCTGGAAGCCTCGGCGCACGTCTTCCGCGAGCTCGGCGAGCGCGGCATCACGCTGCAGATGGTCAATCTCGGCGGCGGCTTTCCGACCCGCTACGTCAAGGACGTACCGGCCGTGCAGAGCTATGCGATGTCGATCAGCGCAGCGCTCCGCCGCCATTTCGGCAACCGCCTGCCGGAGACGATCATCGAGCCCGGCCGCGGCATGGTTGGCGACGCCGGCATCATCAAGACCGAAGTCGTGCTCATCTCCCGCAAGGAGAAGGACGATCAGACGCGCTGGGTCTATCTCGACATCGGCAAGTTCCACGGCCTCGCCGAGACCATGGATGAGGCGATCCGCTACCCGATCAAGACGCCGCATGACGGCGCTCCTTCATCGGCCTGCGTGCTCGCCGGGCCGACCTGCGATTCCGCCGACGTCCTCTATGAGAAGACGCCCTACGATCTGCCGCTGTCGCTCTCGATCGGCGACGAACTGCTGATCGAAGGCACCGGCGCCTACACCTCGATGTACTCCTCGGTCGGCTTCAACGGCTTTGCCCCGCTCCGGTCGTTTGTGATCTGAGGCCCCGCGGGAGCGCCGTCGGTCGAAATTGACCGGCGCCACCGGCATCCCTAGATCAGTCGCTTTCGACGAACGCTGGGATGTTCAATGACCGAGTGGCCGAAGCACGGAACCATCGACGGGCCGATCGTGATGATCGGCTTCGGCTCGATCGGGCGCGGGACGCTGCCGCTGATCGAGCGCCATTTCGACTTCGAGAAGGAGCGCATGGTCGTCATCGATCCCGATGACTCGCACCACGCGCTCGCGGATGAGCATTGCATCGGCTTCCTCAAGGCCGAGCTGACGCCGGACAATTTCGCCGACATCCTGACCCCGCTGCTGACCGAGGGCGACGGCACCGGCTTCTGCGTCAACCTTTCCGTCGACACCTCGTCGCTTGCCATCATGAAGCTCTGCCGCGAACTCGGCGTGCCCTATATCGACACCGTCGTCGAGCCGTGGCCGGGCTTCTATTTCGATCGCGATGCCGACGCCGAGCAGCGCACCAACCATGCGCTCCGCGAAACCGTCCGGGAGGAGAAGCGCCGCAATCCCGGCGGCACGACGGCGGTTTCCTGCTGCGGCGCCAACCCCGGCATGGTGTCGTGGTTCGTCAAACAGGCGCTTGTGAATCTGGCTAAGGATCTCGGCGCCGATATCGCCGAACCCGGTCCGGGCGATCGCGAAGGCTGGGCGCGGATGATGCGCGACCTCGGCGTCAAGGGCGTCCACATCGCCGAGCGCGACACCCAGCATTCGCGCAATCCGAAGCCGCTCGGCACCTTCGTCAACACCTGGTCGGTCGAGGGTTTCCTCTCGGAAGGAGTGCAGCCGGCCGAGCTCGGTTTCGGTACCCATGAGCGCTGGATGCCGGATGGCGCGCGGAAGCATTCCTATGGCGCCGAGGCCGGCATCTTCCTCGCCCGTCCCGGCGCCGATACCCGCGTCCGCACCTGGTGCCCGACGCCGGGCGCCCAGTTCGGCTTTCTCGTCACCCACAATGAGTCGATCTCGATCGCCGACTATTTCACCGTACGCGACGGCGACGCGGTGACGTTCCGCCCGACCTGCCACTACGCCTATCACCCGGCCGACGATGCCGTGCTGTCGCTGCACGAACTCTTCGGCCAGGCAGGTATGCCGCAGGAGACCCAGCACATCCTCGACGAGAACGAGATCGTCGAAGGCGTCGACGAACTTGGCGTCCTCCTCTACGGCCACGCCAAGAACGCCTATTGGTTCGGCTCGCAGCTCTCGATCGAGGAGACGCGCGATCTTGCGCCCTATCAGAACGCCACCGGCCTGCAGGTCACCTCGGCCGTCCTCGCGGGCATGGTCTGGGCGCTGGAGAATCCCGATGCCGGCATCGTCGAGGCCGACGAGATGGACTACCGCCGCTGCCTCGAAATCCAGTTGCCCTATCTTGGGCCGGTGAAGGGCTACTACACCGACTGGACGCCGCTGACCGACCGCCCCGGTCTCTTCCCTGAAGACATCGACGAGAGCGACCCGTGGCAGTTCCGCAACGTGCTGGTGCGATAAGGAGGGCCAGTGTTCCGCGTCGTTCCGGGCGAGGGCGAAACCCGAGACCCGGAACCTCATGCCGTGTCCCAGCGGGGTTCCGGTTCTCCGCTGCGCTCCGGCCGGAACGTCAAACAATGGCTCTTTACGCCCCGCTTGCCCCGGGCTCGACCCGAGGCCCAATGGCAGTCGCCAACGTGCTATGAGGGGCTAATAGGTCCCGGCTCAAGGCCGGGACAACGACCTGTCAGATGTCGTTGATGAGACCGCTCGGGATCGGAGCCCGCCATGCCAAACACCTTTCCAACTGACGTGAAGCGCCTGGCCATCTCTGGAGCGCTTGTGATCGCTCTCGCACCGCCTGCATCAGCAAACGACGCCACTGCCGAGATCGGCGTCGGCGGCCTGCAGATGGTCTACAACTCCGCCGTCGAGGTGGTGTCGGAGGACCTCTTCATTTCCGCCGACGAGATCCGCGTCGCTTACGTCTTTCGCAACATCACCGAGGAATCGCAGACGGTGACGGTCGCTTTCCCGCTGCCGCCGCTCGATACCACCTATCAGGAGATCTGGGTCGACCTGCCGGATTTTGAATCGGAGAACTATGTCGGCTTCGAAGTGGTCGTGAACGGCAAGGCGATCACGCCATCGGTCTACAGCCGTGTCTCCGCACTCGGCGTCGACCGCACCGAACTCCTCCGCTCAGCCGGGCTGCCGCTCAACCCGCTTTCCTTCGGCGTCGGCGAGGCGATCAGCAACCTCCCGGCCGCAACTCTGCAAGAGCTCCGCCGCGCCGGCCTCGTCGCCGTCGAGCCCTGGGGCACACTGCCGACCTGGTCGCTCGAGACGACGTTCTACTGGGAGATGACCTTCCCGGCCGGCCAGGAAGTGACGGTCGAGCACCGCTATGAGCCGGTCGTCGGCTACGGCTTCTTCGGGACCTTCGGGCTCGAGGACGAGTGGTATCTCGACCGCTACTGCATCGACGAGTCCTTCGCCGCCGCCGCCCGGCGGATGATCGAGGCGAACGATCCGGAGTTCGGCATCGCCGACGAGCAGCGCATCCGCTACCTGCTGACGCCGGCGCAGAACTGGGCCTCGCCGATCGGGACCTTCCACCTCACCGTCGACAAGGGCAGCGAGAACGCGCTGGTCTCGTTCTGCGGCACCGGCGTGACGAAGACCGGCCCGACGGTGTTCGAGCTCACCTACACCGACTACTGGCCGGAGCAGGAACTCGACATCCTCATTATCGACCCGATTGACCAGTAGCCGGCGAACTTGACGCGACGCCTCTGATGAAAGAGCGTCGGCCCCCCGATCGCCGAGCACAGGAGTATTTGTCGTGGCAAGGATCACATCAGCGCTTTCCGCTTTAGTAATCGGCGGTCTTGTGGCGGCACCCGCGATCGCCCAGCCGGCGGAATCCGTCATGTCCGACTTCGTTCGCGACTGGCTGGTCGAAGGGGCTGTCGGCTATAGCGAACTCACGATCGACTACGGCCACGAGTGCATCCTGCCCGCTGTGCTCGATCTGGACGAGGAATCCCAGCAGGTCTTCGTCGATGCGGGCGGCTTCGAGGCGGGGCTGGATCCGCTCTACGAGGCCGATCCGACTGGCTGGGAACGCCTCCTTCCGCAGATCGAACAATGTGCACAGACGATGATCCTCGGAGAGGGCGTGATTCCGTGGGTGAACGAGGAATTGCCCGATAGCCCGCAGGAGGAGCGGGACCGGGTCGCCGTTTGCGTGATGGATGCCGTTCGACCCCTGCCGTCGGTTGCAAAGCAGGTGATCGCCCTCGCCGACAGCTTCGAGCAGGGCGTCGAAGAGCTTCTGGCTGAGCCTGACCTCGCCGGAACGGTCGAGGAAGACATCGAGAGCTGCGTCTAGGACCACGCCCTCAACGCCCCAAAACACCACAAAGGAAACGCCTCAGTGAACCGCATTCGCGCTTTCGCAGCCGCGCTCGTCGCTCCCGTCATTCTTGCCTCTCCGGCCGTCGCCCAGGACGATGACGGGCTCTCCGACCTGGTGGCGACCTGGATCGACAACCAGATGCCGGATCTGGATCCCGTGGTCTTCGACTACGGCAATGCCTGCATCACGCCGCTCGTCCTGGCGCTGCCGGACCAGTCCAAAGAGCTCATCGCCGAGATCGGGGATATGGATCGCGGCCTCAACGAGGTGCAGGCGGCCAACCCCGAGGATCTCGAAACCTTCCTGCCAGCGCTGCAGATCTGCGTCGAAACGCTATTCATCGCCGAGACGATCTCGTGGTGGGTCGATGCCGAGTATGACGACATCGATGCGGAAGAGCGGGCGGAGACCATCACCTGCTTCATCGGCGTCGTTGAGCCACTATCCACCGCGGCCAAGCAGTTCTTGTTCACTGCCGCCGATTTCGAGGAAGGCGTCGAAGCGTTGCTCGAGAGCGATCTCGAGGTCGATGAAGGATTCGAGGACGCGGTCGAAGCCTGCGACTAGCGGCGGCGGTCAGCCGTCGAAATCGATGACGCCCGCCGCGCCCTCCTCCGTTCCGTAGGCAAGGCGCCGACCCGGCGCGTCCCAGGAGAGCGCCGACACCGGCCCCTCGCCCGGCGGGCGCAGCAACTGGCCCTCGCCCTCGTCGAACGGACCGATGGCGACTGCGCCATCGCGGTAGCCGATCGCCACCACCTCGTCCTTGGGGTGGCAACAGACCTTCGACACCAGCGCCTCTCGCGCGCCGAGCTGAAGCGGCTGCGTGCCCTGCGGCCCGTCTTTGGGATAGAACGGCCAAAGGATCGCCGCGTCGGCGCCGGACGTGGCGAGGTAGCGCCCCTTCGGCGACCACGAGAAAGACCTTGGCTTCGCTGGATAGCCCGTCATGCGGAGATGCCCGCCGCCTTGTATCTTCCAACCGTGAAGGGCGTTCTCCTGCATGGCCGTCACCACGAAGCGGTTGTCGGGCGAGAAGGTGACGGCGATATGGGGGCCGGTCCATTCGAGTTCCGCTGGCGGCGCGTCGGAACTGACGAACCACAGCGACACGCCGCCGTTCCGCGATGCGGCGATCCGCATTCCTTTCGGCGCAAAGGCAAGGCCGGTGACGGTACGCTCGTGGCTGAACGCCTTCTCGGTGCCGTCGGCGAGGCGCACCACCGCCTCACGACCGACAGAAAAGCCAATGGCCTCGCCCGGCCCCGCCGCCACCTGATCGATCCATTTCCGAGGCCGTTCGGCGATCCGCTCCGTGGAGCCGTCGGCCGCCGTGAGGATCAGCGCGCCGTCATCGCCCCCGGTGATGAGGCGCTTGCCGTCGAGCGTCTGCGTCGCGGCGAGTACAGCGCCGTCATGGGCGGCGACCTCTTCCACCGCTGCGCCCCTGAGCAGCCGGATGCTGCCGTCGCCGAGTGCAAAGGCCGCCGCGTCACCGAGGAAGGCGGCGCCGACGACATAGGCTTCGAAAGGGAGGCGTTGAACGGTGGGCATTGCCGGCTTCTAGTGGAAGCACCTCGGCCAGAGCAAGGCGGTTGGCGTTCGGGAGAAGTTGGGCTGGCGGCGGCCCGAGTGAAGCCTTTGATGCGCTGGAGCGCTTGTCGCGCCGCGCGACCGCCAGGACCCCGACCCTCGGACGGAAAGCGTTAACGAGACGTTAACACGGCAGAACTGACGCGCGCTCGCCTGTGCGGGTCCACCT
>CAZSXA010000101.1:0-8506 GCA_964611195.1 uncultured Bauldia sp.
GATGGCGCCAGTACTCGTGCTCCAGGCCGCCTCGCTGAGGCAGGTGATGTGCACGGACATGCAGGCGCCGCCGGACTTTCCGAGCCCGAGCTCGCGCTGAATGAGCGCGGAGTTGTCGGGGATGGTCTGCTCCGGCGTACCCGAGGCGCAGAGGATGAGGTCGATGTCGTTGAGCGTCAGGCCGGAATCCGCAACCGCCTCGCGCGCGGCCTGCGCCCCCATATAGGAGTTGGTCTCCTTCGGGCCGACCCAGCGTCGCTCCTTGACCCCGGTGTGCCGCTCGATCCAGCCCGGCTTGATGCCGCACATGCGTTCGACTTCGGCACTCGGCACGACGCGCTCGGGCAGGTAGCGGCCGACCCCGAGAATCTTCAGGGGCATGCTCATTGGTTTCGGTTTCCCTTATGGCTGTGCGTATTCACGCCACGCCGTTGGGCAATGCGCTGGCACGATATGAAGTTCCGGCCAGTCCCGGTGAACCTGTCTGAGCTTGCGATACGTCTCATCCTGAGCCTTCTTGTCGATCGCCAACAGGCGATGCGCCCCCCCTCGGTAGCTCTCCGCCTCGATGGCGGCAATATTCCAGCATCCGTCCGCTGCCAGGAAGAAATCCGCCGGGTCGCCTCGGCGCCGGACAAAGGCGCCCAATTGCCCCGGTGCATGGCCAGGCAAGTCGACGAGCCGGATCGACCCGTCACCAAATAGGTCATGGCTTGCCGGAAACGCCGATATGGCTGGACCGCTCGGATCAGGCAGCAGCTTCAAGCGCCCCGCAATATCCTCCGGAAGATGGTCCGGCAAGAGCCGAGCGCGGAGCGCCGACAGACCGCGGCGGTCGCGAGCGCCGGCCCATGCCCGCCACGAGCAGTAGATCGGAACGTCGGGAAAATCGCGAAGGCCGCCATAGTGGTCGGGATCGAAGTGCGACAGGATAATGCCGCGGACCTCGGAAGGGTCGTGCCCGAGCCCTGGCAGGTGCGCGACCACGGCGTCGTCCTCCCGAATCTCGGCCGGCGTTGCCCAGCGCATGATCCGCCACGGGAGCCGCCGCGTGGCGTCCCAGAAGCGCGGCGCGTAGCCGGTGTCCCAGAGGAGCAGGCCTTGATCCGGGTGCTCGATCACGGCGAACAGCGCCGGCACCCTGATCTTGCGGATGCCGCCGCCGGGCCGGAAGACGAATGGCCTGACGATGACCTTGCCGGCGCTGCGGATCGTGAGGCCGACGGCGGGCGGTTCCCCCGTCGGGGCCGGCTCATTTGGCGTTGAAGTGGGCGCCGGCTTAGCGCCCCCCTCCGGAAACGCTTCGGCAATCCCCTCGGCCAGCGTCACCTTCGGCTCGTAGCCGAGGTCGCGGCGGGCCGCGGTGATGTCGTAGGTCTGAGAGAGGCCGAGGATGCCGGCGGTGTAGGTAGTGATCGGCGGCTCGCCGCCCAGCCGCAGGCCGCGCCAGATCGCCTCGAGGACACGCGCTGCCCGCATCGCGCGCTTGATCGGTATCTTCCGGGTCGGCGCCTTGTAGCCCGAGCGGGTGACGACATCCTTGATAACGTCCCAGATTCGGACTTCTTCGCCGCCGGTCACGACATAGGTGCCACCGACGGCCTTCTCGCTTTCCAGCGCCAGCAGCGTCGCTGCCACGACATCGCGGACATGGGTGAGGTTGGTCACCGTGTCGCCGTCGCCGACGATCGGCAGCCGGTTCTGCGAGGCCGATTTCAGCAGGCGCGGGAAGATTGCGGTATCGCCCGGTCCGTAGATCGCCTTCGGACGAAGGATGACGGTCTCGAGGTCGGCCCCGGACGCGATAGCCGCGCGGACGCGGTCCTCGCCGAGGCGTTTGGTTTCCGAATAGACCGAGACATGCTCGTCCGGCAGCGGCTCGTCCTCGGTGAGGTTCCATTGTGCTTCCGGCCGCGTCATCACGCTCGGCGAGGAGATGTAGACGAGCCGACGGACACCGTGGGCACGGCATGCGTCGATGACGTTCTGGGTGCCGCCGACATTGATGTCGTGGAAATCCTGCACCTTGCCCCAGACCGAAGACAGAGCGCCGGAGTGGACGACCGCCTCCACGCCCTCCATTGCCGCCATCATCCCCGCCGCGTCGCGGAGATCGACGGGGCGGAAGTCGGCGCCGTCGGCCTGAAGCGCCAACCCGATCTTCAGATTGCGGCCGGTCGCGCGCACCGGCTGCCCGAGCGCCAACAGATGGCGCACGAGATGCTGGCCGAGGAAACCTGTCGCCCCGGTGACGAGGACCGGCCCGTCAAAGGGCAATTTGCGAACGGCGGGCTTGGTCGCGGGGGCGTTCTTCGTTGCGTGTTTTGCGGCAGTCATCTGTGGGTCTTTGAGCGACCGCGCAGGCAATGCGCGATCGTATCGGGGGCGATGCTATGACAATATGCCGGTCAGTAAGCCGCCAAGCGGGGGCGGGGGTCAACCACCCGGAACGCGGAGTGCGATAGAGGATACCCGCGACGCGCTGGCTCCTCTCATTCGGCAGGCAATCTGATTTCGGCGCGGAGCCCGCCCTCGTCGCGGTTCTCAAGCACAAGCTCTCCGCCATGCGCGAGCACGACGGAACGGGCGATCGAGAGGCCAAGCCCGACGCCGCCGGTGCCGAGATTCCGCGATTTCTCCAACCGCACGAAAGGCTTGAACACCGATTGCAGCTGATCCGCAGGGATGCCGGGGCCGCGATCCTCGATCGAGATCACCGGCCCCGACGCCTCGACGGCAAGCGAAACGCGCGCCCGCTCGCCATATTTGACGGCGTTGTCGATGAGGTTCGAAACGGCCCGACGGAGCGCCTTCGGCCTGCACCGATACGGGAGCCGCGCCGTATCGGCAAAACGGACGTCCCTGCCGAGATCGGCATGGTCGTCGACGGCCGAGGCAACGAGCGCTGCAAGATCGACGGAGCGCGCCTCTTCCTCGATCGCGTCGTCCTTGGCGAATGCCAGGGTCGCTTCCACCATGTGCTGCATGTCTTCCAGTGTCGCCGTCATCTTGGCCTTCGCTTCCTCGTCCTCGAGGAGTTCGACGCGCAGCTTCAGCGACGTGATCGGTGTTCGCAGGTCATGACCGATTGCGGCGATCATCTGGGTGCGGTCAGCAACAAACCGCTGCAGCCGCTCCTGCATCAGGTTGAACGCGTTGGTGACGGCACGCATCTCCTGCGGACCCTCCAGCGGCAGCGGTGGCTGCGGCACGCCGCGGCCGAGGGCATCGGCGCGCGCGGAAAGCGCGCTGAGCGGTCGCGTCGCACGTCGTGCCGTGAGGGCAACGATTGCAAGGATCGCAAACCCCATGACCGCCGTCGAAGCCGTCGATGCCCAGGCCCACGAAACCGGCTCGGCGCGAATCTGTGTCTGAGCGTTGAGCCAGCCACCATCGGGAAGCGGCGCCGACACGACGATGTCGAACCGGTCTTCCGCGGCTGGAAGGCGTTGTCCCTCTACCGCGATCAGCGGGCCGCCCGGTTGGCGGAACGCCCGGACGTTCCCGTCATCCTGCACGAAGTCGATCCGGACGCGCTCCCGTACGGCCTCGGCAAACAGCCGGATGATCTGCACGGGCACCGCGCCCGGCGGTGCGGGCGCCTGGACGACGGCCTCATCGCTGACCCAGATCTGAACGCGCGAGGAACTCGCCGCACGGGCGAGTTCGGGCCGAATTTCCTCGGGCGCCAGCCACAGCATACGCAGGACCGAGGCCGTGTTCTCAAGCAGGCCGAACCGGTCCGCCTGGCGCAGCGCATTCGACCTCTCGTCGGAATAGATGAGGAACGCAACCACCTGCGAGATCGCGAGGGCCGCCAGTAAAAGGATGGTCAGCTGTCCGCCGAGCGTGCGCGGCATGAGCCTCATGCCTCGGCCTCCGAGACCTCGACGGCGAGTACATATCCGCCGCCCCAGACCGTCTTGATGAGCGCGGGGTTCTTCGGATCCGTCTCGATCTTCTTGCGAAGGCGGCTGACCTGATTGTCGATCGAGCGCTCGAACGGCTCAAGTGCGCGGCCGGCGGTGAGGTCGAGGAGCTGTTCGCGCGACAGCACCATGTGCGGGCGCTGCAGCAGGACCGAAAGCAGTCGGAACTCCGCGGAGGAAAGCGGCACCGTGACGCCGTCGCTGTCAAGGAGTTCGCGCCGGCCGGTGTCGAGCGTCCAGCGGTCGAAGCGGTATTGCGTGACCGGGGTCCGGTCGCGCGGCCCGGGGACCGCCTGCGTCCGCCGCAGCACGGCCTTGATGCGCGCGAGCAACTCGCGCGGGCTGAATGGCTTGGTGATGTAGTCATCGGCGCCGATCTCGAGGCCGACCACGCGGTCGGTCTCGTCGACCATGGCAGTCAAGAGGATGACCGGCGTGTCGCTTGTCTCCCGGACCATCCGGCACAGCGAGAGGCCATCCTCGCCCGGCATCATGATGTCGAGCACGATCAGGTCGAAGGCGCCGCCCTTCATCGCCCGCCGCATTTCGGCACCGCCGCCGGCGGTCGTCACGCGCATGCCCTTCTTCGACAGGTAGCGCGCCAACGGCTCGGTGATGTCCTGGGAATCGTCGACCAGGAGGAGATGAGGGGAGGGCTCCACGAGGCGAAATCCGGTTGCGTGTCAAAGCTATATGGGCCGGCAGCGGAACCGATGCCCGAACAAAACGGTATCAAACTGTATCAGGCGGCGGCGTGGCAACGTATCGCCACAGGGATCGGCGGGGAGCGTCGGGCAAGGTTGCGGGGGCTCACTCTCGCGCTTGTGCTTCCCGCCGCCGTCCGGCTATGAGTCCTCTCGCGCGCCGACGCCGCATCGCGCGACGCTCCTCACATCGCCTCCGCCCGGAGACATCCATGACCACCGCCCGCCTTGCCGAGACCGGCGAGGCCAATCGTCCTGCACTTCCGGAGTTCATCGCCATCATCGCTTCGATGATGGCGCTGGCGGCGCTGTCGATCGACATCATGCTGCCGGCCCTGTCCGACATCTCCGAGGATCTCGGGCTGGCGAACGAGAACGATCGGCAGCTGGTCATCACGCTCTATCTCTTCGGATTCGCCGCGGGACAGCTCTTCTACGGCCCGCTATCCGATCGTTTCGGACGCAAGCCGATCCTCATGATCGGGCTGCTTCTCTACGCCGCGGCGTCTCTTGCGACGCTGTTCGTGGAGGATTTCGGCCTGCTCCTGGCGGCGCGGGCGCTCCAGGGCGCGGGCTGCGCCGCCCCCCGGGTGATCGCGATCGCCGTCGTCCGCGATCTCTTCGGCGGGCGTCAGATGGCGCGGGTGATGTCGTTCGTGATGATGGTGTTCATCGTCGTGCCGGTGATCGCTCCGACAATCGGCGACGGCCTTCTCTATCTGGGAGACTGGCATCTGATCTTCGGCTTCCTGACGGCGGCGGCCGTCGCGATTCTGCTCCTGACCGTGCTGCGGTTGCCCGAGACCCGCGCCCGCGAATTGCGGGCGCCGCTGTCGATCAAGTGGCTCGCCGGCGCGATGCGGACCATCATCACGACCCGCCAGACCTTTGGTTATACGGTGGCGATCGGCTTCATTTTCGGCTGCCTGATGAGCTACATCAATTCGGCTCAGCAGATCCTTGAAGGCATCTACGAGCTCGACGCGCTGTTCCCGGTCGTCTTCGGGGCGATCGCCATCGCGCTCGCCGGCGCCTCGATCACCAACAGCGCCCTCGTCGAGCGCCATGGCATGCGCCGGATGTCGCACGGCGCGCTGATCGGCTTCGTCCTGGTCGCGGCGATCCACGCCGGCATCGCCATCTCGTGGGACGGGCCGCCGCCGCTGGTCTTGCATGCCGGCCTGCTGGCCGCCGATCTCTTCCTGTTCGGCTTCATCATGCCGAACTTCAACGCCCTGGCGATGGAGCCGCTGCGCGCGATCGCCGGAACCGGCTCATCGTTCATCGGCTTCTTCACCACCGGTGGCGGCGCGCTGCTCGGCTGGATCGTCGGCCAGCAGTTCAACGACACGATCGTGCCGCTGACGGTCGGCTATCTCGTGTTGAGCGCGATATCGCTTGCCGTGGTTACCTTCACCGAGCGCGGCAGGCTCTTCCAGCCCCACACCGACCACCCGCCATAGGCGGCGCCGGCTACTCGGCGGCCGCGATAGCCGCGGGTGCCGTCGTCGGCTTGCTCGCCCGATAGTCGCGATAGGCTGCGAGCAGCATATCGGTGTCGTTATGCTTCGGCCGCCAGCCGAGCTGAGTCTTCGCCTTGGTCGTATCTACCAGGCAGTACTCGTCGGCGATCAGATACTGCTCCGGGTCCATCAGCGGCATGTTCAACCGGTCGAGTGCGGTGAGCGCCAGCTTCACCAGCCGCGCCGGAGTCGGAAGCAGGAAGGAGCGGCTCCCGGCTTCGGCAATGAGCCGGCTCAGCAACTCGCGCACGGTCGGCGGGTCATCCGAGCCGAGATTGTAGGCCTCGTTGGGGAAGCCGGCCCGCCACGCCGCAGCGGCCGCGCCGGCGCAATCGAAGACCGATATGAACTGATACGGGTGGCGACCGCCGCCGATCATCGGCAGCGGCAGGTTGCGATCGACCAGGTTGAACAGCTTGGCGAGGATTCCGAGGCGGCCGGGACCGATGATCAGCCGCGGCCGAAAGATTGAGATGCGGATGCCCAGCTCGCGATAGCGCGTAGCCAACTCCTCGCTGGCGAGTTTGCTCAAACCGTACTCGCCGAGCGGATTAGTTGGGTGATCCTCGGTTTGCGGCACTGTCTTTGTGCTGCCATAGACCATATCGGTGGTGAAATGGACGAGCCGCGAGGCACCCGCGGCCAGCATCGCCTCGAGGATATGATATGTCCCGTAATAATTGACCGGCCAGAAGAAATCGTGACGCTTTTTACGCACCTGGATCGGGCTCAGCATCTTGGCCGAAAGATTGTAGATGGCGTCGTCCTGCCCGATCGGAACAGCACTCAACGCCGCTGATTTGGTCACGTCGCATCGGATGAACCGGACGTGGCGATAGGTATCAAGTTCGCTCTTGTTGATGTCGGCGACGATGACTTCTTCGCCGCGGCCGATGAGGTCAGCAGCGAGATGACGACCGACGAAACCGTCTCCGCCTATGATGATGTGCTTCATTGAACTCCCTCCAGGCTGCAGGCTGCCGGTCAGGCTCCGGCGCTGATAAGGACGGTGCCGAGGACGACGAGGGCGATGCCTCCGAGGTGGCGGGGGGTGAGGCGCTCAGCCAAATAGTAGTGCGCGTAGACGGCGACCAACACGTACGCGATCGACAGGAACGGATAGGCGAAGCTGACATCGACGCGCGACAGCACAAAGAGATGTGACGCCAGGCTCACGAAGAAGGTGGCGAAGCCCAACAGCACCACGGGGTTGGTCACAATCGGAATGGCGACCGCGATCACGCCGCCGGCAGGTCGGCCCCTTGCGCCGATGCCATTGAGACCGTGCTTCAGGATCACCTGCGCCGCGGCGTTGGTGACGACCGTGAATAGGATATAGGGGATGTACTCCGTCATGATGACTTGCCGGTTTGACTGGACAGCGTCCGACGCATTGCAGGCGACGGCGTCGTCATATCGCGGCCCTGCTCGGATCCGCGGTCTTGGGCGGGGCATCGGTGTCGGGCTCGCGCGGCCTTGAGGCAATCAGGACGGTGCCTGCGACGATCGTGCCGATCCCGACGATCTGCAACGCGCTGAGAGTCTCGCCGAGGAACGCCGCCGCCCAAACAGCGACGAGCACATAGGCGAGCGACAGGAAGGGATAGGCGAACGAGACGTGCACCTTCGACAACACATAGATGTGCGACGTCATACTGACGACGAACGTCGCGACACCGAGCACGACGAACGGGTTGAACCCGATCTCCACCAGGAGGGGCAGCAGCGGCTCGTCGGCGATGGAGAACTGACCGACATCGTTCATGCCGAGCTTCAGCATGATTTGCGCCGAGGCATGCGTGATCACCGTGAAGAGGATGAACGGCAAATACTTCCAGAACATCGCCCGCCTCCTCAGGTTTGCGTGAGGTATGCGACGACGGAGGTGACGAGCGTCAGTCCGCCGGCATAGGTGACGAGCACCGCGAAGGCCGGCCGGAGCCCACCGCGGATCGTCAACGCGAGCGCCACCAGCAGCACTGGCAGCCAGTCGAGGACGTAGCGCTGGACGTTGTACTGGGTGAGCCCGTTGGAGTGGTAGAACAGCATCGGCGCGATGATCGCGACGGCGCAGAGCGCGCCGACAACCAGCGCCCGGTTCCACTTCACGAACACCGCGAGCAGTACGAACGGGCTCGCCGCCAGCAGCGAGGTGCCCATGCGGTCGACCGAGCCGAGTTCCGTCGCCGTGGCGCCGACGAAGTCGACATGGAAGCCCTGGAACAGGAGATGGAACAGGTTGAAGAGGAAGTAGTCCGGCGCGAACAGCCCATAGGCGTCGACGCGCTGGAAGATCATGTCGGTGCGCTGTGCCTCCAGCCCGATATAGGCGTAGCCGGTGTCGAGCGGC
>CAZSXA010000102.1:0-8429 GCA_964611195.1 uncultured Bauldia sp.
GTGAGCCGATTGCGCTCGCACATGACGAAGACGGCGAGCCGATCGTCGGCGGGTGGCACGAATACCCGGAGAAGGCGGCCGCGGGACTGTGGAGCGCTGTCGGCGACTATGCCCGCTATGTCGCCGCCCTCCCCGCCTCGGATCAGGTCCGTCCGATCGCATGCGGATACGGTCTTGGTCCCAAACTTGACGGTGAGGTCATCACCCATGACGGCGTCAACGAGGGATACCGGGCGCGCTTCGTGATTCATCGCCAGACCGCCAACGGCGTCGTCGTGCTGACCAACAGCGATTCCGGTTTCGCGGTCATCGCCCCGATCATCGATGCCGTGGCGCGAGATCGCGGCTGGGAGCGGTTCTGATCACCGGCGCGGCATCGCGCTGAACCGGACTTGACCGCATCCGGAGCGCGGACTAGCCCGAGCGACACGCCGGCATAGCTCAGCTGGTAGAGCAACCGCCTTGTAAGCGGTAGGTCGCGGGTTCGAATCCTGCTGCCGGCACCATAACAGGCGAACCCCTTCGACGGCGGGTAACAAGACCCGCCGTCGCTTCGATCAGATGTAGCGCTCCAGCCGATTGATCGGCGGATAGGAGAGGATCGAGCGGATGGAGAACACGCGCCGCTGCCTTGGCTTGGGAACCCACATCGCTCGCCAGATCAGTAGGTAGTTGTTCATGCGTTTGCTCCGAAGTTGTTGTTTTTGTGCTGGTTCTCCGGTCGGCATCGATACGCCCGCCGGATGACGCGGACCATATTGCCGCGCTGACCTGGCGTCATTGGACACCTGTCTCAACTTGCTTGGTCGCCAGTCTCAGAAGCCCCGAATGGTGGGATTCAGCGCAGATTGAGCCAATCGAGCAGCGGCGAGCGAAGGTTCGGATCGATGTTCGGTGGAAGCGCCGGGGCGTTCTGAAGCGGGCGTGCGCCGTTCTGGATGACATCGCTCGGGGCAACGCCGAAATGCTCGCGAAAGCGGCGGGTGAAGTGCGCGGCATCCTCAAACCCCCACTTCTCGGCGACTACTCGCACCAAGCCGCGGAGTGGCGGCATCGAAGCCAGATCGCGATAGGCGTTCGCCAAGCGCCGCCTGAGAATGTAGTGCGAGACCCCGCCATCATCGGCGAAATCGCGAAAGATCGTTGCCCGCGAGGCGCCGAACGCTTTCTGCAGCAGGGTAAGGCCAAGGTCGCTGTCGCGGAGGTGATCGTCGATGAAGGCCCGCATCGCTTCGCCGCGGGCGATCTCGACCTCGCGAGGCACCGTACCGACCTGGCCGTCAAGTCGCAGAAGTCCGCGAAGCATGCCGACAAAGCTCGCCGAGAGCATCGGCGCTTCGTCCATCGTGGCGGTGCGCATCTGCGCCACAAGGGTAACCATGGCGTTCTCCAGAACCCGCCCAACCGCGGACGTAACCGGGATGCGGATGTGGCGCGGGTGGCGGCCGCGGTCATAGCCGATCACCTCGAACGGAATGTACGCGGTGATCTGGCTGGTCCGGCTTGAGACGAGGCGCAGCTGCTGCGCGGAATCGAAGACGTGTATCTCGCCGGCGTTGAGTTCCACCGGCGGATCGCCGATCAATCCACGGACATGGCCGGAGCGATAGAGCCTGACGGTGAGATATGAGAGTTCGAGGCCGAATGCCTTTGGGTTGCGGGTGATCCTCATTGGCCCAAGAGAGACGTCCGACAGGACGATGTTGGGGAGCCGCCAGGCGATGACTGACGCGCCCGGGTCGCGAGGCGTCTCGTCCGTCGCCGCAACTTCAAAAGCGGAGTGTAGTAAGCGCGAAGCGCGTCAAATCGCAGCCGATCGGGAAGATCGGCCGTGTTGAAACAGAGCGCCGGTATAGGGTTCGGCTCGATCATGCGACGTGTGGTCCTGCCGCGCCCCGGATGTCTGCCCGTGCGGTTCTGTTGCCAATCGCTGAAACGAACTCAGGCGGCGCGAGGCCATCGGGCCGCGTCCGCCGAACGGCGCCTCCTTAGCATGAAGCCCCGGTCTCGGGCCACTTTCTTCCTCATCGCGGAGCCAGACGCTCAGCGCGGCCCGGAATCCTGCCCCGAAGCCGGCTGCATCAATAGTGCGGGGCAGGAACTCCGTTACGGTCCAGCCATTCCTCCACCGCCCTAAGGTCCTCGGCAACGTGGACGTCGACCGGCCCTTCGGTGACGAACGGAACAATCTGGTTGCCCATACAGGGCCATGGCGGCTGACCGCCGTCCGCCGTGATCGCCGACGTCCGGAGCACCCAGAACGAATGGTCGGGGAAGAACGCGGCCGGGAGTTCCTGGCGATTGGGAGAATGGTCGCCCGGCGCGGCCTGGATCAACCTGCCCTCCTCCGAGACAAGCTTGGCCCAAAGCGGGTGCGTTCCCGTGCTGCGATGCACCGGCACAACAGACGTCGCGGACGGGTCGGCGAGAAGCGTCTCGATGCACTCGTCGATCATCTCGCCGGTGATCGATGGGATGTTGGCGTGCACGACAACCAGGACGTCGAGCGTGCCAGCGTCAGGAATCTCGCCAAGCGCATGGCGCACCACGTCACAAGATCGGGCCGATCCGGACGCCAAGTCGTCCGGGCGTCGGATCGCTTGGTAGCCGGCGCGGCCGGCCGTCTCGAGGATGCGCGGGTCATCGCTGCTGACGTAGAACTCCTGGGTTCGATGGCTCTGCCGCGCCGCCGCGGCCGTCCAGAGCAGCAAAGGCACCCCTTTGACGGGAAGGAGGTTCTTGTCGCGGAGCGAGCTTCCACCCCGCCCGATCAACAACGCGGCGATCCGCATCAAGGCGCCACGTATTTGTGGTTCTCGCTCGGACGGACCGTCTTCGCCGGCGAGCCAAGCATCAGTTCCGCATTGCGAATCTGTGCCACGTAGTCGCGGAACGCCGACGTCGTCAGGTCGAGCGCCACGGGGTCGGGCGCCAAACCGTCGATCGGCGCGAGCGTGACATGTTTCTCCACCATGCGCGCGCCGGCGGCCACCGCCAGCGCCGAGCCCAGCCAGCCGTCGTCATGGCTTGAGTAGCCCGGCACGATGAAGGGGTGGCGCTGCGCCAGCGCCGCGTAACTGCCGACAACCGCAATGCAGGCGTCGGCAGCGGGCGTCGGATAGGCCGACGTGCACTGAAGCAAGTAGAGGCGTTTCGCGCCGCCGAGCATCGCGACCACCCATTCGACGTAGGCCTCGTCGGCCATGCCGGTGGACACCACGACCTCGCCGTCATGGCTGCGTGCGACGTCCTCGAGCAGCGCCCGGTTGTTGGACACCGTGGACGGGACCTTGATGAGCAGCGGATCGAACTGCCGCATGAACTCAAGCGACGACTGGTCGAGAACGGACGCGTACCAACCGATCCCGACGTTGCTGCACAGGTCCGCCACGAACCGGAAATCGTCGAAGTCGAGTTCAACGGCGCGGCGCAGGTCGCCAAACGTGGTGCCGAACGGCGAGGCAAAGGGCTCGCGAAGCGTGGCCGGGGAATAGAATGTCTCGACGTCGCGTTTCTGAAGCTTGACATAGTCGGCGCCAGCGGCCTTGGCGGCGACGATCATGCGTTCAAGCCGGCCGCGATCGCCATAGTGGTTGGACCGCAGTTCGGCGACGATATGGACGCCGCCTCGTTCATTGCCGGACGCGTCGGATCGATTCGGTTGCATCGCGGGAGGCATGGCGGCCGGCGGGTAGACTTGGACCAGTGACGAATGGCTTGCCGTGGCGCAAATAGCAACTGCGACCCTACCCTGGGGAGGCTATCTCCCCTTCGCCGCATGCAGGCGCTCGCGAACCCGCCCGTCGACATGCCACGGGCCATGATCACTCCGGCAGCCTATCCGCGGAGCGCCATCGACGGGATCTGGTGGACATGCGCATCGCGGCCACCGGCTCGGGAG
The DNA here is from genome assembly GCA_964611195.1 of uncultured Bauldia sp. GTDB lineage: Bacteria > Pseudomonadota > Alphaproteobacteria > Rhizobiales > Kaistiaceae > JADLGL01. The sequence continues at coordinate 3,902 of CAZSXA010000102.1, forward strand.
AGGATGTCCTTGGCCTTTTCTTCCATCTCCGGTGACGGGGTCCGGACGAACAGAAGCAGCCCGCCGTGCTCGATCTCGCTGGCGATCTTCTCGCCGTGCTGGTCCCCGACGAGACGCGCGAGAACAGTTCCGAGGCCGCCGCCGACGCCACCCAGGATCACCGCCGCTGCGATCGCGGCCGCCAGCGTTCCGCCGGAGGCGACGACGGCCGCGATGCCGGCGACAGCGGGCAGGTAGAGCAGGCTGCCGATGATTCCCCCTTCCGCCGCTCCGAGCCCCTCCTCGGTCACAAAGGCGGTTGTCGGCACGTTCGGATTGTCCTCGAGCTCACGGACCGAGCGGTAGCGATGGCCGAGCTTCTCGATGATCGCTTGCTCGCTGGCGAGCAGGCTGACATCGGCACGGTCGAAGCCGTGGCTCATCAGTTCGTCCGCCGCCTGCTCAAGCTGCTGTTCGGATGAGAACACGGCGACGGCTTCGGTCACCGTGGAATAGGGTTGCTCTGTCATCGCTCTCCTCCCGACGTTGATGGCTTTGTTTTAGCGCTGGGCGGCTACGTTCGCCATGCGACACAACAATGTCGCGACGGCGGGTCGCGGCCGTTGGTCGGGCCCGTTATGGTGAAGCTCCGATGATTACTTCTCCCCAAAGGTAGCGCCGTGGACCGAGTTTCCCGAGCCACATATCGCAGCATCGTCATTGCAGCCAATGTCGCCGTCGCGATTGCGGTCGTGCCACAATCGGCGCTGGCGCAAGTGAGCGAAGCAGCCTTGGCCGCGCTGACAGAGGAACTGTCGGACTACGCGGCCGAGCTGACCGTTGCGGCGCCGTGCATCTATGCCCGGGGCATGGTCATCGACGAAGACAGCAATGAGCGTTTCGACGAAATCTGGGGCCGCGCCGGCGTGGTCGAGGCGGTGAGCGACATCGACGACATAAGCGAGGAGCAAGCCTCGGAACTCCTGGCCGTTTTCGACGACAACTACGCTCCGGAGTTCGCCACGGACGATATCCGCGAACTCATCCAATTCTGTTCGCTGCCGAACGGCGAGCAAGAGTCGATCGTCATGCAACTCCTGCTGTTCACCGGCGTCGGAACGCCCCTGGATATCCGGCTCGATCGCGCGATGGATCAGGCCGAGTAGCTCTTCGCCGAGACACTAGAATCGCGGCGCCTCGTAGCCCTCGATGCGGCATGCCGCAGTGACCGTGTTGGCCATCAGCATGGCGATCGTCATGGGCCCCACGCCCTTCGGCACCGGAGTGATGTGCGCGGCCCGAGCGACGGCTTCGTCGAAATCGACGTCGCCGACGAGGCGGCTTGCCCCCTCGCCCCGCTCCGGCGCCTCGATGCGGTTGATGCCGACATCGATGACCGTCGCGCCCTCTTTGATCCATGCGCCTTTCACCATCTGCGCCCTGCCGACGGCTGCGACGACGATATCCCCGCGGGCAAGGACGTCGCTCAGATCGCGGGTGCGGCTGTGGGCGATGGTTACCGTGCAATTGGCCTGGAGCAGAAGCTGCGCGATGGGTCGGCCGACGAGATTCGAGCGCCCAAGAACGACCGCGTTCCGACCGGATAGATCGTCATCCAGGGTTTCGCGGAGCAGCACCATGCAGCCGGACGGTGTGCAGGGAATCAGGGCGTCTTCGGTGACGCCGCTGGCGAGACGGCCAACATTGACCGGGTTGAGACCGTCGACATCCTTCTCCGGGCGGATCGCCTCGATGACCCGCCGCGCATCGATGTGTGGCGGCAGAGGCATTTGCACCAGTATGCCGTGCACGTCGGGAGCCGCGTTGAGCTCGCGAACGAGCTCCAGTAGATCGGCCTGCGAGGTGTTGTCGGGCAAAGTGTGTTGCACCGAGCGGATACCGAGCCGCTCGGCCATCCGCCCCTTGTTGCGGACATAGACCTCGCTCGCCGGGTCATTGCCGACCAGAACCACGACGAGGCCGGGGAAGAGGCCGCCCTGCTCGAGCCGACTGACCTCGCCGCCGATGCGCTCTGTGAGCCGCTCGGCAACGGCCTTGCCATCGATGATCTTGGCCTCGTGCTGCGCCATTCGGGAAGCTCCGGTTGCGGAGCCGCAGAGTTAGAGACGCGGCGGCGCTCGGGCAAGGCGTGAACCGTCGTCGGGCGTGGATAGTCAGGTCGCCGGCACGGTCTCGGCGACGATCCAGTCGAGATAGCGCCGACTGCCGGCCACGATAGGGAACACGACGATGGCCGGCGTATCGTAAGGGTGCCGCTTCTCGATCGCGGCAACAATCTCATCGGCTCGGCCGCGCTGCGATTTCACGATCGCCACGACTTCGTCGTCGGCCTCGATGGCGCCCTGCCAACGGTAGATCGACCGCATCGCCGGAAGAATATTGACGCAGGCGGCCAGGCCCTCCTCGACGAGGCCGGCGCCGATCGCCTCGGCGGTCTCGACGTCAGGATAGGTGGAGTAGATTGCCACCGCGTCCGTTTCGGAGGACCCGTCCGCCATTGGCGCCTTAATCCTTTGGAGCCGTTTCCGGCGCATGCTAAGGGCACGTTATTCCAACATCTTCGCGGAAACCAGCCATGGCCGGAAGCAGCGCGGACGCCGCCAGGATCGCATTCATCGCCAGCGCGGCGGACGAGGCGCAGGAAGCTCTGGCCAGCCTGTCGAAGCGCTACGGCAATCTCGACCCCGCCGAGGCGGACTATGTCGTCGCGCTCGGCGGCGACGGCCTGATGCTGCAGGCGCTCCATCGCTTCATGGACACTGACAAGCCGATCTACGGGATGAACCGCGGCACTGTCGGCTTCCTGATGAACGAGTACAATGAGGACGATCTTCCCGACCGGCTGCAGCACGCTGAAACCACGCCGATCTTCCCCCTGGTGATGACGGCCGAGGACGGCGAGAACGGCGGCGGGATCCACACGGCCTATGCCTTCAACGAGGTCTCGATGCTGCGCCAGTCCTATCAGGCGGCGCAATTGAAGATCGTCATCGACAACAAGGTCCGCCTCGAAGAACTCATTTGCGACGGCATCCTTGTGGCGACGGCCGTCGGCAGCACCGCCTACAACCTCTCGGCACACGGGCCGATCCTGCCGATCAACGCGCCGCTGCTGGCGCTAACGCCGATCAGCCCGTTCCGGCCGCGCGCCTGGCGCGGCGCGCTCCTTCCGGACCATTCCGAGGTGCGCGTCGAGGTGCTGGGGGCAGCGAAGCGGCCGGTCAACGCCGTGGCAGATCACACGGAGATCAAGTCGGTGACTGCCGTCTCAATCAAGCAGAACCGCGAATGCCGGAGCCTGATCATGTTCGACCCGGATCATTCCTGGGACGAGCGCATTCTCAAGGAGCAATTCCGCTACTGAGACGACTCGGACGTCAGTCGCCGGCAGTTCGGCCGGTGCCGGTACGCCGTGCCCCGAGGGCAATCAGGAAGAGGAACTCGATAGCCGCAAAAACGAGCAACACGATCAGGCCGGCGACAAAGACGGCCTGACCGCGAGGCACGATATCGAAAGCGCTTAGCCACAGCGCGATGCCCGCGGGCAGTCCCAGCAGACCGACGACATAGAGCAACGGGGTGACCACCGGCACCGTGATCCTGGCCTTGCCGCGCGACCGGTCGCGCCTGTCGCCGACAATGGCGAGGACCACGCCAAGGACGAACCAGGAGCCAAGGAGCGCGCTACAAAGGCCCCATGTCCACTCCTCCGACATGTCTGCCAGCGTGAGCGGAACGGGCAGCAGCGCAAGAACGACGACAACGAAACTGTCGACGACAAGAAACATCAGCACCCGCATTTCGGGCGCCGACCATTTCTCCGAGCCGCCCGCGCGGAACGCCACCACCACGCCCGAAAACGCGGCGAGCGTGATTCCGACATTCGCCAATGTGTCGAGGATCTGTTCGTTCACGGTCGTTGCCCCCTTGCAAGGGGCACCCTCGGTCGATCCGAGCGGCTGCGCAAGGACCGCTCCGCAGCCATCGAGCGCCGGTCAGCGCTCGTCGAACGCCTTGTTGATCGTCCGCAGCCGGTCGTTGAGAAGCTCCGATATCTCGTCGAGGCGCTTCATATTCTCGTCGTCGAAGGCCGCGGGCTCGGCGGGCCTCGTCGCATCGTCCGCTTCGACCGCGGGATGCTGCGTCGCGGTCGGCGGCGGCGCCGGGACCACGGTTCGGGTCGGGGCGTCGGCGAACGCGCCGACCGCGCCCTTCGCCTCGAACTCCGTCCGGACGCGCTGGAGCCAGGTGCGGACATAGCCGCGTAGGACGAAGGAGTTTCGGCTGTCCTCGACAAAGCGGCTGAATGGGACCCCGGCGACATCGATCTGCTCGAAGGCGACCGCGTCGAGCCGGGGAATCGCAATCTCCGTCGCGGCTTTCACCCGGTCGACGTAGTCGCGGTAGATCTCCGGACCCCAGGCGAAGTGCGTGCCTTCGGCATCGTTGCGCACAAGAAAATGCCGGGCGGGCGTCGCATAAGCCGCAACATCGGCGATCTCCTCGAGCGAGGCGATCGACGAGCCGA
>CAZSXA010000103.1:0-8427 GCA_964611195.1 uncultured Bauldia sp.
CCCCAAGCCGACACGAAGTTGTTCGGCAGCAGGATGTCGTAGTTGAAGTTGCCCGAGAAGTCGTTGTTGACGCCGTAGCTGGCACCGACATTCACGGTGACGATCCCGAAGGTCGCCTCGACCTCGCCGTCGACGCCGTAGGCGTTGTAGAGCGTGCCGAGCTCGTTGACGCGGCGGAAATGGGCACCGAACTCGAAGCCGAAGGCACCGACGTCGCCCGAAACCTCGAGGTCCGCTTCCGGCTCGAAGTAGGTGGCAACCGCGTCGCCGTTGATGTCGGCATCGTCGAAGCCGACGCCGCCATGAATCTCGACGTCGAAGTTGCCGAAGCTGAAGTCGGCCGTCGCGTCGAGATCCGGCCAGAACGGATGCGCACCGCCCTCGGCCACGACGAAGGTGAAGTCGGCGAAGCTGGTCGGCAGAGCGAGCGTGACCGAGCTGGACGTGAAGGTCCAAGTCGCGCCGCCGGCGCGGGCGATCGACAGCGACGTCGAGCCTGAGCCAACGATCGGCATGCGGACGGTGATGGTCTTGTCATCGCCCCAATCACGCGTGGCCACGAGACCAAGGCGCGTGCTGAGGTCGAAACCGGTCCACGGGAAGCCCGCGCCCACCGGATCGCCATTGACGTCTTCGACGACGTTGAGGCTCGGGATGTCACCGTAGTTGATGACGTAGCCGAACTGCGTCTCGAAGTCGGCGCTACCGGAAATGTAGAAGCACCAAGTGCTGAACTGGATGCCGTTACCGCCCGAGCACGACGCCAGATAGTTGGTCGCGGTGACCACCAGGCCGTTCATCGGGTCCGCCGCCTTGGCGGCACCGGTGCTGGCGCCGACGACGAACATCGCAGCGGCAGAGCCGAGAAGAAGCTTTCTAAGTCTCATGTCCTGACCTCCAAAAAGGTTCCAATCAGGGGCAGGTGTTGCTTCTCAATGCTCCCGGAACTTTCCGGTCACCAGAGCGCCTGCGAAGAATCCCAAGTCCCCCACGACAGTTCGACCAAGTCGCTGATCCCCACCCCAGGGCCATCCACCGTCGAACAATTACCTCACGAGTCGCCTCGCGAATGCCCGCAGACCATACCTGACGGCTTTCGGCGCGCAACGCCAATCGCCTCAGTTTTGCCCAGTTCGGCATCGTTTCGAGAGCCATGTTGCAGATATACCACTCATCCGGTAACGGCCCGGAAACAAACGTTAAGCCAATGGGTTAACGAGTTCTTCCGGCCACGCAATGAGGCCTGCGACGGGGCGGCAAGGGCTCATCCACTTGCGGCTGCCTCGGCGGCGCCACGGAGTCGGCGACTTTGGGGCGTGTCCAACGGACCCCACATCCGGGGCCGGCGCGGCCGCGCGCCACGATTCGCGGCCTCGGGCCCGCCTCCGCCTTGATTCAAGGGGCCGGCGCCTATTTAGTGCGCCGCGGAGAGGTGGCCGAGTGGTCGAAGGCGCTCCCCTGCTAAGGGAGTAGACGGCTTAAAACCGTCTCGAGGGTTCGAATCCCTTCCTCTCCGCCAGTTCAAGCCGCCCCATTCCAGCAGACGGAACGGATCAAGCCGCGGTCCGAAGCCACTCCCGGGCTGCCCGCTGCGCTTCGGCGATCTCCGCCGCGGACAGCTCCTCGGCGATCTCCTGGCGGTAGCGTACCGCGGCGGCATTGCCCTGTGCCGCGGCGAGATTGAACCATTTATGCGCTGCGATGAGGTCGGGTTCGTCGTCCTGGCCGGTCGCGGACGCGATGCCGAGCTGAAACAGCGTCTCATCGAGGCTGTTGCCGGGCGCCATCTCCGAGGCGCCGGTGAAGTCCAAGCGTGCCATTCTCTTTACTCCGTTTGTCCCGGCCGCCCCGTCGGATGTCTCCCCGATCGCGGGCGGCGCTCCCATGACCCGGATTGTTGGCGCCTTCACCTGAACGGACGATTAAAGGTCTCGCCTAATTTTCGGCAAACAAGAACGACCTCGACCCGGCGGAGCCGGCGCTCAGTTTCGGACGCGGGTTCGGTCCGGACCGATGGCCGAGAGCGCCGAAATCGAGGAGCAACTCTCCTTCCTTCGCGATAGTGGCTGCGGCGCCGGGCAGCGCTTCCTGTTCGGCAAGGCCATGAGCGACACGGAGGCCCATACACTCGTCCGCGGCGCAGGCATGGCCGACGCCAGGCAGGCCTGACCGAGGCTTGCCACCAACCGCGCCGCTGGTAGCGTGGCGCTTCATGATTCGGGCGCATCCCCACAAATGAGCGAGGCGGAAGACCTGTTCGCCGCCGGCCGCAAGCCGGCCGGTCCAAAGCGGGCGCGCTCGGGTGCCGCTCGCCCGGCCACCGACGAGTCGGATTACGGCGCCGCCGACATCGAAGTGCTGGAGGGCCTCGAGCCGGTGCGCCGCCGCCCCGGCATGTATGTCGGCGGGACCGACGAGAAGGCGCTCCATCACCTCTTCTCCGAAGTGATCGACAACGCGATGGACGAAGCCGTGGCGGGCCATGCCTCGTGGATCGAGGTCGAACTTGCCGGCGACGGATCGCTGGCCGTCTCCGACAACGGCCGCGGAATCCCGATCGACCCGCATCCGAAGTTCAAGGACAAGTCGGCCCTCGAAGTGATCATGACGACCCTTCATTCGGGCGGGAAGTTCAAGTCACGGGTCTACGACACCTCCGGCGGGCTGCACGGCGTCGGCGTTTCGGTGGTGAACGCGCTGTCGGAATGGCTGGAGGTCGAGGTGGCGCGCGGGCGCCGGCTCTATCGCCAGAGCTTCGCGCGCGGCGCGCCGGAGGGGAAGCTCGAAGAAATCGGCGAGGTTCACAATCGGCGCGGCACCCGCGTCGCCTTCCTCCCCGATCCGGAGATCTTCGGAGCCGGGGCCCGTTTCCGCCCGGAGCGCCTTTATGCGACGGCGAAGTCGAAGGCCTATCTGTTCAGCGGCGTCGAGATCCGCTGGAACTGCGATGCCGACCTGGCCGAGGAAGCGGGCATCCCGGCGACGGCGACGTTCCATTTCCCGGGCGGGCTGAGGGACAGCCTCGCCGGCGAGCTGGATGGCGCGGAAACGGTGACCGGCACGATCTTCGCCGGGCGCACCGACAACACCGGTCACGGCGCTGTCGAATGGGCGATCGCCTGGCATGCCGGCGATGGCTTCGTCCGCTCCTACTGCAACACGATACCGACGCCCGAAGGCGGCACCCACGAAGCCGGCCTGCGCGCGGCGCTGCTGCGCGGTCTCAAAGGCCACGCGACCCGGATCGGCAACAAGCGCGGCAGCATCCTGACGGCGGACGACGTGATGGCGTCCTGCGCTGCGATGCTCTCGGTCTTCGTCCGCGAGCCGGAGTTCGTCGGCCAGACCAAGGACCGTCTCGCCTCGGCCGAGGCGACGCGTCTTGCCGATACCGCCATTCGCGACGCGTTCGATCACTGGCTGGCGGGCTCGGCGGCCGAGTCCGGCCGTCTGCTCGACTGGGTGATCGGCCGCGCCGAGGAGCGGCTCCGTCGCAAGCAGGAGCGCGAGGTCAACCGCAAGACGGCGGTCCGCAAGCTGCGCCTCCCGGGCAAGCTCGCCGACTGCTCCAAGCAGGCGGCGGACGGGACCGAGATCTTCCTCGTCGAGGGCGACTCGGCGGGCGGCTCAGCGAAGCAGGCCCGCGACCGCGCGACCCAGGCCGTACTGCCGCTACGCGGCAAGATCCTCAACGTCGCCAACGCCTCACGCGGCAAGGCGATGCAGAACCAGCAGCTGGCCGATCTCGTCCAGGCCCTCGGCGTCGGAACGCGCGACCGGTTCACCCTCGGCGATCTCCGCTACGACCGCGTGATCATCATGACGGACGCCGATGTCGATGGCGCCCATATCGCGTCGCTGCTGGTGACGTTCTTCTTCTCGGAGATGCCGGAGATCATCCGTAGCGGTCATCTCTATCTGGCGGTGCCGCCGCTCTACCGGCTGAGTCAGGGCGGGACGACACTCTATGCGCGGGACGACGCCCATCGCGAGGAGCTGATGGCAAGCGCCTTCAAGGGGCGCGGCAAGGTCGAGGTGTCCCGTTTCAAGGGCCTTGGCGAAATGCTGCCCGCGCAACTCCGCGAAACCACGATGAGCCCGAAGAGCCGTACCCTGCTTCGGGTCGAGATCGGCGATGCCGAGTCGGCTGCGGACGTCGTAGATCGGCTGATGGGCAACAAGCCCGAGGAGCGCTTCCGCTTCATCCAGGAGAACGCCGCGTTCGCCGAGGCGCTGGACATCTAGCCCGCCGTTCGCCGGCGACCGCGTTTTTACCCTCCGCGAACAAACTGATAGCGGCGGAAGCTGATGACATTGACTTGCGACATTTGGGGCATATTTTGCGCCATGCGTGAAGACGTCATGCGTAACGGGTCGCTTCGGCAACGATCCCTCCGCAACCCGGCCGCCAACGCGGCAGGTCAAACAAAGGCCGAATCTAGAGCTTGATGGGATTTGACACTCTTGGACTGAGTTCCAAGGTCTTGGCTGCGGTCGAGGCCTCGGGCTATTCGGAACCGACGCCGATCCAGGCGAAGGCCATTCCGCCCGTTCTGTCCGGCCGCGATGTTCTGGGCATCGCGCAAACCGGCACCGGCAAGACGGCATCGTTCGTGCTGCCGATGCTGACCCGGCTGGAGAAAGGCCGGGCCCGCGCTCGGATGCCGCGGACGCTGATCCTCGAGCCGACGCGCGAGCTCGCTGCGCAGGTCGAGGACAATTTCAGCCGCTACGGCCAGAACCACAAACTGACCGTCGCCCTGCTGATTGGCGGCGTCTCGTTCGACGAACAGGAAAAGAAGCTGGATCGCGGCGCGGACGTGCTGATCGCAACGCCCGGCCGCCTCCTCGACCATTTCGAGCGTGGCAAACTGCTGCTCACCGGCGTCGAGATCCTCGTCATCGACGAGGCCGACCGGATGCTCGACATGGGCTTCATTCCCGACATCGAGCGGATTACGAAGCTGCTCCCCTTCACCCGCCAGACGCTCTTGTTCTCGGCGACGATGCCGCCGGAGATTCAACGGCTGGCCGACGCCTTCATGTCGGCGCCGGAGCGTGTCGAGGTGTCGAAGCCGGCCTCTGTCACCAAGACGGTGAAACAGGTCTGGACCAAGGCCCCGCGCGAGCCGGCGCTGAAGCGTGCGACACTGCGGGCCGCGATCCGCGACGCCAGGGAACTCACAAACGCCATCGTCTTCTGCAACCGGAAGCGCGACGTCGCCGTCGTGGCGCGCTCGCTCGAGCGGCACGGCTTCGATGCAGCGGCGCTCCATGGCGACATGGATCAGCGCTCGCGGATGGCGGTGCTCGACTCGTTCCGCAAGGGCAATCTCAGCATCCTCGTCGCCAGCGACGTCGCCGCCCGCGGCCTCGACATCCCGGCGGTGAGCCACATCTTCAACTTCGACGTTCCGAGCCACGCCGAGGACTACGTCCACCGCATCGGCCGCACCGGCCGCGCCGGGCGCTCCGGCACCGCGATCACCCTCGCCACCTCGGCCGACACCAAGCATGTCGGCGCGATCGAGAAACTGACGGGCGACGCCGTCGAATGGGCGGAGATCGACAACGCCGACGAGGTCTCGAAGAGCCGGCGCGCGCAGGCGCTTGAGGACAGGCCGGAGGACGAGGCGGCGGATCGACCGAAGTCCCGCTCGCGGCGGCGCGGCAAATCCGACAAGCCGCGTGAGGCCGCCGAGGCGCCGACGCAGGAGTCGCGAGGCGAGAGCGAAGCGAAGGCCGAGAGCGAGGCAACACGCGACCGTCCGCCAAAGGGCGACGGCTCGAAGCGCCGGAAGCGCGGCCCGAAGCAGGAGACCGACCAGCCGGTCGTCGGCATGGGCGACCACGTGCCGGACTTCATGTTGCGTCCGGTCAGGCTGCCCTCGAACTAGGTTCGCTTCCGCTTGGCCGGCGGTTTTGCGGCATCAACGCGAACTGCGGCGGCAAACGCCTCCTCCGCCCAGCGCCTGAATTCGTCCGGATCGTCATAAAGGCGCTCCGGGGCGCGCCAGTAGGCCATCGCCATCGGTTTCCCCTTCCCTTCATAGACGAAGGGCTCCGAACCTTCGGACTCGAACGCCGGACGGTTCTCGTCGTCGATGCGGAAGTAGAGCGTGTCGTCGGCGACGAGCCCGAACATCAGGCCTTCGCGAAAGACGCCAAGGCCACCGAACATCGACTTGATCGACACGCCGCCGAGCGGCGCGAACTGCTCTTCGAGGTAGGCCCGGAAGCCGTTGCTCAATGCGCGGACTCAGGCTCCGGCTTCGCCGGCTCGAGCTTGACCGATTCGCCGCAGCCGCACTCCGAGACCTGGTTCGGATTGTCGAAGACGAAGGTCGAGGCGAACTTCGTGGTGCGGTGGTCCATCACCGAGCCGAGCAGGAACAGCGTCGCCTTGGCGTCGACATAGAGCGTGACGCCCTTGTCCGAGACGACATCGTCGCGCGGGTCGGGCTCCTCGACCGGGTCGAGCGTATAGGCCATGCCGGCGCAGCCGGCGTTCTTCACGCCGATGCGAAGGCCGGCCAGCGGCGGGTCGTGGCGTTCGACGATCTCGCGAACGCGCGCCGCGGCCTGGTCGGTGATCGACAGGACTTGAGGCTTCGGTCTCGGCTGCATGGCGTTAGTCTACACCCTAGTACCAGTTGAGGGCCACCTTGGCCTCGTCGGACATCCGCTCCACCGACCAAGGTGGATCGAACACCATATTCACGTCGACATTGCCGACGCCGGGCACGGAAGCCACGGCATTCTGGACCCATCCGGGCATCTCGCCGGCGACCGGACAGGCCGGCGCGGTCAGCGTCATGTCGATCAAAACGTTGCGATCATCGTCGACGTCGATCCGGTAGATGAGGCCGAGCTCGTAGATGTCGGCCGGAATCTCGGGGTCGTAGACAGTCTTCAGCGCCGCGACGATATCGTTCGACAGGCGCTCCAACTCCTCGGCCGGAATTGTCGAATCCTCGACGCTGGCGCGCGCAACGGCAGGTCCTGGCTCAAGCGGCCTTGCCTCGCGCTCCGTTGTCTCGACGCTATCCATCGCGATGTCGTCCGTATCGTCCTTTTTGCCCGGCCAAAGCCGGCCGAAGAAGCTCTTGCGCGACATTTGGGTCTTGGCGTCGGTCATCGAAACCCCTCGCCGCGAAATCGGCTACACGCCCGCGAACAGCGACCTGGCCTTCACGACGGCACCGTGGAGGACGTCGATCTCTTCTCGCGTGTTGTAAAGGCCGAATGAAGCCCGGCAGGTCGCAGTGATGCCATAGCGCGCGAGCAGAGGCTGGGCACAATGCGTTCCGGCGCGGATGGCGACGCCCTCGTGATCGAGGATCGTGGCAACGTCGTGCGGGTGAATCCCCTCGAGATTGAACGAGACGATCGCGCCCTTGTCGGGCGTCGTTCCGTAGATAGTAAGCCCGTCGATCTCGGAGAGCCGGTGATGAGCGTAGTCGCAAAGATCGGCCTCATGGCCGGCGATGAGTTCACGGCCGATGCTGTCGACATAGTCGAGCGCGGCGCCGAGCCCGATCGCCTGGACGATTGGCGGCGTGCCCGCCTCGAAGCGATGCGGCGGCCGTTCATAGGTGACGGTGTCCGTCGTCACCTCGGAGATCATTTCGCCACCACCCTGATAAGGCGGCAGCGCGGCGAGCCGGTCCGAGCGGCCGTAGAGCACGCCGATCGCCGTCGGTCCGTAAAGCTTATGGCCGGTGAAGATGTAGAAGTCGCAGCCGAGATCCTGGACGTTCACCGGCAGATGCACCGCCGCCTGGCTGCCGTCGACCACCAGCGCGATGCCCCGCTCCCGGGCGATCGCTGCGACCTCCTTGATCGGCACCACCGTCCCCAGCACGTTCGACATGTGGGTGATCGCGATGACCTTAGTGCGCTCCGTAAGCAAAGCCTCGAGATCGGCGACGTCGAATGCGCCGTCATCGGCGACCGGTCCCCATCTCAGCACCGCGCCCTTCCGCTCGCGCAGGAAGTGCCAGGGCACGATGTTGGAGTGATGCTCCATGATCGACAGCACGATCTCATCGCCCTCGCCGATCGACTGGCCGAGCGATGACGCGACGAGGTTCAGTGCCTCGGTCGAAGAGCGGGTGAAGACGATCTCTTCGGCCGAGCGTGCGCCGAGGAAGCGGCGAACGGTTTCGCGGGCGTCCTCATAGGCCTCGGTCGACGCGGTCGACAGGAAATGGAGACCGCGATGGACGTTGGAGTAATCCTCGCCGTAAGCCTGCGCGATGCGCTCGATGACCTGCCGCGGCTTCTGCGCGGACGCGCCGTTGTCGAGATAGGTGAGCGGCTTGCCATGGACGGTGCGCGCAAGGATCGGGAAATCACGCCGGATCGTCTCGACATCGTAGACGCCGGCCTCGGCGACGGCGGCGGTCATGACGCGCGCCTTTCGAG
>CAZSXA010000104.1:0-8394 GCA_964611195.1 uncultured Bauldia sp.
CCGGCTCGTGCTGGCCGATCTTCGTCGAGCAAGGCCGAGCCATTGCGGCCTACCTGGCAGCCGAGCAACGAGATCCGGAGAAGGCCGAGGCCTTCAACGCGCGGCGCACGACCGCGCCGCCGAGCTTCAAGGGCGCGCTCTTCTCCCAAGCGGACGCGTTCCACATCGACTATGGGCTCTACACGCGCGCCCTTCGCGATCTCGTCGCGTGGCTGGACGATTGACTTGGCGGCGTTCCGGCGGCTGGCTTGGCGCCGGGAGGAAGGTCGATGAACGTCCTTGTCACCGGGGCCAACGGCCATGTCGGCGCCAATCTGGTGCGCGCGCTGCTCGCCCGCGGCGACCGTGTGCGTGCACTGGTGCGCTCCCGGCAGGACGCCATTGACGGGTTGCCTATCGAAATCGTTCGCGGCGATGTCCGCGACCCGGACGCCATGAGACATGCGATGCAGGGCGTCGAGGTCGTCTTCCACTTTGCGGCGATCATTTCGATCGACGGCCCGCGCGGCGGCCACGTCGAGAGCGTGAACGTCGAGGGGACACGCACGGTCGCCGAAGCAGCGCTTGCAGCCGGCGTCGGGCGATTCGTCCACTGCAGTTCGATCCATGCCTTTGGCGACCGCAGCGTGGGTGCGCGGATCGACGAGGCCTCCGCCCCGCTCTCCGACGCGCGCGCTCCCGCCTATGACCGCTCCAAGGCGGCAGGGGAAGCGGCCGTGCTCGAGCTCGCCGCGGAGGGGCTCGACGTCGTCATCGTCCATCCGACGGGCGTGATCGGGCCTAATGACTTCGGCCCATCCCGCATGGGACGCGTGCTTCTCGATCTCGCGCGCGGCCGGATGCCCAGCCTCGTTCGCGGCAGCTTCGACTGGGTCGACGTTCGCGATGTCGCCGCAGGTGCGATCGCGGCGGCCGAACGGGGCGGAAGCGGCGAACGCTATCTGCTCGGCGGCCACAGATCCGGGCTCGTCGAACTCGCCGAGGTCGCGGCTGCGGTGACCGGCATTCCACGACCGCGAATGGTGCTGCCGCTTCGCGTCGGCGAGCTTGCCGCGCCTTTCGGACTTGCTTCGGCGCGGATGCTTCGCCGGGAGCCGATGTTCACGCCCGAATCGATGATGCCGCTTCGCTGGGACCCGGTCGTCATCCGCGACAAGGCCGGCGCGGAGCTCGGCTATGCGCCACGTCCCCTTGAGGAGACAGTCGCCGACACGATCTCCTGGTTCGCCGAAACCGGATTGCTCAGCCCGACCAAGATCCTCGCCGACCGGTTGGAGCGACGGTGAGCGAGCCGCAGATCCATGTCTGGCTGATGTGGTTCATGGTCGCCGCTGGCGCCGCTTCCGCCGTCGCGCTGACGTTTCTGTCGGCGCCTTATGGCCGCCACGCGCGCCCCGGCTGGGGACCGACGCTCGACGCCAGGCTCGGCTGGGCGCTGATGGAAAGCCCTGCCGTCGTCGTGTTTCTCGTCATCTATCTCAGCGGCGGGAATGCCGGCGACGCCGCACCGCTTGCACTTCTGGCGCTGTGGCAAATCCACTACGTCCACCGCACATTCATCTTCCCTCTGCGCATGCCGCCGGGCGGCAAACGAATGCCGCTGTCGGTGGCCGCGATGGCGTTCGGCTTCAACCTCCTCAACGCCTACATCAACGCGCGCTGGCTGTCGGAGCTCGGCACCTATGCCGACGACTGGCTTTCGAGCCCGGCCTTCATCATCGGTACGCTGATCTTCGCGGTCGGCTTCATCGTGAACATCCACTCCGACCGCATCCTGTTCAGGCTGCGCCGCGCTTCGCGCGACTACGGTATTCCGCATGGCGGCATGTACCGCTACGTCTCATGCCCCAACTATCTCGGCGAGATCGTCGAGTGGATCGGCTGGGCGATCGCCGCGTGGTCGCCGGCCGGCCTCGCCTTCGCCTTCTTCACCGCCGCCAATCTCGCCCCGCGTGCGATCTCGCACCACCGTTGGTATCGCGAGCGATTTCCGGATTATCCGCCGGAGCGGAAGGCGTTGATTCCATTTATCCTTTAGCTGCCGCTGCGGGCAGTGAAGACAAGCCGCTTCGACCGCGGCGCCGGCTCGCCGCCGGTCTCGAAATCCGCCACCGCCACGGCAAGACCGAGATCGGCGAGCGCCTGTTCCAGCACGGCGGCCTCATGGGCGCGCTGGATATGGACCTCGTGGAACGGCCGGTGCTCGCCGCCCTCCTCCACCGTGCCCGTAGCGGTGAAACGGTGGAGCGCCTCCGCCTCGTCATAGGCGCTCTCGAACGTCACCGATCCGGTCGCCGTTTCGAGCGTCTTGGCGGACTCCGTCCGAAAGCCCTCCGCCGTCTTGATGTCGAAGACGAAGACACCGTCCGGCTTCAGGCATGATGCGACCCGCTCGAACAGCGCCCTCACCTCGTCTAACTCGGTCAGGTAGTTGAGGCTGTCGAAGACACAGGTGACGACGTCATAGGCGTTGGCGGATTCGAAGCTTCGCACGTCGGCCTCGATCAACCGCGCGCCGGGAACCTTCCGCGCGGCGTTGGCAAGCTGGAACGGCGACCGGTCGACGCCGGTGACGGCGAAACCGTCGACTTCGGCCAGTTGCAGCAACCCGCCCGACCCGCAGCAAAGGTCCAGCCAGCTTCGCCCGTCGCGATCCGCAGGCAGATACTGCTGCAGGATTGGCCAGACCAGCCGGCACCAGAGGTCCCACTTCTCGCCATAGATGGCCGAGAACGCAGCGCCATAGGGCGACGGCTCCTCGTGGCGCGAGCCATCGGTGGCATGGCCGGGTTTCAGCGACATCCGGCGGAGCGTGCCTGAGGTTCGCCTACTGACTGCACCGCGCCAGCGCGTCCTCGATCCCGTTCCAGATCTCCGCCCGCGGCACGATCCAGCTCTTGTAGACCAGCGTGTAAGTGAGTTGGCCTGCGGCGACGTCGTGCTCATAGGCAACGACGACACGCCACAGCGCCGACCGTGTTGTCGAGACCCCGACCGGCCCATAGCGTGGCTCGTAGACGGTGCCCTGCGCTTCGATGCTATCGACCTTCACGCATTCGAAGATCTCCTCGGTGACGTTGGCATAGGTGCGTTGCTCACCGTCGGTCGCCACTGCTGGCGACGCGCCAAGCGCGCCAAGCCCGATTGCACCGAGCGCTGCGATCGTTGGGACCCGCTTCATGCCGTATCGGCCTCCCCGCTAGCGGGCAGCGGCTCGATCGCCTCCATGATCGTCGATCCAAGCCGTCCCGTCCGCGCCAGAGCCACCATACAGAAATGCTTCGCCGTCGGCAGCGGATTGATCGTGACGTCCGGCAGGCCGCGCAGCGGCGCGATGATTTTGGTCTCGGGCCGGCTGCCCTCGCCATAGAAGATCGTGAGGCGGGGCCGCTCGCTCGCCTCCAGATAGGTCGTGATCGGGTTGAAGATGCTGTCGAAGCCGCAACGCAGGCCGATCGGCAGGTAGAACATGAATGTCGCCGATCCGGCGATCAGGACGTGCTCCCAATAGGCGCTCGGCTCCTTGATGAGCAGCGGCACGTCGAAATAGGCGCGAAGCTGCGCCACCGGGCTGATCCAGTGATGCATCGGGAAGGGCGGGCTGAACGCGACGACCGTCTCGAAACCGAGCTTCGTGCCGAAATAGATCGCGGCTGCCGCACCGCCGGAATCGCCGATCGCAACATGACGCGAGGCGCCGAGCGCCGCCAGCGCATTCTCAAGCTCGGTCCGGTACCATTCGAGCCCGCCGGACTCGCCGTCGGGCGTCAGGTGATAGACGCTGCGATGGATGTCGCGGAAGAGGACAAGATTGTAGGGCCTAGCCTGGCGCTGGAAGAAGGACTCGAACTCGGAGGTGGGACGCCCGGTGTGGAGCATCGCGGCGCTCGAGAACGATACAATGGTCGTGTCGGCGCCGTTGTCGATCACCTTCATCGGCTCGGGCATCGCGTCGTCGCCTGCTGCTTCCGTTTCGCGCCGCACCGGGTCGGCCATGTGCGGCAGGAGGATGCGGTTGGCGCGGTTGAACACGCGCTCGCGGAAGCGGTACGCGCGGCCGCCACGGCTCAGCATGATCGCGACTTCCGTTCAGCCATTGCGCGCCCCCTTCAGAAGCGCTGTCGGATAGTCCGGGCATTTCACTTTCATGCACTTGCCCGACGGCGTTCGCGGCACCTCGTCGATGACGTGGATGGCGGCGGGAACTTTGTGCGCGGCAAGCTCTGCCAGGCAATGCTCGCGCACGCTTGCCGGGTCGGCGCCGGTGCCTGAAATGGCGGCTTGGACGAACTCAACTCCGTCGTCACGAAGCCCCGGATAAACCGCGGCGTCGGCAACGCCAGGCGCGGCGAGGATCACCGCCTCGACCTCGGCCGGGTCGACCTTCATGCCGCCGAGATTGATGATGTCGCGGGCGCGGCCGACGATATGCACCGTGCCGTCGTCGCGGATGGAAACGACATCGCCGGTGCGAAACGATGCCGGCGTCCCCTTGCCGTCGCCGGGGAGATAGCCCTGCATCATCGAGTTCGCCTCGACGACGAGTTCGCCGACGCCCTCGCCGAGATCCTCGAACCGCTTCGTATCGACGACGCTGGCCTTGATGCCATCGAGCGGACGGCCGACGCCGCCAAGGCGCTCATCGGACGACCACGTCGTCGCAATCGCCCCGCTCTCCGTCGCGCCGAGGATCGTGAAGAGCCGTGTGTCGAAGGTCTTTTCAAAGGCTTCTGCCGAGGCCTGATCGAGCGCCGCGCCGGCGTAGAAGGTGTTGGGCGACATCGCGCGGCCTGGATCGCCGGCGTTCATGGCGGTGAGGGTCCGCACCATCGGCGGCACCAGAGCGAGGATTGTGCTGGGCGTTTCACGCTCGAGGCGAAGGATTCGCTTCGGGTTGAACACCGGGCTCACCGCGAGAACGCTGTCGGTGATGATCGACGACACCAGGCCGAAGCCGATGGCGTAGGCGTGAGTGAGAGGCGTCGTCACCGTGACCCGCGCCTCGCGATAGGCGCTGACGCGGCTGACATAGTTCACCGCCTCTGCGACCGCGGCTCCCTGATTGCGGATGCAGTACCGCGCCGCGCCATAAGTGCCCGACGTCGGATGGAGGATGACGCCCATCCCGGGTATGGACGCAGCATCACCCGCGTCCGACCCGACCGGGAGCAGCGATACCTCCATCGAGCCGACCGGGATGGCAGCAGTCGCCTCACCGGTTCCGTCGCCGAGCGCGCTGACGCCGTCGATGAAGTCGTGCGCAGCGAAGAGCGCGCCATAGGCGCCGGCAATCCGTTTCAGCTCGGGCAGCGGAGTCGCCGGGTGAGCCAGGATCGGATTGCAGCGCAGCTGCAGCAGCGCCATCAGCAGCACCGGGAATGCGGCGGTATTGGCAAGCGCGAGAACGACTGGATCCCCTGGTTTCACCTCAGCGGCGGCCAACTGCTCCGCCACATCGTCGCAGAGCGCCCGAAGCTCATCGGCGCTGAACACACGTTCGGAGTGGCCGCAATCGATCGCGCCGTTCCAGGTACGCCAGCGAGCGAGCAGCAGAGGATCGCCGGAGACATCCATGGCCAGCCTCCGCCGAACGCGTCAGGCAGGCGCCGCGACGCGGATCAGCTCTCTGAGATCGCGCACGCGTTTGCCGCCCCAATACTTCTCCGGGATCTTGACACCGCACTCCCGCTCGACGGCGGCATAGAGTTCGAGCCGGCCCATCGAATCGAAGCCGAGGCCCTCCTCGCCTATGGGGGCGTCCAGGCCGGCCTCGCCCGTCAGCCGATGCTCGCTCATCAACCGCTCCGCAATCGCGACGACCTTTTCGCCGATCGCCTCCTGGCTCGCCTCGACGCCCTCTCCCCGCATCAGGCCGGCTCCGACTGTCGCACCTGTTTGAGCGCAGTAGCGAAGCGGTCGAGTGCTTCGTCGATGATCGCGGGCGTATGGGCCGTGCTCAGATACCAGGGCTCGAAGTGATTGGGGTGGAAGTAGAGCCCGGCCCGCTGCGCCGCATGCTGGAGCCGGATGAAGCTCGGCGCATCCGCGATGTGCGCCGCCTCGCGATAGGCAAGCGGCGGCTTCGCCTCGCCCCTCGTCAGCCACAGGCTCATCATGCCGCCGACGCGCTGAACGATCGCCGGAATGCCAGCCTGCTGGAGTTGCTCTCTGAGGCCGGTTTCCAGGCGCACTCCCGCAGCCTCGATTCCGGCATGGATGGTCGCGGCATCCGCGGCATAGGCGCGCTGAACGGCAACGGTCGCCGCCAGCGACATCGGATTGCCTGAGTAGACGCCGCCGTGGAAGACCACGCCGTCGACGAGGAGTTGCATGATTTCTCGGCGACCGCCGACCGCACTCAGGGGCACACCTCCGGAGACAGCCTTCGACAGCATGGTGATGTCGGCGGCCACGCCATAGCGCTCCTGCGCACCGCCGCGGGCGATACGAAAGCCGGTGATCACCTCGTCGAAGATCAGCAGCGCGCCATGTTGATCGACGAGCCGGCGCACCTCCTGAAGGTAGCCCGGCTCCGGAGGAATCACCCCGGCATTGCCCATGACCGGTTCGAGCATAACCGCCGCGATGTCGGCCCCGTGCTGATCGAGCACGGCGGCCAGAGCGTCGGCATCGTTGTAGGGCACGACGATCGCATCGCGCGGCGATCCGTCCATGCCGTCGGTCCCCGCAACGGGCGCGCCTTTTTGGCCCTCAAGGGCCTGCGGGTCGGCGTGGTAGCGGTGAAAGGTAGCGTCGGTCGAGCCGTGATAATGGCCCTCGAAGAGGACGAGGCGCCGTCGGCCGGTATAGGCGCGCGCCAGGCGGACAGCGGTCTGTGCGGTCTCGCTGCCGGTCGAACTGAAACGGAGAAGGTCGATCGCGGGGAAGCTCGCCTTGATCAACTCGCCCGCCTCGATCGAGAGCGTTTCGGCGAAGCCCGACACAGTGCCGCGACGGCCGAGCTCCTCGATGATTGCGTCGTTGATGAATTTTGGCCGGTGACCGAACAGCAGCGGGCCGTAGCCCATATTCATGTCGATGAGCTCGTTGCCGTCGGCGTCCCAGACCCGGGCGCCGTCAGTGCGGTCGACGACGAGTGGCAGGTGGTAGTCGAGCACTCGCATGGTACTGCTGGCCCCCTTCGCAACATGCTGCGAAGCGAGCTTGATCAGGCGCGAGGATTCCGTGGCTTCGTGTTTCATACTGACGGCACGCACTCACATCCTGCCGTACCGGACCCGGGAGCCCCTAGCCTAGGCGAAAAAGCCCATGTCTGTCATCGACTTTGCGTGCCGACCCCTTCCGGCGCCGGGGAACTAAGGATCGCGTCGATCCGAGCGGTGGCGCGGCAGGTAGTCCTCAACGAGGTCGCGGGCATTCTCGATCAGCGCGGCAGCGATCCGGAAATCGACCTCGTCGTCGATGTCGAGCCGCAAACTCGTGGGGCCACTTCAAAGCCGACACGGTCGCCAAGGAACGCATCACCGCTCCCGGGCACCGGAAAACGGAACACGTCCGTATTGAACGCATGATAGGCGGCCGGCATGTCCTGCCGGCGGACCATCGATCGGCCGCCATCGTCGAAGCCGGGCCGCAGGAACCCGCCCGCGTCCATATAGGTCCGCGCGTCGGCAGGAGTCACGACCCGGCAGGCGGTCATCGTTCCGTCCGCCTGCATACGCTGGATACAGCGCTCGACCGATTCGATCGGACGAAACGGGAACGTCGGGCGCAGCCAGACGATGAGGTCGGGAACATCGATACCGTTGTTGACGAAACCCTGATGCATCTCGCGCAGCACATCCTCTTCCATCGCGGCATCCCCCGCCGACTCCGCCGACCGCAGGAACGGAACGTCGGCGCCATAGCGGCGCGCAACCTCGGCATAGTGCTCGGCATCAGTGGAGCAGATCACGCCGTCGACCTGACGGAGGCGAAGCGCGAATTCGATCGCGTAGCCGATCAGATGCTTGCCGGCGATCTTGCGGATGTTCTTGTCGGGTACGCCCTTCGACCCCGACCGGGCGGGCACCACCGCGATGGTTCGCGCAGGCATTGCACCAATTCTCTCCGGCAACGCTCAGCGCGCGAACGAGCCCTGGACCGCCCCTGGGTTTCCGCCGGTCGGCATGCGCCAGATGCGCCTGCGACTGCCATTTCCGTGGTGGGAATGGTGGGCGTGACTGGGATTGAACCAGTGACCCCTACGATGTCAACGTAGTGCTCTCCCGCTGAGCTAACCGCCCTTTCTTGAAAGTCAGAGAAAAAAAACAGAAAATCAGGTGCTTTTCAAGTCTTTTCTTCCTGATCGTGTACGCAATGCCCGCGCAAAATTTAAGGCCATGTTAAAAATAACCTGCTAGCTTTTTTGCAGTTATAAGCATTAGGTTATTT
>CAZSXA010000105.1:0-8373 GCA_964611195.1 uncultured Bauldia sp.
CTTCCAGTGACGGTCCTGTCCGGCTTTCTCGGAGCAGGAAAAACAACGCTCCTCAACCATATCCTCAACAACCGCGAAGGTCGCCGGGTGGCGGTCATTGTTAATGATATGAGCGAGGTCAACATCGACGCGGACCTTGTCCGCGAGGGAGACGCCAAGCTTTCCCACACGGATGAGAAGCTCGTCGAAATGACGAATGGCTGCATCTGCTGCACTCTGCGGGACGACTTGCTGACCGAGGTCGGCCGCCTGGCCGCAGACCGTCGCTTCGACTACCTCCTCATCGAGGGAACTGGTGTTGCCGAGCCGCTGCCGATCGCCAGCACGTTCTCCTTTCGGGACGACGATGGGCGGAGCCTGTCGGACCTGGCGCGGCTCGACACGATGGTCACTGTCGTAGACGCCGTGAACCTGCTGCGCGATTTCGGTTCGCATGAGTTCCTCGCCGATCGAGGCGAGACGGCCGGCGAGGGCGATGAACGAACGATCGTCGACCTCCTGGTCGAGCAGATCGAGTTCGCCGACGTCGTTGTTCTCAACAAGGCCTCCGACGTGACCGCGGACGAACGCGCCAAGGTCCGCAGCATTATTGCCTCGCTCAACGCCGATGCGCGCGTGATCGAGGCCGACTTCGCCCGCGTCCCGCTTGCCGAGGTGCTCGATACCCACCGTTTCGATGAGGCCAAGGCCGAGCAGCATCCGTTTTGGTTCAAGGAACTCTACGGCTTCAAGGATCATGTCCCGGAAACCGAGGAGTACGGCATCGGGAGCTTCGTCTATCGCGCCCGGCGGCCGTTTGCGCCGGATCGGCTGAACGAATTCATCAACGCCACCTGGCCAGGCCTGATCCGGGCGAAGGGGCATTTCTGGCTGGCCACACGACCGAACTGGGTCGGCGAATTCTCGCTCGCGGGCGCTGTCGCAAGGGTCGAGCCGTTGGGGTCGTGGTGGGCCGCGGTTCCGCGCGAACGATGGCCAGATCATCCGGCGTGGCGCGACGCGATCCAGAAGAACTGGCACCGCGTCTGGGGCGACCGTCGCCAGGAACTCGTCTTCATCGGCACCGGCATGGACGAGCAGGCGATGCGCGACGCGCTCGACGCCGCACTCGTCGGCCCCGAGAACCCAGTCCGCTTCAACCCAGTGCCGTTCCGTGATCTCATCGATCCGTTCCCGGATTGGACGCCGAACCGACACGCATAGGCGACGGCCTCATCCGGAGGCAGGCGTTCTTCCCGTCTCCGTTCGGCGGTCCTTGTCGTGCATCCGTGTTGGCAGAGAGAACGCTCCTGGCGGCATGCCCGCGAGAAGTGGCCGCCCAGCGTCATGCGCCGCCGTTCAGCGAGTGTCGTCAGAGCCGGAACCGGTTGTTCAGCCAACTACCTGAACAGAAGCACCGGTACCTTGCACGACCGGATGAGCGCCGTTGTGGTGCTGCCGATAATCAACGTTCTGATGCGGGAATGGCCGTAGGCACCCATCACGAGCAGATCGAACTCGGCGTCTCTCACACGTTCGGCAATCACCTCGGCGGGGTCGCCCGCCTCGCGGCGGATCGCGACGTCGAGACCGGTCCTCGCAAGTGTTTCCGCCGCCTGTTGCATGGGCCGGTCGGCTTCTCGAGCTGATCCGACCGCGAAGAGCTCGCAGGCGACGCCCGCGAGCAGCGGCTGATCGGCCAGGAAGTCGATTGCCTTGGCGATGCTTCGGCCATTGTCGAACGCGATCAGGCACCGATTGATCGGGCGGAAGGCGCGGGCAGCGACCAGGACGGGCCTGCTCGCCCCGCGAAGAACGCGTTCGAGGTTGGACCCGAGATGCAGTTTGGCGAAGTCCGCCGCCTCGCCACGCTTGCCGATGACGACAAGATCGACGTCGCCCTCCATGTCTTTCAGCGTATCGACAACATCGCCATGGCGGAGGCGCTCCGTGATCTCCCCGACGTTTCGTTCGACCAGCCTCTGCTTCGCCTGCGCGAGGATGAGCCGACCGCGCTTCTGTGTTAGCCGCGCTTGCACGGCATCGAGTTCGGCGAGCTCCGCGAGCAGGGTCTCGCGCTCGCTTGCGTCGAGATTGCCCGAGAGATCGACGGGTGCGTTGCCGACGTTTCGCCTGCCGAGCGTGTGCAGAGCAACAACGGCGGCATTGAGCTGCGAGGCTGCCCAGGCGGCGTTGTCGACAACGCTCTCCGAGTAGACCGACCCGTCTAGGCAGGCGAGAATCTGTTTCATCGTCGGCCCCTCAGACCTTCAACAGCGTCTGGCTGGTCTCGTGCTCGCCGAGCTTGTCGACGAGCGTGGCGCTGGCTTCGTTCATCCCGACAATCTCAACGTCGGCACCGTCGCGTCGGAACTTGAGCACGGCCCGATCGAGCGCGGCCACTCCCGACAGGTCCCAGATATGGGCGGCGCGAACGTCAATGACGACGCGGTCGAGCGCTTCCTTGAAGTCAAACGCGGCGGCGAAGTCCTTCGCCGAAGCAAAGAACACCTGCCCCTCGACGCGATACGTGCGGGTGAGACCATCCTGGGACAACGTCGAAGTCACCCGGAAGAGCTGCGCCACCTTCCAGGCGAAGAAGATGCCCGAGAGCATCACCCCGACAAGCACACCGATGGCGAGGTTGTGCGTCCAGACCACGACCACGACGGTCGCGATCATCACCACACTCGAACGGCGCGGATAGGTGCGCAGATTACGGATCGAGTCCCAGCTGAATGTGCCGATCGAAACCATGATCATCACTGCCACCAGCGCCGCCATCGGGATCTCTGCCACTACATCGCCCGCCACAAGGATCAGGAAGAGCAGAAACATTCCGGCCGCGAAGGTCGATAGCCGACCGCGACCGCCCGATTTCACGTTGATGACGGACTGGCCGATCATGGCGCAGCCAGCCATGCCGCCGAAGAAGCCGGTGACGAAGTTGGCGGCCCCCTGACCCATGCATTCGCGGTTCTTGTCGGACTCAGTGTCGGTGAAGTCGTCGACGATCTGTGCGGTCATCAGCGATTCAAGCAGCCCGACGACAGCAACAGCCGCCGAGTAGGGCAGAATGATCAGCAGCGTATCGAGATTGAGCGGAATATCGGGCAGCAGGAACACCGGTAGCGAGGACGGCAGTTCACCGATATCGCCGACTACGCGAAGGTCGAGACCGAATCCGAGCGCGAGGGCGGTGAGAACCGCGATCGCCACCAGCGGCGACGGGATCACCGTGGTGATGCGCGGCAGGAGGTAGATTATGGCAAGGCCTGCCGCGACGAACACATAGGTCAGCCCTGGGACACCGATCAGTTCGGGCACCTGTGCCATGAGGATCAGGATGGCCAACGCGTTGACGAATCCGGTCATCACCGAGCGCGACACAAAGCGCATGGCGTTGCCGAGCTTGAACGCGCCAGCGAGCATCTGCAGGACACCAGCCAGCACCGTCGCCGCCAGCAAGTATTGCAGCCCATGGTCACGGACCAGCGTAACCATCAAGACGGCGGTGGCGGCCGTTGCTGCGGAGATCATTCCGGGCCGGCCGCCCAGGAACGAGATCAGCACCGCAATGGAGAACGAGGCGTAGAGCCCGACCTTTGGATCGACGCCGGCGATGATCGAGAACGCGATCGCCTCGGGGATGAGCGCGAGCGCTACGACGAGGCCGGCGAGAAGATCGTTTCGGACATTGCCAAACCACTCCTGCCGGAGCGTTGAGAGGTAATTCATGGGGCTTCCAGAAAGTGGCACCGCCCCCGTGCCAACGGCCGGAGGTCCCTCGTGCTTGTGTGAAAAGTGAGACCAGAGCCCGAGGCCAACTGGCGGACGCGCTCTGAGGAAACGGGCTTGTCGCCTTTCAACGTCGAGAAATCAACGTGGGCCGGCCACTCGTCGACATGGCGGCCCCGCGGAAGCGCGGACCGAGCTAACGCCCATGCCAATGGGTCAGTATCTTCAGACGCCTGAATCCTGCCCCGCGACGGGCCATCAGGCCGATTGGGCGGCCTCGCGGAACGACACCAGCCGCTGCAGGCGCTCGTCCCAGAGGGCCAGCCTCGCCGCACCCAGGCTCTTGCGAAGCGTCATCCTCGGCTCGCGAAGCTCGGGGAAGTCCCGCAACACCTTCGGCAGGCGGTAGAACGGAATCCGGCTCGCCAGATGGTGCACGTGATGGATGCCGATATTGGCGGTGAACCACCGGATCGGCTCGGGAAGATCGTAATGCGAGCTGCCATGCAGCGCGCCGGTCTCGAACGCCCAGTCGTCGTCATGCGCCCAATAGGTGCCTTCGAACTGGTGCTGGACGAAGAACAGCCAGACGCCGATCGCGCCGGAGATCAGCGAGATGACGACCTGAACGGCCAACCAGGCGACGAAGCCGAAGATCAGAGAAAGAGCGATTGCGACGGCAACGATTGCGATGTTCGTCCCCCAGACGCTGATCCATGACGCGCGGCCGCTGCCGAAGAGCTTGGCCGGGAAGCGGTTGTTGACGACGAACAGAAGTACCGGGGCGGCGAGCAGCAGAAACGCCGAACTGCGGAAGACCCGGTAGGCCAGGCGACCTCTCGCCGAGAGGCTCCTGTACTCCTCGACAGTGAGGGTCCGGACGTCGCCCACGCCGCGGCGATCGAGATTGCCGGCGCTGGCGTGATGCTGGGCGTGGAGCCGTCGCCAATAATCATAGGGGGTGAATGTCAGCACACCGATCGCGCGCCCGAGCCAGTCGCCCGTCTCGCGGCTCCGGAAGAGCGACCCGTGACCGCAATCGTGCTGGATCATGAACAGCCGGACGAGGAAGAGCGATGCCGGCAGCGTGAACACTAGCCCCCACCACTGGCCGCCTCCGACAAGAGCGAGGGCGAGTATCCAGAATCCGAAGAACGGGACGGCCGTGATCACGACCTCGAAGAGGCTCCGCGCCGGGTCGGCGCCGCGATAGGGCGCAAGGTCCTGCACCCAGTTCCTGGGGGCGGCGTCAGCTGTCTGTCCAGACGGCGCTCCGGCGACCGTTTGAGGGCGTGCCGGCTGATCTGTCATCTGGTCATCCCTCGCTCTTGCAAAGCCGGCGGGTGGCGCCGGCTGAAGACAACATGATGTTTATCGCATCGCACGCCAAGGGCCGAACGACCATCGCGTCGGCGGTGCTACGCTGCGGCGACCGCCGACCGCTGCGGTGACCTTGAACGACGCCGCCGGCGCTTCGGGGCCTGACGCGCAGGCGGAGCCGTCGCGGCGGCGCTCTTCTGGCCACGCCGACGTGTCTTGGAACGAGCCGGAGACACCGACTTCGGTTGGTCGGGACTGCCTACGGGCGCAACGATTTCGGCCCCCGAAACGCTGACAACCGGAATGGTCCGGCGGATCAGCCGCTCGATCGCTGCGAGATTTGCACGATCCTCGCCGGTGCACAGCGAGATGGCGATGCCTTCGGCGCCCGCGCGCGCGGTGCGCCCGATCCGGTGCACATAGCTCTCCGCGTCGGCGGGAAGGTCGTAGTTGACGACGTGGCTGACGCCCGGGACATCGATGCCGCGCGCGGCGATGTCGGTGGCGACTAGCACCTTGATCCTGCCGTCGCGAAAGCCGCCCAGCGCCTTCTCGCGCTGCGGCTGTGACTTGTTGCCGTGGATCGCCTGCACCTGGATGTCGGCGGCGGCGAGAACCCGGGTGATCTTGTCGGCGCCGCGCTTGGTGCGAGCGAAAACGAGAGCGCGGGTAACGGCCTTGTCGGCAAGGACGGAGCGAAGGGCCGACGCCTTGCCGCCATGGTCGACGTGAAGGACGCGCTGGTCGATCTTCTCGGCCGTCGTGGACACCGGCGCAACGGAAACCGTGGCCGGATTGCGCAACAGACCTTTCGCGAGATTCTCGATCGCGGGCGGCATCGTTGCGGTGAAGAAGAGGTTCTGCCGCTCGCGCGGGAGCTTCGCGGCGATATCCCGGATCGGCCGGATGAAGCCCATGTCGAGCATGCGGTCGGCTTCATCGAGAACCAGCACTTCGACTGCGTCGAGCCGGACGGCGTTGTTGCCGAGAAGGTCGATCAGGCGGCCCGGCGTCGCGATCAGCACGTCGACACCGGCCGCCAGCGTGCGGGCCTGCGCGCGGATCGACTGCCCGCCGATCACGATCGCAATGGTCGGCCGGAAGCGGCTGCCGTAAGCGGCGACGCGTTCCGCGATCTGGGTGGCGAGTTCGCGTGTCGGCGTCAGGATGAGCGTGCGGCATTGCCGAGCGGCCGGACGCCGCTCCGGCGAGCGAACCAGCCGATCGAGGATCGGCAGGGCGAAGGCTGCGGTCTTGCCGGTTCCGGTCTGGGCGATGCCCATAAGGTCCCGTCCGGACAGGATCAGCGGGATGGCTTGCGACTGGATGGGAGTGGGAACGGAATGGCGTTCGTCGGCAAGCGCCGACCGGATCGGCGCTGCAAGGCCGAGTTCGTCAAAGGATTTCATGAAGTCTTTCGTTGAGCGGCGGCAGATATGCCGGCCGGCTGTCTGGCGGGAGGACCCCGCGTGGCCGGGTGCTCACAACTGAAGAGAGGCGTCGACGAAGTCGAGTCCACACGCTCTTGGGAAAGAGATGGAGCATTCCGCTTCCAATATCAATGGTTCACTCGGAAGATTTCGATGCGTTCCGAGGTTCACACTTCCGACATACAGGCGGGACCCGAGCGGTCTATAAGCCGAACGTACGCGCCGAACTGGCACCTCATGGGTGCAGGGACATGGAGGCCGGGCAATGGATCCCGAGGGCCCCGATGCCGAGCGACCGACAGGCGGCCCAGCCGTTGAACCGCATCCGGACCGTCGTGCGAGCCGACGCCGGATCATCATCTGGTTCGCCATCGGCATCGGCGCGCTTGCCGCCCTGACCGTCGGATCGCTGCCGCTGATCTCGTTCTTCGGCGATCCGGATCAGGTCGCTCAACTGGTGGAGGATACCGGGCCGCTCGCACCGCTTGCCTTCATCGCCATCCAGATCTTTCAGGTCTTCGCCGCACCGATTCCGGGGCAGGTTACCGGCTTTGTCGGCGGCTACCTGTTCGGGGCGTGGATGGGCGCGGCCTATGCGACCATCGGCGGGACGATCGGGTGCGCGCTGGTGTTCATTCTTTCGCGCCGGTTGGGCCGGCCGTTTGTCGAGCGCTTCGTCAAGCCGGAGCACCTCGAACGATTCGACTTCATCGCCGAGCGGAACGGCGCCCTCGCGCTCCTGTTCATCTTCATCATCCCGATCTTCCCCGACGATCTCGTCTGCTACATCGCCGGCCTCACGCGGATACCGCTCTTCCGGCTGATCCTCGTCGCCTTCATCGGCCGCATTCCCGGATATGTCGTGTTTTCGGTCACCGGCAGCGGCGCGGCGGAGTCGAACGTCACCCTCATCGTAGTGCTTATCGTGGCGATCATCCTCGCGGCCGGCCTCGCGCTGTGGCAGCGCGCGCGCCTCGAGCGGTTTCTCCGCTGGGTGGCCAGGGGGCGGCGCCGAACTTGACAACGCCTTCGGCGGGTGTGACTGCCACCGGGACAATCCGCACTGGCGCGAAGATGACGATTCGCCTGCACAAACACGACCTTCCGGACCTTTCCGCCTATGGCGGCGCGGTTGCGGTCGACACCGAGGCGCTCGGGCTCAATCCGCATCGCGACCGGCTGTGCGTGGTTCAACTGTCGCCCGGAGACGGCACGGTCGACGTGGTGCAGATCGACGCCGATCCGAAGCCGGCGCCGAACCTGATGGCGCTGCTCGGCGATACCGGCCGGACGAAGATCTTCCACTTCGCCCGTTTCGACGCAGCCCTGCTCTTTCACACTTTCGGCGTGATGCCGCAGCCGATCTATTGCACCAAGATCGCCTCGCGCATCGCCCGCACATACACCGACCGCCACGGCCTCAAGGATCTCGTTCGCGAGTATCTCGACGTCGAGCTCTCCAAGCAGCAGCAGAGTTCGGACTGGGCGGCCGAAACGCTGAGCGAAGCGCAGCTCAGCTATGCCGCCGCCGATGTCCTCTACCTTCATCAATTGAAGGACGCGCTCGAGGAGAGGCTCGCCCGCGACGGCCGGGCAACGCTGGCCCATGAGACGTTCGGCTTCATCCCGACGCGCGCTCGCCTTGATCTTGCCGGATGGGCGGAGGAAGACATATTCGCGCATGTTTGATTGCGGCGGACTGCCTGAGGATTAGCGGCGTCGAGTGGTATCGATGCGGCGCTTGCCTTAAAGTTGCGGCGCAACGGTTCGGGCGAGCACCATCCCGATGAACCAGCACGGAACACCTGTCAGAAGGGCGCCCCAAGCGACGTCGCGGATTACGACCGCCGACATCGGCGTTGGACCCGATTTCAAGCGGACGGCGCGCCACACGCGTCGCGTCCGG
>CAZSXA010000106.1:0-5828 GCA_964611195.1 uncultured Bauldia sp.
CGACACGCATATGGCGACCAGTATCGCGCCACCGACTTCAAGGTCCCGGGCAAGGGCAAGCTGACGATCCGCTTCGAGCCGGAGGACGGCGAGGCCATCGAGCACGAGGTCTTCGACTTCCCCGGTTCGGGCGTGGCGCTGGCAATGTACAATCTCGACGCCTCGATCATCGACTTCGCTCGCGCGAGCTTCACCTACAGCCTGCAACGCGGCTACCCCCTCTACCTCTCGACCAAGAACACGATCGTCAAAGCCTATGACGGTCGCTTCAAGGACATCTTCGCCGAGATCTATGAGAACGAGTTCAAGGAGCGCTTCGACGCCGCGGGGCTGACCTACGAGCACCGGCTGATCGACGACATGGTCGCCGCCTCGCTGAAATGGTCAGGCGGCTATGTCTGGGCCTGCAAAAATTACGACGGCGACGTTCAGTCCGACACGGTGGCACAGGGTTTCGGCTCGCTCGGCCTCATGACCTCGGTTCTGATGACGCCGGATGGCGAGGTCGTCGAGGCCGAGGCCGCGCATGGCACCGTCACCCGCCACTTCCGGCAGCATCAGGCCGGCGAGGAAACCTCGACCAATTCGATCGCTTCGATCTTCGCCTGGACAAACGGGCTGAAGCATCGCGCCAAGCTCGACGACAATGACCCTCTCGCCGAGTTCGCAACGACGCTGGAGCAGGTGACGGTCGGTGCGGTCGAGGCCGGCTTCATGACCAAGGATCTCGCACTTCTCGTCGGCCCCGATCAGCGCTGGCTCACCACCACCGGCTTCCTCGACAAGGTCGCCGAGCGGCTTCAGACGAGGCTTGCCGCCTAGGACTGCTCCGGCCCGAGGTCGTCTAGGAGGCTTGCCCGCACCCGGTCGATCGTCTCGATGACGATATCGTCCGGGAGGCCGATCCCGGTCATCACATGGGCGGCGAGCTGCAAGCTGCCCTCCGTCGCCTCGGGGACCACGTCCGTCGCCCCCATGCCGATGAGGCGATGCGCATGGGCCGGGTCCTTGGCGCGGGCGAATATCTTCGCATGCGGCCAGACGGAGCGGATCATCGCGACCGTCTGGTCGGTCTCGACGGGCACGTCGGAAGTAACGACGAAGCCCGCAGCCTTGTCGCCGCCAAGACGTTCCAACAGCTCCTGCCGGCCGATATCGCCATAGTAGACGGGAAGCCCCTCCGCCCGGGCCGAGGCGACGCGCCGCGCGTCGAGATCGATGGCGATGTACTTGGTCGACATCGACTCCAGCAGCTTGCCGACCATCTCACCGACGCGGCCGAAACCGCCGATGATGACGTGGCCTTCAAGCCCATGCCCCTCCTCGGGCGTATCCGCCGCCCGCGCGTCGACGCGTTTCGCGAGGCGCGCATTGAGGCGCTGACCCAGTGCTGCCAGCAGCGGTGTCGCCAGCATCGACAGCGCCGCGACAGTCGTGGCGAAATCGAGCTCGGAGAACGAGAACAGCCCCTCCTGGCGCGCCAGGCTGAACAGGACAAACGCGAACTCGCCGGCCCCGGCGAGGAGGAGCGCCGTCTCGACCGCCGTCGGATGGCCAAGCCCAAGAAGGCGAGTGATGCCGTAGACGATCGCCGCCTTGGCAACGACCATCGCCGCGACCGCGAGAATAAGCAGCGGCAGGTCCTCGAGCACCGTTTCGATGCCGATGCTCATGCCCACCGTCATGAAGAAGAGGCCGAGCAGCAGCCCCTTGAACGGCTCGATGTCGACCTCGATCTGATGCCGGTACTCGCTTGAGGCGAGCAGCAACCCGGCGAGGAACGCGCCGAGCGCGGCCGAGAGCCCGGCCGCCGAAGTGAGCGTCGCGGTGCCGATCGCAACCAGCAGCGCAATGGCGACGATGATCTCACGGCTCTTCGTCGAAGCCGCCAAGGTGAGCAGCGGCCCCAACACGAACCGCCCCACCACCACGATCACGATCACCGCCCCGACGGCGAGGCCGAGGCCGCGCAGCACCGCTGCCTGCACCGACAGCTCGGCATCGCCGGCGAGGATCGTGATGAGGATGACGCCGGGGACGACCATCAGATCCTGCATCAGCAGGACACCGAAGGTCGTTCGCCCGACCTCGCTGCCGAGACGCTTCTCCTGAACCAGAAGCTGGAGCGCGATCGCCGTTGAGGAAAAGGCAAGCGCAAGTCCGATCACGAGCGCGGCGGCGATATCGAAGTCGAACGTCGCCGCCGCTCCGGCGATCACGACCGCCGAGATGAGGATCTGCGCCATACCGGCGCCGAAGACGATTCGCCGCATCGCCCACAAGCGCCCGACTGACAGTTCCAGGCCGACGGTGAAGAGCAGGAAGAGGACGCCGAGCTCGGCCAGCGGCGCGATGCGCTCGTCGTCAGTGAAGGTGACGTATTCCAGCCAATGGACGTCCTCGGCGAGCGAACCGAGGCCGCCGGGCCCGAGCAACACGCCGGCAAGCAGGAAGCCAAGGACGATGCCCAGCCGGATACGGCTGAACAGCGGCACGACGATGCCCGCCGTGACCAGAAACACCAGGAGATCGCGGGTCCAGCCCTCGAACTCCATCGCCGGCTATTCGGCTCGAACGGCGGCAGCGATCGCTTCGAGCGCGGCCTCGGCCTTGCTGCCGTCCGGCCCGCCCGCCTGTGCGAGGTCGGGCCGCCCGCCACCGCCCCTTCCGCCGAGGGCCTCGGCGCCGGTCCGGACGAGGTCGACCGCGTTGTTGAGTTCGGTAAGGTCCGGCGTCACCCCGACGACGAGGCTCGCGCGATCACCCTCGCCGATGGCGACAAACGCAACCACGCCCGAGCCGATCGTCTTCTTGCCTTCGTCGACCAGCGATTTGAGGTCCTTCGCAGGAACGTCGCGCAGCACCTTGAGGATTGCCGGCACGCCGCTCTTGGTAACCGTCTGCTCCGAGCTGTTGCCTCCACCGCCGCCGAGCGCCAGGGTACGCTTCGCCTCCGACAATTCGCGCTCGAGCCGGCGGCGCTCTTCCACGAGCGCCTGAACCCGGTCCGCGACCTCGTCGGGGGTGGTCTTCATCGCGGCCGCGACCGCGCGAAGCCGTTCGTCCTGCTGCTCCAGATAGCGGCGCGCTGTCTCGCCGGTGAGCGCTTCGACGCGGCGAACGCCCGAGCCGACCGCGCTCTCCGCGGTAATGGACATCAGGCCGATCTCGCCGGTGCGGCCGACATGCGTCCCGCCGCAAAGCTCGACCGAATAGGGCGCGCCGTCGCGCTCGCCCATCGAAACGACCCGGACCTCGTCGCCATATTTCTCGCCGAACAGCGCCATCGCGCCTGCCTCGATCGCGGCGTCGCGGTCCATAAGCTTGGTATCCACTGTCGCGTCCTGCAGGATCACGGTGTTGGCTATCTCCTCGATGCGGTCGACTTCCTCCGCCGCCACCGGCTTGGGGTGGGAGAAGTCGAATCGGAGCCGGTCGGGAGCGACCAGCGAGCCTTTCTGTGCAACGTGAGTGCCAAGCACCGCGCGTAGCGCCGCGTGGAGGAGATGGGTTGCCGAGTGATTGGCGCGGATTTGCCGCCGCCGCGCTGCGTCGATCTGCAGCGTCACCTGATCACCAACCGCGATGGCGCCCTTCTCGACAACACCGAAATGCGCGGTCAGCCCATCGGCGCGCTTCTTCGTGTCGCGGATGGCAACGCGCGCACCGGTGTCCGACGTGATCCTCCCGCTGTCGCCGATCTGACCGCCGGCCTCGGCATAGAACGGCGTCTGGTTGACGACGATCGCAACCTCGGAGCCGCTGTCGGCCTTGTCGACTGCGGCGCCATCGACGACCACCGCATCGACGACCGCATTTGCGCGGTCCGCCGTGTAGCCGAGAAACTCCGTCGCGCCGAGCCGCTCGCGGAGCTGATACCAGACCGGCTCGGTTTGGGTTTCGCCCGACCCCGCCCAGCTTGCCCGGGCTTCGGCCTTCTGCCGCTCCATCGCCTCGGAGAAGCCGGCGGTGTCGACGCCAATCCCCCGTGCACGAAGGGCATCCTCGGTCAGGTCGAGCGGAAAGCCGTATGTGTCATAGAGGTTAAAAGCTGTCTCGCCCGGCAGAACGTCGCCTTCGCCGAGCGCCTGCGTGGCGTCGTCGAGAAGGGAAAGGCCGCGCTCCAGCGTTTTGCGGAAGCGCGTCTCCTCCAGGAGCAGCGTCTCGGTAATCAGCGCCTCGGCCCGTGGCAACTCCGGATAGGCACGCCCCATCTCTGCGACCAGCGTCGGCACGAGGCGCCACATCAGCGGGTCTTCCGCGCCCAGCAACTCGGCATGCCGCATCGCCCGCCGCATGATCCGGCGTAGCACGTAGCCGCGACCGTCATTGGCCGGCAGCACCCCGTCAGCGATCAGGAACGACGAGGCGCGCAAGTGATCCGCGATAACGCGGTGGCTCGCCTTGCGCTCGCCTTCCGCCCGCACACCCGTCGCCTCGACCGAGGCGTCGATCAACGCGCGGAAGAGATCGATCTCGTAGTTGTCGTGGACCCCTTGCAGCACCGCCGCGATCCGCTCCAGCCCCATGCCGGTATCGATCGACGGCCTCGGCAAGTTCTCGCGCCGATCCGCGCTGACCTGGTCGAACTGCATGAAGACGAGGTTCCAGATCTCCACGAACCGGTCGCCCTCGGCGTCGGCGCTGCCCGGCGGTCCGCCGGGAATGCTTTCGCCGTGGTCGTAGAATATCTCTGAAGACGGGCCGCAGGGGCCGGTGTCGCCCATTGCCCAGAAATTGTCGCTCGTGGCGATGCGAATGATCCGGCTCTCGGGGAGCCCGGAAATCTTTCGCCACAGGTCGAAAGCCTCGTCATCCTCGGCATAGACGGTGACGACCAGACGCTCCGCCGAGAGCCCCAGCTCCTCCCGGACAAGCCGCCAGGCGAGCTCGATGGCGTGCTCCTTGAAGTAGTCCCCGAAGGAGAAGTTGCCGAGCATCTCGAAGAAGGTGTGGTGTCGCGCCGTGTAGCCGACATTGTCGAGGTCGTTGTGCTTCCCGCCGGCGCGGACGCATTTCTGCGAGCTCGCGGCGCGACCATATGGCGGCGAAGCGCGACCGGTGAAGTAGTCCTTGAACGGCACCATGCCGGCGTTCGTGAACATCAACGTCGGGTCGTTCCGCGGCACGAGCGGCCCCGACGGCACGACGGTATGGTCCGTCCGCTCGAAGAACCGCAGAAATGCTGCACGGATATCGTTGACGCTGGTCATTCCCGTCGCCTGCCGGAGTGATCGCGAGCCGTCCCCGGCCTCGCTCCGGCGGACGATCAAGCCCGCGATGTTTAGACCGCGGCAGCGGCGGAGCGCAATCTCGCCCGCGCCCGGCTCCTTATTGGGCGAGACTCACGCGGCCGGATTCGTCGAGCGACCAGAACGGGTTGTGCGCCACCTCCCAAAGATGCCCGTCGGGATCGGCGAAATAGCCGGAGAACCCACCCCAGAACACCTTGGCGGCCGGCTTGACCAGACGTCCACCGGCGTTCACGGCCTCCGCCAACACGGCCGCAACTTCGTCGCGCGACCGGGTGTTGTAGGCGAGCGTCACCGACGAGCGGCCGCCGCTGCGGAGTATATCGGCCGGGTCGAGGCCGATATCGGCCGCCAGCGCCTCCAGCGGAAAAAGCGCCAGGATCATCCCCGGCAACTGAAAGAACACGATCGATTCCTGGCGCTCGCCCGCCGTCCAGCCGAGCGCCTCGTAGAATCCGGCTGCCCGATCGAGATCGGCCACCCCCAGTCGCTGCCGGGCGCTGGCCTGGATGTGCTCGATGTGTGCCGGGTCCAGACCCATGATGTGCGCAGCCACCGCATCCATGGCCACGGGGT
>CAZSXA010000106.1:5838-8302 GCA_964611195.1 uncultured Bauldia sp.
GTAGAATCCGGCTGCCCGATCTAGATCGGCCACCCCCAAGGTGACGACGCTCAGCCGCTGGTCCATTCGCGCACCTCCCGGAACAACGGGCTACCCCTCAATCACCCCGTCTGCGTCCGGCTCGGCCTCGCCCGAGGCATCCTGAACGAGGATCTTCTCCGACAGGAGCCCTGCGTTCTGGCGGATCGCCCGTTCGATCTCCCCGGCCATCTCGGCATTGTCGCGGAGGAACTGCTTGGCGTTCTCTCGTCCCTGTCCCAGCCGTTGGCTGTCGTAGGAGAACCAGGCACCGGACTTCTCGACGATACCGGCGCGGACACCGAGGTCGATAAGCTCGCCGGTCTTCGACACGCCCTCGCCATACATGATGTCGAACTCGATCTGTTTGAACGGTGGCGCCATCTTGTTCTTGACCACCTTCACGCGGGTCTGATTGCCGATCACCTCGTCGCGGTCCTTGATCGCGCCGATGCGGCGGATGTCGAGCCGGACCGAGGAATAGAACTTCAGCGCATTGCCGCCGGTGGTGGTCTCGGGGCTGCCGAACATCACGCCGATCTTCATGCGTATCTGGTTGATGAAGATCACCATGCATTTCGACCGTGAGATCGAGGCGGTAAGCTTGCGGAGCGCCTGGCTCATCAGCCGGGCGTGCATGCCGGGCAGGGAATCGCCCATCTCGCCTTCGATCTCGGCGCGAGGCGTGAGCGCCGCGACCGAATCGACGACGAGCACGTCGATGGCACCGGACCGCACCAGCGTATCGGTGATCTCGAGCGCCTGCTCGCCTGTGTCGGGCTGGGAGATCAGGAGATCGTCGAGGTTGACGCCGAGCTTGCGGGCATAGGTCGGGTCGAGCGCGTGCTCGGCATCGACGAAGGCGCAGATGCCGCCCTCCTTTTGCGCTTCGGCGAGCGTGTGCAGGGCCAGCGTCGTCTTGCCCGAGGATTCCGGTCCGTAGATTTCTACAATCCGCCCGCGCGGCAGGCCGCCAATGCCGAGCGCGATATCGAGACCGAGCGAACCAGTGGAGACAGTCGGAGTATCGGCCGGCTGATCATGCTGGCCGAGGCGCATGATCGAGCCCTTGCCGAAAGCCCGCTCGATCTGACTGAGCGCGGCGTCGAGCGCCTTCGACTTGTCCATGCTGCCCTCGATGACCCGAAGAGAACTCGTGCTCATTCCCCGCTCCTTATTTCACGTTGCCGATGGCCGTTCAAACGCCGTCAGATACCCTGTACTTGATTTGTTCTTATAGAACAAGAGAGGAACGACGCAAGCCGGAGAGCCCTGCATTCCTTTATTCGGCAATACCTTCCGGGCGGCGCCGTGGGTACGGCTCCGCACCTTCACGGAAATTGATGATCTGGCGGCCCCTGACTTCCGGCCGCCAGTGCTCGCCGTCTTCCGTGTAGCCCAGTCGGCCGCTGATTCGGACCGGACGGCAAGCGCCGCTGTCGGCAGTCGACCTCGCTTCTGCCTTGTGCTTAGTTGCGCCGAACTCACCACAAGGGACAGCGAATGAGCGACGAGCGCAACGATCAGGGGCGCATCGATGGCGAGCGTCTTCGCGACAGCGAGATCGCCATCGTCGATGCGATCAAGCTGATGATGGAAGTCCTGGTCGTCACCGGCACGGTGAAGGCCGACGTGTTCGAGCAGATATTTGCCCAGCAACGCGACGGCTACATCAACAAGGAGATGCCGAACGCCGCGGTCATCATGGAAGTGCTGCGCGGTTTCGCGGCGCGCCCGCCGGGCAGTCCGGATGACGACGGCAAAGGCGACATCGACCAGCCGCCGCAAGGCAACGCCTAGCTTCCGAGCGTTTCCTTCACCGCCGTCGCCAGCTGTTTCAACGAGAACGGCTTCGGCAGGAACGCGAAGGTCTCCCCCTCCGGCAGGTTCTTCTGGAACGCGTCTTCGGCATAGCCGGAGACGAAGATGATCTTGAGGTCGGGCCGGGTCTTGCGCAGTTCGCGCAGCAGCGACGGTCCGTCCATTTCCGGCATCACCACGTCGGAGACGACGAGATCGACCTCGCCGTCGAGATTCTTCACCACCTCCAGCGCCTCGACGCCGGTAGACGCTGTTTCGACCTTGTAGCCGCGGCTGGTCAGGGCGCGAGCGGCGAAGGCCCGCACCGCCTCCTCGTCCTCGACGAGCAGGATGCGCTGGCTGCCGGTGAGGTCCTTCGGCTCCTCCGGCTTCTCGGTCCCAGCTTCGCCTTCCTCGTTCTCCTCGGCGACGAAACGCGGCAGATAGATCTGGAACGACGTGCCGCGCCCGACTTCGGAATCGAAGAAGATGAAACCGCCCGTCTGCTGGACGATCCCATAGACGGTGGAGAGCCCGAGGCCGGTGCCCTTGCCGACCTCCTTGGTAGAGAAGAACGGCTCGAAGATCTTGGCCTGGTTCTCCGGGGCGATGCCGGTCCCGGTGTCTTCGACCTCGACCAGCACAT
>CAZSXA010000107.1:0-8067 GCA_964611195.1 uncultured Bauldia sp.
CGGCCTTCCGCCGCGGGAATTCATGAGCCGGCTCATCGAAACGACCGAGGCCGAGTGCGACCGCCTTCTCATCGAGACCGATCAGGCGAAGCCGCGGCCGCCCTTCGGGGCTGAGGCGGCCGCGAAGCTGGCCGACCTTCGTGGCGCCAGCGAGGGCTAGAAGGCCAATTGCAGCCACTGTGAATCGGCGAGATCGATGAGGGCGTCGATTTCGCCGTTGTCGCGCATCGTGGCGATCGCTTCGCCAAACGGCTCGATCAGCGAGAGGCAGGGGGATTCCTTCGAGAAGGCGATGAACATCTCGGCTTCGAGAAGATGCGGCTCGAGCACGTCGACCTGGTCGGCGACACCTGCGGCGCGAAGCTCCGCAAGCCCCGGATAAAGGCCGAAGATCATGTAGTCGGCGTCGCCCGAAAGCAGGGTCTGGAATGCGACATCGACGCCATCGACACGGGCGAGGTCGAGGCTCTCCTCGATGAAGGCGTCGAGTTCGACACCGAAGCTCTCGCCTTGATTGGTAACGCCGCGCAGCCCGATCAGATCGTCGCGGCCGGAGAACGCGGAGAGCGTTCCGGCAGGCGCGAACACCACCACCGGATCGAGCGTGAATGCGGGCTCGACATAGTCGAGATAGGTGGCGCGTTCGTCGTTGTAGTAGATGCCGAAGATGATGTCGGCTTCGCCGCTGCGGGCCGCCGCCTGCGCGGCTTCCCAGCTGCCGAAGTCAATCGGTTGCACCGGGACCGCGAACATGGCCGAGAGCGTCTCGACAACCATCGCGCCCGCGCCGGCAATTGCGCCGTCCGTGGCGTAGCCGATCGGCGGGTATTCAGGATGACCGGTCACGATCAGATTCTCGCAGGCGGGCTGCGCCAAAGCGGGGATCGGAGCGAGCACGAGCGCGGCGGCGACAACCTTTGAAACGCGTGACATGGCGGGGTTCTCCGTGACGGGTTGCGAACACCCTAGCGCCATCCCGTGTCGGTGGCATTGCGGTGGCCGCGCGAATTTGACTTGCATTGGCCAGAACCGATGTTCTATTTTTGTTCCTATGGACTCGGAGTCGATCCCTCTTCTCGATGGCGGCGCACCGCGCTTCGCGGAAGCGTGTGGAATGGCCGACCGGTTTCGCTACTTCGTCGGCGGCTCCGGACGGCGCTACCTCTTCACCGCCGTCGACGTCGCGGAGTTCGGCGACTTTGCAAGCGGTATCCTGCTTCTGGCGCGTCCCTCGAAGGACGGGGTGGAGGCGCGTTTGGTCGTTCCCTTCGGCGGAAGCGGCGAGCCGGCGGCTTCGGTCTGCCGCAAGGCCATCGGCCGGAGTGGCCCGGATCGCGCCTATGTTCATCTTCTCGCCGAAACGCCCGGCGAACGCCGCGCGGTGGTCTTCGATCTTTGTCCCAACCTTGAAAGACTTGCAGCCTGACGGCTAGCGGAGCCGCTCCGCCAGCCAGGCGAGGACGGGGTCGTGAATGCCGATCTCCGCAAGGTGATCGGCGGTGTTGACGACGTAATCCCGGTTCGGGCCGGAGTGCCCGCGCGCCCCCTCGACGATGGACAACGCTTCCTCGCGGGTCAGCTCGCCGGCATATTGCGGGTGGCGGCGATTGACCGTGTAGAGAAGGGCATCGACCTCCTCGCCCTCGCGATGGCCGAGCCGCACCGGCCGGCGTTTTTCGCGGTAGACGGTAGTATCAAGTTCACGTTCTCGGAGGTAATCAATCACCGATTCGCCGTTTTCGGGCGCCACACGAAAGGCGACGCCGATGCACGATCCGCCGCGGTCCAAGCCGAGTACCAGTCCCGGTCGCTCCGGCGTGCCGCGATGGGTATGAGAGAGAACGCAGAGCGCCCGATGAGACCCGTGAAGCACCCCCAGAACAGCCTCTTCGTAGCGGAACCCGGGCCGCCACATCAGCGAGCCATAGCCAAAGACCCAGAGATCACGCATTGCCCGACCCGACGGAGCGCCCTGACTTGGTAGCGCGAGCGGAAGCTGCGAATGCCGAGGATGTCCGTCCGCGGCGGCGTAGAAGGCTGTGGCCGTTGTTCGTGGGCCTCATCGCATTTCTCGCGATCGCCTGGGCCGCGTACTGGTACGCGGCGTATCGGATGGCCGACGGTTTCATTGCCGAGAGCGCCACATTGCAGCCGTCCGAATCAATGTCGTTGGGTTGCGTCGAGCATCAGTTTGGCGGCTTTCCCCTGCATATAACAATTGATTGCGCGGGCGCGAGGAGCGTTGCGGCCGATGGCGCGGTCGCCGATCTCGGCGCGCTATCGGCGCGGGCACCGCTCTACAACCCGGGCTGGGTCGAGGCCGACATCACCGGGCCGCTGCTCTATGAAGGCGTCAACCACACGATCAATGCGGACTGGTCGGGAGGTCAGTTCGACTTCCTGGCCGGCTTCGGCGGTGTGTCTCGCGCCACTGCCGCCTTCGGCGAGGTGACGTTCACCGTCGCCGACGCGATCGACGACACGGTGTGGTCGGCCTCCGCGAATGCCTGGGGGACGGAAATCCGGCCGGCAGCCGAGGATGGCGCGATCCGGCTGACGCTGTCGGCCGAGGAGCTCGTCGTGGCGATCGGCGGGGAGGCCTACCCCAGCGTATCGGGCACCGCGTCGATGACGCTGACCAGTTTCGGCGACCGGCTCGACCGGGCGCCCGATCGGTTGATCGGCGATTGGCTGGCTGCCGGCGGCAACTTCCATGTCGATCACATGGACCTTTCCTCGGGCGACGTCGTCGCCGACGTCACCGGTCCGATGCGGCTCGACATCGACGGCACGCTGTCGGGCAATCTCGTTGTGCAGTATTCGGGCGCTCACGACCTGCCGACGCTCGTCGCGGCGATCTTCCCCTGGTACGCCGACGACGCCGACGCCATCGCCGAGGCGGTGCGCTTGATGTCGCGCCCGGTCGAGATACGCGGCGAGGAAGCCTATGAGGCCCGCTTCATCATCGAGGCCGGGAACATCCGCATCGGCCTCATTCCGCTGGTGACGATCCCGTCGGTGGGTCCTCTGGACCACTACCTCTAGCGCCTGGCCGTCGCCCGAAATCGGGCGTCGGCGTTTCCTGGCCGGCGGCGATGATGCCGCGGCGGATGGCGCGTGTGCGCGTGAACAAAGCCTCGAGGGTCGCGCCATCGCCATTGCGGACGGCCCGCTGCAACGCTGTTAGGTCCTCGGTGAAGCGGCCGAGCATTTCCAGCACCGCGTCGCGGTTGTGCAGGAAAATGTCGCGCCACATCACCGGATCGGACGCGGCGATACGGGTGAAATCGCGGAAGCCGGCGGCGGCGAATTTCATCACCTCGGACTCCGTCACCGTTTCCAGATCCTCCGCTGTGCCGACGATATTGTAGGCGATCAGATGCGGCACATGGCTGGTGATGGCGAGCACAAGATCATGGTGCTCCGGTGTCATGATCTCCGTGTCGGAGCCGAGCGTTCGCCAGAAGCGGGCGAGCGTCTCGACGGCATTTGCGTCGGTGCCCGGCGGCGGCGTCAGGATGCACCATCGGCCTTCGAAGAGCTCGGCAAAGCCTGCATCCGGTCCGGAGTGTTCGGTGCCGGCGATCGGGTGGGCCGGAACGAAATGAACGCCTTCGGGCAGATGCGGCGCCATCTGCGCCACCACCGATGCCTTGACCGAACCGACATCGGTGACGATCGCGCCCGGCTTCAGGGCTCCGGCGATGGACTTCGCCACGGCCGCGGACGCGCCGACGGGCACCGCGACGACGACGCATTCGGCATCCCGAACCGCTTCGGCGGCATCGGCGCGATAGCTGTCGCCAAGGCCGAGTTCCTCGGCACGGCGTAGCGTCTCCACGCTGCGGCTCGAGATCGCGACATGCCCGACCACGCCCGCCTTGCGGGCGGCGAGCGCGATCGAGGAGCCGATCAGGCCGATGCCGATCAAGGCGAGGCGCGGGAAAACTGGGTCGCTCATCGGTCACCCTCGCCGACAAATGCGCCAAGCGCTTCGACGGTGTCGCGATTGGCGGTCTCGCTACCGATCGTCATCCGAAGCGCGTTCGGCAGGCCGTAGGCCTCCAT
This sequence comes from uncultured Bauldia sp., assembly GCA_964611195.1. Taxonomy (GTDB): domain Bacteria; phylum Pseudomonadota; class Alphaproteobacteria; order Rhizobiales; family Kaistiaceae; genus JADLGL01. The sequence goes on from CAZSXA010000107.1 coordinate 4,069, forward strand.
GCGGCGAAGAACAATGCCGCGGCGGAGGAGATACGCGTCGGCGTCCCGCGCCGATCGGCCCGGCTCGTCCGGGAAATGGATCAGCACAAAATTTCCGAAGCTCGGCGTGACCGTCAGGCCGAGCTCGTCGATGGCGGCCGAGACGCGGGGCAGCCAGGTCTCGTTGTGGTCGATGGCGCGTTCGAGATGCGAAAGATCGCCGATTGCCGCGACGCCGGCGGCGATGGCCGGGCCTGAGACGTTGAACGGTCCGCGGATACGGTTGAGCGCGTCGATGACCGAGGCCGGTCCGGTGCACCAGCCAAGGCGGAGCGAGGCGAGGCCGTAGACCTTGGAGAAGGTGCGCGTCATCACGACGTTCGGCGCCTCGCTGGCCAGCGTAAGGCCGGAATCGTAGTCGTTTCGTCGAACGTATTCCGAATAGGCGGCGTCGAGCACAAGAAGGACATTAGCCGGCAAATTGTCGTGCAGACGCGTGACCTCGCTGACCGGAAGATACGTGCCGGTCGGGTTGTTCGGGTTGGCCAGAAAGACGATCCGCGTGCGCGGGCTGACGGCGTTGAGTATCGCATCGACGTCGCTGCTGAGATCGCTCTCGGGCGCGACGACGGGCAGGCCGCCCGCCGCCATCGTCGCGATCTTGTAGACGAGGAAGCCGTGCTCGGAGTGGATCGCCTCGTCGCCAGGCTCGAGATAGGCCTGCGCGATGAGATTGAGGATCTCGTCCGAGCCTGCGCCGCAGACGATGCGGGCGGGGTCGAGTCCGTGGCGGGCTGCGATCGCTTCCCGTAGCATCGCCGAACTGCCGTCGGGATAGACCGCGAGATTGTCGGCGGCGGCGCGATAGGCCGCGATGGCCGCGGGGCTCGGTCCCAGCGGTGTCTCGTTGGCCGACAGCTTGTGCCGCGCCGGCACGCCGTCGGAACCAGCCGATTCGCCGGGGACATAGGGCGCGATGTCGAGGACGCCGGGCCGCGGTGTCGGGCTGTCGGAGGGCATCAGGCTTTGACCGGGCCGCGGAGCAGACTGTCGCTCGAGCCGAGCGCCAGGCCCTTTGCGATGCCGCCGACCTGGCGGGCATCGAACAGCCGCGCTGCTTCAAGCGCCCTTTCAGCGTCGTCCGGCCGAACGGCAAGGAGAACCTCGCGCCGTCCCTCCGTTGACGCCTCGGCGATCAAAGCTGCGTCGGCGATCGCGGCGCCGATCGCGCCGTCATCCGTTGCGGCGAAGACCGCGAGGTCGGGCTCCGCCGAATCGGCTAGCGCCGGCGATACGACCAGCGCGGGCGCGTCCGCCGATATCCCCTTGCCTGCGATGAACGGCCAGAGCGCCATCACTCGCGGACCAGCCATCGAGAGGCCGCGCCACCATGGCGTTGCCGAGGCGCCGTTGCCGAGCGGCACGATGCCGAGATCGCTGCCGGTTTCGGCGACCGTGGCGACGACGTCCTCGGGCGTGTCGGCGCGCACCAGCTCGACCGAGAAACCAAAGGCAAATCGGGCAAGGTCGTGGATCGCAACGGGATCGGCTCCGTAGTGGACGACGAGCCGGAAGGGCGCCTGGAGATAGGTGAAGGTGGTGATGATCTCGCGCCACATATGCTCGACCGTCGCAAGCGGCAGATTGCCGGCATGGCGTTCGACCAGCCGACGCATCATCTCCGCTTCGCGCTGGGGGCGGAACGCGACCCCATTGCCGGCCGTGCCTTTCGCCGCGATCAGTGCGTCGATCACCGAACCGCGCTCGATCAGCAGGCGGTGCACCTCCTCGTCGATCGCATCGATGCGCGCTCGGAGGTCAGCAAGGGTCTCCATGGCAAGGGTCTCGGCCATCGCGGATATCGAGTGTGCCACGGCGCCACGTCAGGCCGGTCTTGGCCGCCGCCGGGCGCGGCAGTCATAGGCAACGGCCTTTGCGAAATCAAAGAAAACATTGACGTGTGACAGGCCGGCCCCTACCAATCCCGCCCACCTCGGAACAACTCGCCGGCACGAGAATGGCCACCCAGTCGACCCCGGTCGAGCCCGGAGCGAATCTCCGCGTCGAGGTTGATCGGGCTCGAAAGGAAGCCGACGAGCCGTCCAGCCCGTTCGTCCGGTTCGGTCCCGATCAGCCCTTCCGGCTCGACTCCGGCAAGCAGCTCGACCACCTGCAGATCGCCTATCAGACCTATGGCGCGCTCAACGAAGAGCGCTCCAACGCGATCGTCATCTGTCACGCGCTGACGGGCGACCAGCACGTTGCCAACGAGCATCCGCTGACCGGCAAGCCCGGCTGGTGGGCGCGCATGGTGGGGCCGGGCAAGCCGATCGACACCGACCGCTATTTCGTCATTTGCCCGAATGTCCTCGGTGGCTGCATGGGGACGACCGGCCCGGCGTCGACCAACCCGGAGACCGGCGAGATCAACGGCCTCGGGCTGCCGCTGGTGACGATTGCCGACATGGTTCGGGCACAGGTGCGGCTCCTCGATCATCTCGGTATCGAAAAGGCGCTCGCCGTGGTCGGCGGATCGATGGGCGGCATGCAGGTGCTGCAATGGGCCTCTGCCCATCCCGACCGCGTGTTCTCGGCGATCCCGATCGCCTGCTCTGCGCGACACTCCTCGCAGAACATCGCGTTCCACGAGGTCGGGCGGCAGGCGGTGATGGCCGACCCGGACTGGCGTGGCGGCCGCTATCTCGATGAGGGCACGCGCCCGCGCAAGGGGCTCGCGGTGGCGCGGATGGCCGCGCACATCACCTACATGTCCGACAAATCGCTGCACACGAAGTTCGGGCGCGAGCTGCAGGATCGCGAGAAGCCGACCTTCGGCTTCGACGCCGATTTCCAGATCGAATCCTATCTCCGCCATCAGGGGGTGACGTTCGTCGAGCGCTTCGACGCCAACTCCTACCTCTACCTGACCCGGGCGATGGACTATTTCGACATCGCCGCCGGGCATGGCGGGCTGCTGGCGAATGCATTCAAGCGCGAGACCCGCTTCTGCGTGGTCTCCTTCACCTCCGACTGGCTGTTCCCGACCGAGGAAAGCCGCGCCGTCGTGCGCGCCCTGATCACCGCAGGGGCCTCGGTTTCCTTCGTCGAGATCGAAACGTCGGGCGGGCACGATGCCTTCCTGCTCAACGAGCCGGAGATGTTCGACACCATCGCGGGGTTTCTCTCGGCGGCCGCCAGCGAGCGGGGCGTCCGCTGATGGAGCTGCCGGCAAACGGCGAGGCGGTCGCCGTCCGCGCCGACCTCAAGCTCGTCGGAAGCCTTGTTCCGACGGGCTCGAGGGTGCTCGACATCGGATGTGGCGATGGCTCGCTGCTGGAGTTCCTCCAGACCACCAAGAACGTCGATGGCCGCGGTATCGAGCTCAGCCAGAAGGGCGTCAATGAATGCGTTGCGCGCGGCCTTTCGGTGATTCAGGGCGATGCCGATTCAGACCTTGTCCTCTATCCGGACGATGCGTTCGACTACGTGATCCTGACGCAGACGCTGCAGGCGACCTATCGCCCGCGTGAGGTGCTGGAGCACATGCTGCGCATCGGGACCCGGGCGGTGGTGTCGTTCCCGAATTTCGCGCATTGGCGGATCCGCCTCAAACTCGGGCTCGGCGGCCGGATGCCGGTGACGCGCGAGCTGCCCTATTCCTGGTACGATACGCCCAACATCCACTTCTTCACGATCCGCGATTTCGTCGATCTTTGCGACGAGCTCAACTTCACCGTCGAGAAGGCGCTGGCGCTCAACCGCCATGGACGGCCGATTCCGTTTCGCGGGCCATGGTGGGTGTGGAACCTCTTCGGCGCGCAGGCGGTGTTCGTGCTCCACCGCTAGTGGTCTGACTCCGACGCTTCGAACCCTCACCAGAGCGATGTTTCGGATGACCGCAATGCGGACAAACCTGCCGTTCACGCAATACTACACATCGCGTTCGCAGGGCGTTTCGGCTAACAGTCAATGATGGCCTATGACTACGACAAGCTCTACGGCAAAACCCCCGATGCATTG
>CAZSXA010000108.1:0-8058 GCA_964611195.1 uncultured Bauldia sp.
CTGCGGCATTCTCGGCGCAGCCGAACTCGGTGAGGTTGCACCGGGCAACGCCGTCGGTGCCATTCGCTTCGGTGGCATCGAGCTCGCACCGGGCGCTCAGCTGGGCGCTCTGCACGTGCTCGATATCCAGAACGGAGGCGCGGCGGTCTGGGATATCCAGAGCGACTTCGCGTTCACGAGCTCCACTCTGGTGACGGATGGCGGTCTGCTCTTCGTCGGCAACTCCAACCGCTACATCATGGCGCTCAACGACGAGACCGGCGAAGAGCTTTGGAGTACCCGCCTCAACGCACCGATCGGCGGTTACCCGATGACCTACGAGGTCGACGGAGTGCAGTACGTCGCCGTTCCGGCCGGCCAGTCCAACCAGACCCATGCGAACCTTTCGCCGGGCCTGGGGCTGCCGCGCACCGGTGGCAATTCCGTGTTCGTCTTCCGCCTGCCGCAATAGGCAATCGGAACACGGGCTTAGCGAACATCGAGGGGCCTTCCAGGCCCCTCGATAGGTTTCGGTGGCGCTACACTCTGTTCTCGGATCGAGCGATGTCGGAATCCTCCAATCCGCGCCGGCATTGGTTGTTTGGTCTCGTGGCCGGCGCGGCTTTGGCGCTGGGCACAGGCACGGCCAGCGGCCAGATCGCGGAAAACGTTCTGCCGGAGCAGCTTGAGAACTGGCGCATCGCCACCGGCGATACGATTCGGTACTGCCATTACCCCGCGTCGCCCACCGCGGAGTTCGAGCGTGCCCTCGGCGAGGAAATAGCCTCGCGTCTTCTCCTTGCGAGCTCATTCCAGTCTCTGCCGACAGGCTATGGCATCGACGGGCAGTTCTTCTTCGAGGACCTCTTTATCCAGCTCACCAACGATTGCGATATCGCCCTTGGCTTGGCGATCGAGCCGGGCTTCTTCCCCGTCGAGTTCACCGTGCTGCAGCCCTACGCGAACTTCGGCTACGTGCTCGTCGTCACCGACCCGAGCATCACGGGACTTCGCGACATTCCACGAAACGAACGGATCGGCACCGAGATCGGCAGCCGGGGCGAGACCCGCCTTGCCTCCTACATACTGACGCTCCCGCGCGATCAGCAGTGGCAAAGGCTGCCCTATGGCGACCCCGAACTCATGCTGACGCGCCTCCTCGACGGCACGATTTCCGGGATGGTGCTTTATGGCCCCACTTTCGCCCGCCTCCGTCAGGGGCATCCCGACGAGGAGCTCCACGTCCTCTCGCTCGATCCAGTGCAGGGCGCCAGCATCAATGTGGGCGGGGCACTCCTTGCGGAGCGCGTGTTCCTGCGAGCGGTGGTCGATCCGGTCATCGGCGAGATGATCGAGGACGGAACGATCATGCAACTGCTCGAGGAGCATGGACTGGCCGATGCCCTGGCGACCCCTGGCGCCCGCTAGACTCGGCAAGACAGCCCGGCGGTCGTTGTGATGGTCTCCGTCGCCGCCCCGGGCGGTCGGACGAGGTCGCCGGAGGGCCTGTCAGGCCTTCTGAGAACAATCGAGAGCGCTCGGCGACGCGCCATCCTTGCGGCATCAATCGAGACGGGCGTCACTGCTTTGGCCGCCGGCCTCATCGTCTATTGCGCCATGCAGGGCGCGGCCGTTGCCGGTGCGACGACCGTGGCTGCGCCGGTCTCGATCTGGGCCGGTGCAATCGTCACCGTCGCCGCCCTTGTGATCGGCGCCGCCTCGGCTTGGGCGATTCGGCCCGATGCTTCGGCGATGTGCCGCCGAGCCGATGCGCTCTTCGGCCTCGCCGAGCGATTGTCGACGACAATGCAGCTTGCTCGGTCCGCTCCGGTCTCCGATGCCGTTGTTCCGAATGCTCAGATCCACGACGCCTTGCGGCGAAGCGAGGTCGTCGATCCGCGGCGGTTGGCACCGCTACGGATGCCGATCGCTTCGGTCGCGGTGGTGATTCTGGCGGTGATTGCTCTCCTGCTCGGCTCGGCTGCCGACGTCGAGGGAAGCGGCGACGGAGGGACCGCCCCGCGTGCGCAGCTTCCATCCGGTGAAATGGAAGTTGCGGACCGAGCGGCGCTTGCCGCCGCGATCGATGAGATCGCTGCAAGGATCGAGCAGGACGCAGCGGAACGGGACGACCCGTATCTCAACGCGATCGCGCGCGAGCTTTCCGAACTGAGCGCGATTGCCGGCGCCGGTCCGCCGCCGCAGCGTGCGGAGGTCAGCCGGCAACTCGCTGCGCTGCAGGAACACGCTGCCGATGCGTATCGGATGGCGGGAACCTCGACGCAGGCTTTCGACGAGATTGCCGGGATGTTCGGCGAAGCGACCCGGGCTGCGCAGGATCCAGCCGGCCCGTCACTGACGGCCGTCGGCCAGGAGCTGGATTCGCCGACTCCGCCCCAGATGGCGACCGCCGATGATGGCGAGGCGGGTCCGGGTGCAAACGAGACAACGAGCGACGGACAGGGGGCCGCCGATCCGGAGATCGAGGAGGCCGAGGAGAACGTTGCCGTTGCGCCAGACCTCGATCCAGCAGCAATCGTCCAGGACGAAGTCTGCTACCAGGAGTATGAGAACTGCGCTGCCGAAGGTGCCGACGGTCTGATCTCCGACCCGGGACCGATCGCGGAGGCGGCAGGTGGTGCGCCGCCGAATGATATCGTCGAGGCCGATCAACCCGGCGGCATGCTTATCGGCCCGGCTGCCAATGCCGATCGGGGCGAGGGAATTCTCGCGGGCGAGGGTGCCCAGCCGCTCGGCGACCGGGTTGCCGAACGCTCCGAGGAGCTTGCGCAGAGCAACGACATGCTCCTCCCGAACCAGGGCGATGGCGAAGGTCAGCGAATCAGGATCGAAGCCGCGCCGCATGCCGCGCTTTCGGCGGTTGTTGAAGAAGGGCAGCTCGGCGGGTGGCCATGGACGCCTGCGGTCGAACAACCAGTTGCCCGCTCGCTCGTACCCCCTGCGCTGCGCAACGCGATGGCGCAGTACTTCGCGCCGCAGGAGCGCGACGAGTGACATTGCTGGCGCCGGCATGGCTGCTTCTGTCGGCCGTGGCCGGACTGGTCTTCCTTCTCCATGCACGGAAGCGGAGCGTGCGGTCCGTCGCGAGCACCATGCTCTGGAGGCTGCTGAACGGCACGAGACGGCAGAAGCGGCATCTGCGCCGCCCGCCGCTGACGACCAGTCTGATCCTGCAATTGCTCGTCATCGCCCTTGTCGCGCTCGCAGTGGCGGAGCCGATTCTGGGTTCCGACAAAAGCGAGGATCATACGATCTTCCTGATCGACGTGTCGGGCAGCATGCGCAGCACGGATGTGGACCCGAGTCGGTTCGACGCCGCGCATGACTACGTTCGCGAGAGTATCCGGGCAATCGGCGAAAACGGAGGCGTCGTGTCGGTTGTCGCCGTTGGCGCTGCCCCCGCGATCCTGGTCGCGCGGCTAGGCGCAGCGGAAGCGCTTGCCATCGTAGAGGCCCGCCTGTCGGCGACAGATGCCAAGGCCGATTGGCGCGAGGCGGCGGGCTGGGTGGCCTCGATCAGAAACCATTCTGAGACGACCCGGCTGATCATCGCCACCGATGCGCCGGTCGAAGCGAGGACCGCCGTCGCGACGATTGATGGAATCGACATCGACGCCGTCGCGTTCCACGGGACCGCGACGCGCAACACAGGGCTGAGCGCCGTGATCGAATCGACTTCGGTCGAGGATGGCGAATGGCGCATCACGGGCGACGTTGTCTTTGCCGGCGTAGCACCTGAAGCGATCGAGATCGAACTTAACTACCGTCGTCTCGGCACCGACGGATTCCTCAGTTGGGACAGCGTCACGATTGACCCGGCCGACGAGGCCCCGTCGCCAACCGCGGGCTTGCGCATCGTCCCGTTCACGGTGACGACGCGGTTTCCTGGTGCAGGCGATGTTTTGCTCCGCCTTCCAAGCGACGCAGGCCCTTCCGACAACGAATTGCACTTCGCCCTGGAGGACGAGCCTCCCCGCCTGTCGGTGCTTCTCGTCGGTCGTCACGACGAGCACCTCGTGCGCGCCTTCTCGGCAATGGAGTTTGTCGAGCTTGCGGCCGCCGCAAGCCTGCCTCGGTCGGAGGCCGCGTTCGACCTCGTCGTCGTCAACGACGTCGAGGTCGACAGGCCGCCGTCGGTCAGCACGCTTTGGCTCGGGCGCTCGGCCGTCTCGGGCACGGATCGACCCGAGCCCATCGGCGCCGAGGCGGTCACTCTCTGGCGCTCCGAGCATCCGCTGTCGGAGGGCATCGATTGGGCGTCGCTCACCAGTGTTGAAGCATTCGCCGCCTCGCCGCTCGATGCGGCTGTCGTCTTGTTGGCGGCGGGAGACGTGCCCCTGATCCAGGCTCGAACAACGACTGCCGGCCGTGAGATACGCGTCGGAGTAGACGTCGCGGGATGGGCCGATGAAAGCAGCTTCCCCTTGTTCCTGGCCAATCTGCTGGATTGGCTGAACATCCGTCACGGGCAGTCGGCTGTCCATGATTGCACGGTAGGGGTGCCATGCGCCCTTGCGCCGGACCGCCTTGATGCGCGGATCGAAGGTCCCGACGGCGATATCATCTGGAGTGGCGTGGGCCTGTGGCCGACGACGATTCCAGACGGCGTGGATCGGAGTTTCGTTCCGCAGCGCGCGGGCTTCTACACGCTGATCGATGGCGATGAGCGTCTGACGCTTGCCGCCAATCCGCCGCCGCTGACTGAAACCGGTCAGGGCGCTGGTCTGTCGACTCGCAGCAGCCCGCTCGCCCCGACACGATCGCTTCCGCTTCAGGTTTGGCTCATAGCCGCGATTGTCTTGCTTCTCGTCGCCGAAGGTTGGGTCGCGGGCCGGGGCGCCGATCGCTTCCTGAGGCGCGACGCGCTCGTCAGTAGCGCTCCCTTCTTCCGCCGCCGGCGCGCAGTCCTTGGGCTTCGGACGATCGCCATCCTTGCCGGAATGGCCGCCCTGTTCGCCCTCCCGTGGCCGAAGCTGGCGCCGTCGGAGACTGTTGTCGTCGCTGCGTCTGCATCAAGCGACGGTGAGTCGCTCCCGGCGGATGTTGCTGACGGCGTGGCCTGGGTGGTCCCCGACGCACATCCGAGCCTATTGGAGCCTACGGAGCGGCCCATTCGCTCCGGTGCGGCCGTCGGATACGAAGCGGCGATCGAGTTGGCAGCCGCGACGATACCCCCCGGAGGGGTCGGCCGAATCGTTCTTGCCGATGGTGCAATCGAGACGGTCGGCGCTGTCGGCGCAGCCGTGCCGATGCTTGCCGACCGCGGCCTGCCGCTGGATGTCATCGCGAGCGACCGCTTGCTCGGGGGCGACGTGCTGGTGTCGGAGGTATCGTCGTCGCTCAACGCCCGCACCGGCGACCGCCTCATCGTCTCGGCGCTCGTTCTTGCGGAATCCGAAACGACCGCGACCATCGCCGTGCTGGTGGGGGGCGTCGTTGTGGCAAGACAGGAGACGCGGCTCGACCGTGGCTTCAACCCCGTGGAAATGGTTCTCCCGGCACCGCTGCCGGGCAGTCAGTTGATCGAGCTGGTGGTCGAAGCACCCGGTGACCCGGTGCCGGGCAACAACCGCAATGGCGTTTGGGTCAACGCGGGGCCGGCGCCGTCCGTGCTGGTGCTGGCACCCGACCAAGCGGCTGGCGACGCGTTCGCGGAAATGCTGGCGGTCCAGGGGCTCACCGCTGAAGTATCTGCGCCTGAGGACGCCCCGCGCTTCCTCGACGGATGGTTGGAGCGCGATGTCATCGTGCTGATGAACGTGCCCGCCGTCTCGCTCACTACGCGCCAGCAGGGGGACCTTCGCCGCGCCGTCGAGGTTCACGGGCGCGGGCTCGTCATTCTTGGCGGCGAGAACAGCTTCGGTCCGGGGGGGTACTACGAGACGGCGCTCGAGGAGCTGTCACCGCTGTCGTCGCGCGTTCCGCATGAGACGCCGCGCGCTGCGCTTGTCTTTGTGCTCGATCGCTCCGGTAGCATGCAGGCGATCGTGGACGACGGCATCGACCGACTGACGATCGCCAAGGAGGCGACCGTTGGGGCGCTTGACCTCCTCAATCAGGAAAGCGAAGTGGCGGTCGTTGCTTTCGACTCCGAGGCGCGGGTGGTGTTCCCGATCCGGACCCTTGGGGCTGGGCGCACCGCGCTGCAGGATGCGCTCGGGCCACTGGAGCCTGGTGGCGGCACGGCGCTGTTTCCGGCCCTCGAAGCTGCTCTTGGCGAACTCGAACAAAGCGAGGCAGCCACGAAACACATCGTTGTGCTCACCGATGGACTTGTGGAGCCGATCGATTTCTCTTCCCTGATCGACGCCGCTGTCGGGCAAGGGATTACGATCTCGACGATCGCCATCGGGCAGGTGCCTCGCACCGATCGGCTCGAACTGATTGCGGCCGGCGGCGGCGGCGCCTTTCATTCCACCGGCGACGTTCGAGCGCTCCCGGCGATCATGTCGCAGGAAGCGCTGATGCTGATGTCGTCGCCCTTCAAGCAGGAGACAAGTGCCGTCGCATTCGTGGGTCGCGAGACGGCGGCGTTTCTGGCGGGCCTTCCCGCAATGCTGCCGCCGGTCGACAGCTTCGTCGAGACTACCGCCAAGCCGGCTGCCGATCTTCATCTCGCTTTGACGAATGCCGACGGCGAGGAGGTGCCGCTGCTCGCTACGTGGCGCTACGGCAATGGCGAGGTCGTGGCTTTTGCCGCCCATGGCATCGGCGCGGGTACGGCGCGCTGGAATGAGTTGCCACGCTATCCGCTCTTGTGGGGGCAGGCGATCCGGGACGCGCTTCCGGTCACACGCGGACCCGGCCTTCATGTCACGATCCAAAGGCGTGGAGACGAGGCCATTCTCGTCGCTGACGTCATCGATGAGAACGGGGAGCCGGTGTCGGGCGCCCGGGTTGTAGCGCTGCCCTCCGATGACTTCGGCGCCGCTGCGCTGATGCGGGAGACCGCCGTCGGTCGGTACCGCGCCACGTTTCCGCTCCCGGTCGGCCTCTCGCTCTTCGAGGTTGTCGCCGAGCGCGGTCATGCTGAAGTCGGCATCCATGCGTCCTATCCCGCGCGTGACGATTACGGCCGGGCGCCGATTGACGTCGCGGCATTGACGACCGCGACCGGCGGCGAAGTCGTCACCGATCTGGCCACGGTCCTCAACGTCGGCACGGCGTGGTCATTGCTACCTGAACGGCGCTGGTGGTTGTTGGCTGCGCTGGTTCTGTTCCTCGCCGATCTGGCGATACGCGATCCGTCGGCGTTTGCGTGGAACGGGGGGCGCGCCGTTGTCCCGGCTACAGCAAACCGGTGAAGGCCGCCGATTCGAGAAACTCAATTGCGCGGTCGATCAGTTGAGGCTGCGTGTCGAAGTCGCCCCGTTCGACCTCGAGGTTGATGTAGAAGCCCAACTCATTGAGCGTAAGATAGTCCGCAAGCGTGCAGCCGTTGTTCTCTTCCGTCACGTGCCGGAAGATCACATGGACACCCCGCGCGTTCAGCCAGGACACCGCGGCCGCGGAATTGGCGTTGTCTTCCGGCAGTTCTCGGCCAACGAGCATGGCCACCGTGTCTTCGTCGGCGAAGCGGTCCGTGGCCGCCTCGCTTGGAAACGGTCGCATTTTGTCATCGTCGCGATAGACCGAGATCGTGCCGAGCCCGCCCGCCTCGTTGTGGCCGTCCCAGTTCGAATGCAGGCCTATCACGGGGAAGGCCGGATTCCAGGCGCGCAGGAAGGCCTCGACATATCGAGGAGAGAGAGTGCCGACGGTTTCGCAGGTCTCGGCTGCGCTGTCCGTCGTCGCGAAGAGATGGTTCGGATCGAAGCCGCCGACGAGCCGTTGCTCCCCGTTCTCGACGATCACGGCGGCGCCGCCATAGCGTTGCACGGCGTAGAGGGCTCCGGCAAAGGCCTCATCCTCCTCGTCATGCGGCACGGCCCACAGCGGACCGGGCTCGCTGCGGTGCCGAACTGTTATGAGCCGCCAGTCGAGTTCGTTCTCGGTGAACGTCTCCGCCGTCAAGCACAGGTCCGGGCTGTTGAGCGCGCCGAGGTAAGCTTCGAAATC
>CAZSXA010000109.1:0-8011 GCA_964611195.1 uncultured Bauldia sp.
ATTAAAATACACGTTCACCGACTTCGAGTCGTCAAGGTCAAAAATGAATACTGCTGCGAGGTCCGCTCCACCCCGGAGATAGTTATCACGCACTGACAGTCGAAAGCCGACGAAATCTGATAAATCGACAACCTGTGCTTCGCCGAATGCGATTTCGTCGATTGGACGCAACACAACGGATACGTTGCGGGATCCAGCGATCATGCTGTCGAAAACGTTGAATGGGGTCGCGTCTCTTCCGACCTTCAAGCAGTTTTCGAATGGCGCCAAGCCAGGACAAAGGTCGTCTTCGGCGACGAGATGCACGCGCATTGGAACCTCCACGGCCCCATCCTGGGCGCTCGCTCCCCCGACGACAATGGATACCGTGATTGCAGTTAGTGCGATCCTCCCCTTGAACACCGACGCCTCCCATTCGGTTGTACAGCTGTGCTTATACGCTACCGACAGTACTCCTCAAACCCCAAACACCTTCATCACTTCGTCGCCGAAGTGGTTGATCACCTTCACCGCGATCCGTCTTGTCGCCGGCCGTGCGAAGGGACGTGAGCGGGCGCGGTGGAGCGTCGCCCAGGCATCCTCGTCGATCTCGGCCTTGAGCGAGGTCTTCAGCGCCTTGTAGGGGTCGTTGTCCGGCACGCCCTTCCCGCCCTTGCCGCCGAGGAAATAGGCGTGGCGGACGAAGAAGTTCTCCTCGTCGTAATCGGTGTCGACGAACCACGCGGCGATCGACTCGGTATCGCTGGAGCGGATGTCGCCGGTGTTGGGGTCGAACACGTCGACGCCCTTCACCTCGACGCTGATCGTGCCGTCGCCATCGTCATGGATGTCGATGTCCGGCTCGCCGAAGACGACGAAGAGATTGCCCTTGCCGGTGTTCTTGAGGTCCTCCGCCATGTGGAGGTCGGGGTTCATCCGCGCGCGGAGGATCGACAGCGGGCCGAGCTTGGTGAGTTCGGAGGAATGCGCGTCGAAGGAAAAGGCGCAGGCGATGAGGACGTCGAAGCGGGCATCGCTCGCCTCGCGCGCGGCGGCGACGAGATCGGCGCGGGTGACGGTGCCCAACTCCGGGCCGATGAAGATCGCGGCGCGGCGCTCGGTGCCGCCCTCGGTGAAGGTGCCCTCGGCGCCGACATAGTTGCCCGGCCAGGGCTGCAGCGCGTTGAAGTGGATCGCGCCGCCCTTCTCGCTTTGCTGGATGCCGGCGGTGCGGAGATGCTCCAGCACCAGCTCGGCGAAGTCGGTCTTCGGCGACACCGCCTTGGAACGGGCGCGCTTGCCTTCGGCGGCCTCGACGTCGTGGAGGAGCTCGGCTTCGTCGGCGGGAACGACGCGATGCGGCGAGAGGCTCTCGACCGTGAACGGCCCGGCGACGCGGACGCGGTTCTTGTCCTCATAGGGGCGGTCGTAGAGGAGCTCGACGTCGGCGGCCTTGGCGATCGAGTCGTCGATCTCCTTCTGCCGCGCGATGCGGAGCCGCCACCATCCGGCATGGGCAGCCTTCGCCGGTTCGGGCCAGTCGTCGCCGGCCTCGCGCGGGATCTCCCACTCCTCCCATTCGTATTCGCTCGCGGCCGTCGGCTTCGCCGACGCCTCCGCGGGGGCGGCCTGACCGGCCGGCGGGCGTTCGCCCTCGCCTCCCTCCGGTCGGGGAACCCGACTGAGCGCCTCATTGAGTTCGGTGCGGAGCGGTTCGAGCTTCTCCTGATAGCTCTCCCAGATGACGTCGATTTCGGCGTTGTTGGCGATCGACTTCAGTGTGATGTGCGGCGCGCGCTCATAGACGAAGCCCTGGCGGAGATCGCCATGCGTTAGCGCGTCGGAGGGCGGCTTGCCGGTGACCTCGCCTTCCTTCCGGCGGCCGTCCGGCGTGTCGGCGAGGAGGTAGTACGGATAGCGCGCCCCCATGATGCGGGCGCGGGCGAGCGCCAGTGCAACGCGGGAGGTATCGATGGTGATCCAGCGCCTGCCCCATTGCTCGGCGACGGTCGCCGTCGTGCCGGAGCCGCAGGTCGGGTCGAGCACGAGATCGCCGGGGTCGGTGGCCATGAGGAGGCAGCGTTGTACAAGCACCGTGTTGCTCTGAACCACATAGATCTTCGGATCGGAGCGGCTCTGAACGCCTCCTATGTCCGTCCAAACGTTACCTCGCTCGAACGCAGGAAAATCGGCCAAATACCTGATATAGGCAAGGCCCTGACCCTCGCGATCGAGACGGTTTGCGTAGGCGAGGCGCTTCATTCCCGCGAGGTGGGTCTTCCAGTAGTTTGTTCTCGGCGTAATGGACCGCCCTCGAAAGCTAACCGGAAAGTTCCCCGGTGGCCGCTGGCTGGTTATGGTGTCCTTTCGGAAGATCCGTGTATCAGGACTACTGAGCAGAGAATCAGAGACTTTTGCAGCAGGTATCCGTTCCCCGGTTGAAAGCTCAGCAAGCCTGTACTTGTCTGCAGCCTCTCCGCCATATTCTTTCAAGAACAGCGGTCTTCTAAATTTCAGTTCCGTTTTGTTCCGCGCATACCAAAGTACATAGTCGGCGACTCCGGCAATGAACTCAGCTGTCTGACCTCCGGTTTTGGTCGCCGTGATCTCGCTGATAAAGCCTTCCGCCCCAAACACCTCGTCCATCACTGCGCGCACGCGGTGGACGTTCTCGTCGCCAATCTGGACGAAGACCGACCCGGACTCGGTGAGGAGTTCGCGCGCCACCGTCAGCCGGTCGCGGAGATAGGTGAGGTATGAGTGGATGCCGTCCTTCCAGGTGTCGCGGAAAGCCTTCACCTGCTCTGGCTCGCGGCTGATGTCTGTCTGCTTGCCGTCCTTGACGTCGCGCGATGCTGTCGAGACCTGCCAGTTGGAATTGAATTTGATGCCGTAAGGTGGGTCGATGTAGATGCACTGCACCTTGCCGCGAAGGCCCTCGCGCTCGGCAAGGCTCGCCATCACCAAGAGGCTGTCGCCGAGGATCATCCGGTTCGACCAGTGCTGGTCGTGGCTGTAGAATTCCAGCTTCTGCTCCGGATCGAGGCCGTTGAAATCGCCGAACAAATCGGGCGCGTCATCGCTTGCTGCCGCGTTCTCCTTCGAGCGGCGGACGAGATCGTCGATGATCGCCTTGGGGTGGACCTTCTCCTGGATGTAGAGCGGCGGCGCCTGGACCACGAGGTCCGACCAGTCCTGCCGGTCCTTGCCGCGCCAGACGAGCTGCGCGTCGCCGATCTCGACCTCGCCCTCTTCCTGCAGCCGCTTCACCTGATCTGGCGTCAGGCGGATGCGGACGCCGTTCCACACGATCTGCGGGTCGAGATCCGGGTCGCGGTCGCGCGCTTCGCCCTCCGCCAGCGGCCGCTGCCTAGTATAGTGCGTCGGCTCGAGCGGCTTCTCCTCCTCGGCCCGCTCGGCGAGCGACTGCAGTTCCGCCGTCGGGATATTCCGCCGCGTCGCCTCATCATGGACAAGGGCTTCGACCTGTTTCGGGGACTTGGAGGCGGATGAGCGGCGGGCCATCAGGCGGACCTCGCCTTCTGGAGCAACTTGCCCAAGAGCACGCTGGCCTTGACGGTCCGTTCAAAGCCATCTCTCGCGGCGTTCAAGGCTTCATCGAGGTTGTTGTCTTCGAGCCCCCTTGCCACAGTGGCCAGATCGAGAGTGCAGTCTGTGTAAGGGGTCGCCCGCCGATCCAGCTCGAAGCCCATAGCCTGGAGCTCCGTCGCAGCCGAGCGTACAAGCGGCTTCCAAGCCTTTGCGGACACTCCCTTCCAGTTCAACCATATACAGAGGCGCCCTCCCCCCACGCCACAATAGCGCGAAAGCTCGAACCATGGTTCATTTCCGACGCCGTCGCCTGTGTCGTCTGGTCCCCAGGACACGTCAAACCAAGCTTGCCGTTCTCCTCGTGAGATCCAGTCCTTTGGTAACATCACGATGTCATCGTCGTGATCGAAGTCGCCAATCCAACCAGATTTTTTCGCCGCGGATGATAATGCATCAGCCAAGTCGCCCCACACTCGCCGCTCTACCCCGTAAATCCGCTTAGCGGTGGCGTCGAGGTCAGCCAGATTCTCTACGATGAACATGTCGAGTTCGGCATCATCCATTCGTCTTACCTTCACAAATGCGACACATGGTCGGCGAACAAACTAGCAAGCCGCGCAGCGAAACTGTCGCCCCCTAGTTCTCGACCGGCTTGTCGAAGGGATCCGGCAACATTCTTCCACGTGAGCCCTATACATCCTGACGGGACCGCCGCGGTCGAGTTGTCGAGGAACAGAACCGCTCGATGCTTCTTTCCGGAGAGGAGCGCCGCGTTTGTGTATCGGCGAAGCTGATCCTTTCCCTCAGGCGCGTCGATCTTTACTTCGAGGAAGACAACGAAGTTACGCCCTTCCAAGACGACGTCCACTCTACTTTCGCTGTCCCCCATGGGATGGACTTCGGTGAGTGTGCGGGAAGGCGCAATCAGGTCGAAACCGGCTTTGGAACGCCCGTCGATCTCACGCCACAGGCTTTGCAGGAAGCTATCTCCAGCCCCGTGCGACTCAAGCGGATGAAGGAACCAAGCCAGCACCGCTGCCGTGCGAACTTCGTTCCGGCTCAGACCCGCCACAGCCCATGGATTTGCGAAAGCGCCCGCTCGCCTTGCGTTGGCCAGAATGGGATGGAGGTCGCGAAGCGTTTGAAGGACGCGCTCTGGGTCCAAACGGTCGCTCACCGCTGGTCGCTTGAGCGACGGGCCGGCGCGTTTCAGGAAGGCGCCGACCCGGGCCGTCAGGCCCTCCCGGGAGGCAACACTGGTCTCAATGCTCACATCTTCTCCCCTTCAGGCGGCCGGCCGTGTAGAGGCGGAGACGTTTGGAGAACTCCAGCATGAGGGGTTGCCCAACCGACATTCACCGGAGGGTGACCTGAGAGGGCGATGATGTCCCCTCCTCGATTGGCCTGTTTCCCGAACAGCCCCACGAACCGCTCGAACGCATCGAACCATTTCTTCGTCGGCGAGAAGGAGTGGACGATCATCGCCGCCTCGTCGGTCTTGAACCGCCTGGCCTCGATCACTGCCGCGGCGGTGCGGTGGAGCAGCTGGTAGTGGACGTCGTCCGGAAGCGGCAGCGTCAGACCGAGAAGGTCGGCGATGAAAGCGAGGCGCTCTTGCTTACCCGGTGAAGCACCCCGCCGCCAGTCGCCTAGAAGCGGGCCGAACGACTCGTCGACCTTGCCCTCGATCGCTGCGGCAACGGTGTGATCGCCGGCACGGATCAGCGCGAACACATCGCACTGGCTTGCCCCGCGTCGCGCGCCCGGCAGCGGCACCTGATGCTCGGGAAGCGCCAGAAGCAGTTCCGGCTCAATGCCGTCGCGGCGGAACAAGGCGGCGATCTCCGCGGGCAGGCCGTGCGCCGCTTCCCACGACTGCGCGAGCGACATCGCCGAGTATCCCTCGCGCCAATGAAGCTCGGGATCAGCAAGCAGCCGCTGCCAGTCCTCCGGGCCGCGGGTCGGGACGTAGATGCGGCTCACGCTTCGCCCATCCCCAAACAATATTGCTCTGACGCTGCCCCCACGATCTCCCCCTATGCCATTGCGAATTCTTCGGTCAGTTGTTCCACCAACCGGCCAAACTCTTCCTCGATCTCGAAAACGTCCGTGAACTCGGCGAAATGCCACCGGCCGAAGCTGCCGAGATTGTTGACGCCCGGCACCCACATCGTTCGCATCGTCTCGGCCTTGAGCTGCGCATCGCCGCGCCGATAGCCCTTGGTCTCCAGAACCAGGTTGAGCGGATCCGCGCCTGCGCCGGTGTTCAGGCGGACGACGAAGTCCGGCACGTAGCGGCGAGGCACAGAGCCGTCGCGATAAGGGATCTCGAACTGCATGCCCTGGTTCTTGACGTAGCTGAGAACAGCCGGGTGGCTCTCCAGCACGCGCGCAAGCTCGGCCTCCCATTCGCTGTCGAGTACAACTGCGTTCACGTGACACTTGCGTTCATCGGTCCGGTAGACGGGCTTGCTCGTGGAGAAGCCGACATGCCGGCTGGAGCCGCTCGGATTGAAGGCATCGAGGATCGCCTTGATCCGCTGCTCGCCTTCCTGCGAGCGATAGCAAGCCATGTAGATGCGCTCTGCCGCCTTCTCGGCGATCTCCTGGTAGGTGACCATGGCCTTCAGCGTGCCGCCCTTGCAGACGAGGTAGCCGCCTTCGAGCCACTGGCGAACGACCCGCTGGATCTGACCGAAGAGGTGAAGCGGCGGCTCCTCGCCCGGATCGCGGAAGCGCGAGTAGAGGAGGTGTTTCGCGAGGTGATAGGACATCGAGCTAGGGCGCATCTCCTCGAGATTGTCCGGGCTGATCTCGACTCCCTCGCCGACGATGCCCTCGAGGAGGACGCGGCATGGGCCGACCAGCTCCGGCGTCAGTTCCAGCCGGGAGTCTTCGTTGAAGGTCGCCACCAGCCGCTCGTCGGGCAGCTCGACCCGGTAGCCCTCGACCCGGGGGAAGGTGATCTCAAGAAGGTCCCGCTCGCGGACCGCGTGAACGCGCGTGGTGACCTTGGGGACGCGCGGCTTGACGACCACCGGGGTGGCAGCGAAGTCGAACGGGATACCGAGAATATCGGCGTATTCGGGATCGAATAGGTCGTCTTCATTGAGCTCGTATGACTGGCGTCGCAGAGCCCGGCCGACGACCTGCTCGCAGAGGAGCTGGGTGCCGAATGCCCGGACGCCGACGATGTGCGTGACCGTGTTGACGTCCCACCCTTCGGTCAGCATCGAGACCGAGACGACGCAGCGGACCTGCTCGCCGAGCCGGCCGACCTTGCCGACCGTGTTCATCACTTCCCGGAGCAGCTCGGCATCCGAGACAGACTGAGCGGCGTCCGCGCCCGAGCGATGGGCGAGCTCGCGCTTGAACTGCTCGATCTCGGGGCCGGCTGCATCGCGGAACGCCGGATCCAATGCCTCGCCCGACTCGAGCTGGGTCGAGTCGATCAGGATCGTGTTCGGTCTGGCGAGACGATTGCCGTAGCGATCATAATTGCGGAAGAGTTCGAGGTGGCCGTCGTGGATGTGCTGCCGCTCGCCGTGGTCATCATCGCGGTCCCAGCCGGCGATCCATTCGTAGACGAGCTTCGACGTCGAGGTGTTGTTGCAGACGACAATGAAGACCGGCGGGGTCGCCAGCCCGGCCTTGTCCCATAGCTCGAACGTTTCGGCGTAATGGCTGTACAGCATGTTGAGGGCGGTCTGCAGCATGGGATGCATGTCGTGAGGGTCGAGGACGCCTGACTTTCCTCGCCCCTTCTTCGGCATCTTCTTGCCGATGTGTTCCCAGAGGTTACGGTAGATCGGCATGTCGCCGGTCGGGAGGTTGTCCGCAACTGGCACTCGCGGCAGCTTCACGATGCCGCTTTCGATCGCATCCATCAGCGAGAAGTCGCTCACCGTCCACGGGAAGAGCGTTCCTTCGGCGTACCCGGACCCTCTAAGGAAGAACGGCGTCGCCGAAAGATCGTAGACCGCTCGGACGCCTGTCTTGCGCTTGAGTGCCTCGATGCCGTTGATCCAGAGCCGCGCGGCTTCGTTGTTCTCCTCGGCCTCGGCTTTCTCCTCGCCCTTCAGGTCCTCACCTTCGTCGCCTTGCTTGTGACGATAGCAGTGGTGACTCTCGTCGTTGATGACGACGACGTTGCGGATGGGCAGGAGCTCGCCGCAGGCACGCTGGAGCATCTGACCTTCCGTCTCGATCGTCTGCGGCGGCTGGTCTCGGCCCTGGAGCAGGGATCGGCCGACCTTTGAGAGCTCGAGCGTCTCTCGGCGCTTGAAGGCGTGGTAGTTGGTGACGACGATCTTGGCCTTGGCGATCTCGGGCTGGAGATCAGGCGGAATCAGTTCCCGTGTCTGGCAGTAGTTGTCCGGCTCGCTGGGCAGGAGAACCCGAAGTCGGTCGCGGATCGTGATGCCGGGCGTCACGATCAGGAACCCCCGACTGAAGAGACGGCTTGTCGGCGAGCGAATGG
>CAZSXA010000110.1:0-7972 GCA_964611195.1 uncultured Bauldia sp.
GCCTCGGCGGTCTCCTTCATCTTCTGCAGGGTGAAGGCGGAGATCTGAGAGGGGGAATAGTTCTCGTTCTTGGCCCGGACCCAGGCATCGCCATTGTCGGCTTTGACGATCTCGTAGGGAACGAGCTTCTTGTCCTTCTCGACGGTCGGATCCTCGTAGCGGCGGCCGATCAGGCGCTTCACCGCGAAGATCGTTCCCTCGGGATTGGTCACCGCCTGGCGCTTCGCCGGCTGGCCGACCAGGCGTTCGCCGTCATCGGTAAACGCCACGATCGAAGGGGTGGTCCGCGCCCCCTCCGCATTCTCGATCACCTTGGCATCCTTGCCGTCCATCACTGCGACGCAGGAGTTGGTCGTTCCAAGGTCAATGCCGATTACTTTAGCCATCAGTCTCTATCT
The DNA here is from genome assembly GCA_964611195.1 of uncultured Bauldia sp. Classification (GTDB taxonomy): domain Bacteria; phylum Pseudomonadota; class Alphaproteobacteria; order Rhizobiales; family Kaistiaceae; genus JADLGL01. The sequence goes on from CAZSXA010000110.1 coordinate 399, forward strand.
CCATCTGGCGGATCGCACGAGCAGGCCCATACGGCCCCCGCTCCATCCGGTCGTTTGGCCGGCAATTGGCCAAATCGCCCGAGACCCCGCGATCCCCGGCCTCTGATTGCCGTTACTCAACCTGCCTTCGCGGCGTGTCACGGGCGTATATAAGAAGGGCGTTTTAGGCCCGCAAGCACAGCTTCGCGGCGAATGTGGAGCCCGTGCCGGCCGGCGCCCACAGGCAGTTGGCATGAGCTGCCGAGTTGTGCCTTAGTGCGCCGAAATCGCATCGGTCGGAACAGGTGGGAATGGACGAGCGGATCTCAAGGGCAAGGGCGCGGATGGCCGTCGTGCTGGCGCTTGTCGCCGGGCTCGTCCTGCCCGCAGCCGCGCAGGACGCCCGGCTTGGGCCACTTACCGACCTCTTCGAGGGCTTCACCGAGCCGTGGCAGCTGACCATAACGCCCGGCGGCTACCACATGGAGAACAAGGCCGACCCGGCATCGATTCGTTATGTCTGGTCAACGAGCCCGGACTCCTCGCTCGGCAGCCGGACGATCACCGCCTCGGTGGAGTTGCTGCAGACGACGTCGACCTCGAATGCCGGCGTACTCTATGCGTTCAGCGAGCAGGATGACGGCTCGACCTTCTACTACATGTTCATGCTGCGATCGGATAACCGCATCACGCTCTATCGCCGCGATCTCGACGGCGTCGAAACGATCACGTCGGCCACGAGCGATGCGATCCGGCCCGGCGTCAACGAGCTGACCATTGCCGAGGATGGCGACCAGATCACGCTGCTCGTCAATGGCGAGGTGGTCGCGCTGCTCGGCGGTATCGAAGGGATGGGCAGCGGCCGGGTCGGCATCGTCGCCTGGGGTACGGGCGAGTATCTCTTCTCCGATTTCGAGGACAGCGCCGGGGCCGCGCCCGATAAGGCCGCGGAGGAGCCGCCGCCTGCCGCGAAGTGAGCCTTTTCGGCATCGACGAACCCGCCGAGCCCAATCGTTTCCTGCGGGCAGGCGCACTCGATCGGGACGATCAGCAAGGATTGGCCGAAGCCGTCGCCGAGGTGATGCGCGCCGCGCCGCCGTTCACGCCGCGGATGCCGCGCACCGGAAAACCGTTCTCGGTGCGCATGACCAATTGCGGCCCACTCGGCTGGGTCTCGGATATCGACGGCTATCGCTATCAGGACCATCACCCCGAGACCGGCGCCCCCTGGCCGCCGATGCCGGCGCCGATAGCCGCGCTCTGGGAGCGCTTCGCCGACTACCCGGCGCCCGCCGAAGCCTGCCTCATCAACGTCTATGCCGCCGATGCCCGGATGGGCCTTCATCGCGACGAGGACGAGAAGGACTTCGGCGCCCCCGTCGTCTCCGTGTCGCTCGGCGACGAGTGCCGGTTCCGCATCGGCGGGCCGACGCGCAAGGGCCCGACCCGCTCGTTCCGGCTCCGCTCGGGCGATGTCGTCGTCCTCGCCGGGGACGACCGGCTCGCCTATCACGGCGTCGACCGCATCTATCTCGGGACCGGCCCGGTGGGGCTCGACCTGCCGGCGGGGGCGCGTGTCAATCTCACGCTGCGGCGGGTGTCGGCGGCAAGCTGATGAACGAGGCGGCGCGATCCCGGGACGCCGACCTGGTCCTCCTGCGGATCCGGCTCGTCCACACCTTCTTCTGGGTCGTCTTCGCCGCCGCGATCCTTGCCATCCCGATCGCGCTCGCCGCCGACAATCTCAGCGCCGCGCTATGGCTTTCGGGGCTGGTGTGGATCGAGTGCCTCATCCTCTTCGTCAACCGCATGCGCTGTCCGCTTACCAGTGTCGCCGAGCGCTACGCCGACGAACGGGCGGTCGGCTTCGACATCTTCCTGCCGCCATGGCTGGCGCGGAACAACAAGCTGATCTTCGGAACCCTGTTCGCAGCGGTGGAACTCGCGGTCCTGATCCGCCTAGTCGCGTGACACCCGGCGGCTCCGCCCGCTAGCTTCACCGCGCAATGGACGCGCCCAGCCCCAACCATCAGCCGACGCCGATGATGGCGCAGTATCTGGAGATCAAGGAGGCCAATCCCGGCTGCCTCCTGTTCTACCGGATGGGCGATTTCTACGAGCTCTTCTTCGACGACGCGGAGGTGGCGTCGGCGTCGCTCGGCATCGCCCTCACCCGGCGCGGCAAGCACCTCGGCGAAGACATCCCGATGTGCGGCGTGCCGGTGCGGACGGCCGATGACTACCTCCGCAAGCTCATCGCAGCCGGCCATCGCGTTGCCGTCTGCGACCAGACCGAGCCGCCGGAGGAAGCGAAGAAGCGCGGCGCCAAATCCGTTGTCCGTCGTGAGGTCATTCGTCTGGTGACGCCCGGCACGCTGACGGAAGAATCACTCCTCGACGCGCGCGCCGGCAACGCGCTGGCGGCGCTGGCGATGGGCCGCGACGGCGCCGCGGCGATCGCCGTCATCGACATCTCGACCGGGGCATTCACCGTGTTCCCGACCGACCGCGCGTCGATCGCGGCTGACCTCGCGCGGATCGACGCCCGCGAGGTGATCGTGCCAGACCGCCTCACCGGCGACGATGAACTTGGGCCGATCCTCAGGTCCTTCGAGACGTCGCCCCTCCCAGCGGCCGTGTTCGACCAGTCGACGGCGGCGTCGCGGATTGCCGAGGCTTTCGGCGTCGCATCGGTCGATGCCTTCGGCTCCTTCGGCGATATCGAGCTCGCCGCGGCGGCCGCCGCGCTCTCCTATGTCGAGCGGACGCAGAAGGGCGTGATGCCGGCGCTAGCGCCACCGGTGCGCGAGGAGCCGGCGGAGATCATGCAGATCGACGCTGCGACGCGCGCCAATCTGGAGCTGACGTCGACCTTGTCCGGCGACCGGCGCGGCAGCCTTCTCGGCACGATCGACCGGACGGTGACCGGCGCCGGATCCCGGCTACTGGCGGCGCGGCTGGCAAGCCCGTCGACCGATGCGGCAATCATCGGCGAGCGGCTCGACGCCGTCGCATTCCTCGCAGAACGGAGCGGCCCTCGATCGAAGCTTCGCGCCGTACTGGAAGCAGCGCCGGATATCGCGCGTGCCGTCTCGCGCCTGTCGCTCGATCGCGGTGGACCGCGCGACCTCGCAACGGTTCGCGACGGGCTGAAGGCGGGGCAGGCGCTTGCCGCGGCGAACGGCATGGAGGACGCCCCGGCCGAGATCGCGGCTGCGACGGCGGTGCTGGCGAGCGCGCCGGGGGACCTCCTCAAACGACTCGACGAGACACTTGCCGACGAATTGCCGCTGCTTACCCGGGATGGCGGTCTCATTCGCGCCGGCGCCGATACCGGGCTCGACGAGGCGCGGTCGCTGGCGACGGAGAGCCGCAAGGTGATCGCCGCCCTTCAGGCCGAATATGCCGAGGTGACCGGCCTTCGCGGTCTTCGCATCAAGCACAACAACGTCCTCGGCTATTTCATCGAGGTCGGTGCCGGACCCGGCGAGAAGCTGCTCCAGCCGCCGCTGTCCGAGCAGTTCATCCACCGCCAGACGATGTCGGGCTCGCTCCGTTTCACGACGCCCCGCCTCGCCGATCTGGCGACGGCGATCGCCGAAGCCGGCGACCGTGCGCTCGCCATCGAGCTCGCGCTGTTTGCCGAAATGCGCGAGCGCGTCGTCGCCGAAGCCGACACGCTGCGTGCGGTCGCGAACGCGATTGCGGTGATCGACGTGACCGCGGCCCTCGCCGAGCTCACGGCGACACAGCGATGGTGCCGCCCGACGCTCGACGACTCGACGGGATTCCGCGTCGTCGACGGACGTCACCCGGTGGTCGAGGCGGCGCTCAAACGGTCGGGCGAACCGTTCGTCGCCAATGACTGCGACCTCGGCGCCGGAGCCGGCAAGCCGGGCCGGATCTGGCTGGTCACCGGTCCGAACATGGCAGGCAAGTCGACCTTCCTCCGTCAGAACGCGCTGATCGCGGTGCTGGCGCAGATGGGCTCCTTCGTGCCGGCGGCGGCAGCGCATATCGGGATCGTCGACCGCTTGTTCTCTCGCGTGGGCGCGGCCGACGACCTTGCCCGTGGCCGCTCGACCTTCATGGTCGAGATGGTCGAGACTGCCGCCATCCTCAATCAGGCGGGCGAGCGGGCGCTCGTCATCCTCGACGAGATCGGGCGCGGTACGGCGACCTTTGACGGCCTCTCGATCGCCTGGGCGACCGTCGAGCATCTCCACGACATCAATCGCTGCCGGGCGCTGTTCGCAACGCATTTCCACGAACTGACCGCGCTCGCCGAACGGCTGGACGGCCTCCACAACGCAACGGTCGAGGTCAAGGAGTGGAAAGGCGAGGTCGCCTTCCTCCACCGCATCGTCGCCGGCGCCGCTGACCGCTCCTATGGCGTCCAGGTGGCCCGACTTGCGGGCCTCCCCAAGGCGGTCGTGGCGCGGGCCCGCGCCGTCCTCGATCAGCTCGAGGCGAGCGATCGCGCCAACGCGGCGACACGGCTGATCGACGATCTGCCGCTCTTCTCCGCCGCCGCGCAGGCGGACGCCGCAGAAGAGGACGACGCGCTGCGCAGCGCGCTTGCCGACATCACGCCCGACGACCTCTCTCCGCGCGAAGCTCTCGAACTGTTGTACAGGCTGAAGCGGCTGGCCGATTCCTGATTGATCAGGGTCAAGGCGAAGCCGAGTCCGGCGGCGTTCATCTCAAGGATCGCAACATTGAGGAATCCGACATGAACTTCGCTTCATCGTCCTTCGGTCAATTCATGGCCAGCAGCGCCGGCCGCCTCACCCGCGTTCTTGCCGGCATCGCCCTGATCGCGATCGGCATCATCATCGGTGAAGCCGCCGGCATCGTGCTGATCGTCATCGGCGCCGTACCGCTGCTCGCCGGCCTTTTCGATGTGTGCCTGTTCTCGGCGCTCTTCGGCGGGCCGCTGGCGGGCACGCGGATCCGGGCGCTCGGCAAGCGAACCTAGCCGGCCACGTCGTAGCCGAAGCGATCGAAATACCACTGCCATTCGCGGCGGATCATCGTCGCGGTGTCGTCATCGAGCCGATGCGGGTTGCGGCGATGCCCACGAACTGACCCGAGATGCGCCTCAAGCGCGGCACGGTCCGGCGGCGACATGCCGAGCTTGGTCCGGACGGCCGTGACGCAGCCGACCGGATCGGCGACCAGGTCCTCATAGCGCACCTCCGCCCAATCCGCGGCGGGCACCGCGGCGGCGTCCTCATCGAACCGACCGTAGAGTTGCCGCGCCGTGGCGTTGATGAAAGGCGTCAGCGCCTCGTCGCGCTCGCCGAAGCGCGGCTTCTGAAGACCCTGGCTGTCGGCCATCTCGCTCCATAGCCGGACGCTCGACCGGAAGAGATCGAACGGGCTCCGCACGACGTGGACGAATTTGGCGTCCGGGAACATCTCGCGCAAAACGCCGATGCGGGCCGTGTGTGTCGGCGACTTCAGCAGCATGCGGCCGCCGTCCGGCAGCCCGCCGGCGCGGCGGCGCGCGAAGACCACACGCTGCATGATCGTCCGCATCGCATGCTGCCATCGAGCGATGGCCGAAGCCGGCTCGGCGGCGATATCGAGATGCGGCACGCGGTCCGGATAGTCGCGGGGAAACAGCATGAATTCGTAGGGCGAGGGTGCGCCGGTGGCGAGCAGGCCGAACTCGTCCTCCTGCGGCCGATCGAAACCGACATCGACGTCGTCCATCGGCCGCTTCTTCGGCGCGAGCGGCTCGATGTGCCGGAGCAGGCCTCCCCACTGCAGGAAGTGGTCGGTGGCGAAGCATTCCAGATAGGTCGGCGTGACGAGGATGGTGTCCGTCGCCAGCAGCTCGTGAAGGAAGGTCGTGCCGGAGCGCCAATGGCCGATGATGAAGATCGGCGGCGGTATCGTCTCGGCGGCGACCCGCCGGGCGAAGCGGAGATGTTGAAGAAGGGCCGCACATCCAGTGAACAGCCCGACCACGATCACACCGAGCAGATTATGCAGCCGCGACGGCGAAACCCGGAAGCGATGGCGCGCCCACATCGGCAGCCAGACGCGCAGCGTGATCCCGATCCATATCCGAAGCGTCCACCAGGCCGGTTTGACACCGGCCGCCTGTCCGCCCGACAAGGTCGCGCTTCGCCGATCCGTGGCGCCGTTGTCGCCGCTCATCTCCGGTTCCGATGCGTTCCCGTGGACTGGCAATGGCACATTCACCCGAAGCGGGCTAGGGTCCGTCCCGGCCGAATTCCTGAGTTGATTCATGCGCAAGACCCCAGTCGAGACCCCCCTTGCCGACGCCGAGGCGCTCCGGCGCGCGCTTCTCGACATCGCCGAAGCCGCCGGCGATGACCGCGACGCGGCGCGCCAGACAGCGGTCGACCACCTTCGGCATGTCTCCGATACCGGCCGCGCTGAAGCCGAGCGACTGCTTCTCGACGACGGCAGCGGAACCTATTGCGCGAAGCGGATCTCGGCCCTTCAGGACGGCCTGATCGTCGCCATCCTCGACTTCGCCTACAAGATGGTGGACTCGCCGCGGCGCGAGGCCGACGCATCCGCGCTCGCTGTCACCGCCACCGGCGGCTATGGCCGCGGCACGCTGGCCCCCGGCTCCGACATCGACCTTCTCTTCATCTCGCCCGGAAAGCCGAAGCAGCATTTCCGCAAGATCGTCGAATACCTCCTCTATGTCCTGTGGGACCTCGGCTTCAAAGTCGGCCATGCGACGCGGACGGTCGACGAGTGCATCAAGCTGGCGCGCGGCGACCTGACGATCCGCACTGCGATCCTTGAGTCGCGCTACCTCGCCGGCGAGCCCGGCCTGGTTCACGATCTCATCCGGCGCTTCGATGCCGAGGTTGTCCGCAACACCGCTTCGGAGTTCGTTGCCGAAAAGCTCGCCGAGCGCGACGAGCGCCATCAGAAGCATGGCGGCTCGCGCTATCTCGTCGAGCCCAACATCAAGGAGAGCAAGGGCGGCCTCCGCGATCTCCAGACCCTGTTCTGGATCGCCAAATACGTCTTCCGCACCGACTCGACCGACGCCCTGGTGAAGGCCGGCGTATTCTCACGCGGCGAGCTGAAGCGCTTCCTCAAGGCCGAGGATTTCCTCTGGGCGATCCGCTGCCACCTCCATTTCATGACCGGGCGCGCGGAGGAGCGGCTCCTCTTCGAGCACCAGCGCGATATGGCGGTCCGGCTCGGCTACACCGACCATCCCGGCCTCAAGGACGTCGAGCGCTTCATGAAGCACTACTTCCTCGTGGCGAAGGATGTCGGCGACCTCACCCGCATCTTCTGCGCCGAGCTCGAGGAGCATCACGTCAAGGTCGTGCCGAAGTTCAACCGGCTGATCGGCCGGCGGAAGCAGACGCAGCGAAAGATCCGCGGTACGGAGGATTTCATCGTCGACAACGAACGGATCAATCTCGCAAGGCCCGACGCCTTCGAAAGCGACCCGGTCAACCTCATCCGCTTCTTCGCGCTGGCCGAAAAGCACGAGCTCGCCTTCCATCCCGACGCGATGCATGCGGTGACGCGAAGCCTCAAGCGCATCGACGCCGACCTTCGCGCGGACACCTCTGCGAACAGGCTGT
>CAZSXA010000111.1:0-7970 GCA_964611195.1 uncultured Bauldia sp.
GAACCTGTTCCTGCAGAAGCCGAAACCGTCCGGTCTGCTGGGCAGTGTCCGCCTGGTGCCCTATCGGGAGCTGGTCTTCTCCTGGTGAGATCACCGCGAGAGCGCTGCCCCTCAGTTGAAGCACCGCCCTATCATGAATGAAGACAAGGAGTCTGGCCGCATGAAACCTTTGCGCTATCTGCTTCTGACGGCATGTGTTACCCTGCTCGCTCTGGGATCGGCGTTGGCTCAGTTCGAGCGCGCCGGCCACAAGGCGGCGAGTATCGGCACCGTCGGTGTTACCGGGCCGAACGGTCACGAGCCGGGATCGCTGACGACGCCGGACCCGGTCGTCCTCCACCGTCTCCTCGACAGGCTTGCGGCCGAGGACGAGGTGACCCACACAGTCCTCGAAGCTTCGAGCCACGGCCTCGACCAGCGCCGGCTCGACGGGCTTCGCCTCATGGCGGCGGGCTTCACCAATCTCGGCCGCGACCATCTCGACTACCATGCCGGTCCGGCGGAGTACTTCGCCGCCAAGATGCGTCTGTTCCGCGATCTCCTGCCGGCAAGCGGCACCGCCGTCATCAACGCCGACAGCGACGTTGCCGTCGAGGCGATCGCCGCGGCGGAAGCCGGCGGCGCGCGGCTGATGCTGGTCGGGCACGCCGGCAAGGACATCCGTATCCGCTCGGTCGAGAGCGAAGGCCTTCGCCAGCTACTCCAGCTCGAGGTCAACGGGCGACGCGTCGAGGCGCTGCTGCCGCTGGCCGGCTCGTTCCAGGCCGACAATGCGGTAATGGCGGCCGGCCTTGCGATGGCCGCCGGCATCGACCCGGAGATTGCTGTCGCGGCAATCGAGCATCTCGAGGGCGCGCAGGGGCGGCTCGAGAAGGTCGCCGAGACCCCGAGCGGGGGGACCGTCTTCGTCGACTACGCCCACAAGCCGGAGGCGCTGACTGCCGCACTAACCGCGCTCCGCCCGATCGCGACGGGACGGCTCATCGCCCTTTTCGGCGCCGGCGGCGACCGCGACACCGGCAAGCGACCGCTGATGGGCGAAGCCGCCGCGAAAGCGGCCGACATCGTTATCGTCACCGACGACAATCCGCGCTCGGAGGAGCCTTCGGCGATCCGGGCCGAGATTCTTCAGGGCGCGCCGGAAGCGATCGAGATTGACGGGCGGGGCACGGCTATCGCCGAGGCGGTCGCCATGCTCGGCCCGGGCGATGTCCTCTGTGTCGCCGGCAAGGGCCATGAAACCGGTCAGGAGATTGCCGGTAAGAAGCAACATTTCTCCGACCACGAGACGGTTCGAGCGGCCGTCGCGGCGCTGTGAGCGAGCCGCTCTGGACCCTCGACGATCTCATCCGCGTCACTGCCGGGCGACCGGTCGGGCCCGAGCCGGGCCCGGTGACCGGCCTTTCGATCGACAGCCGGACGCTCGAACCGGGTGACGCGTTCCTCGCCATTCGCGGCGATCGCTTCGATGGGCATGATTTCGTCGGCCCGGCTATGGCGCGCGGCGCCTCGCTGGCCTTCGTCGAGCAGGATCGGCTGGCGCGACTCGGGCGGATCACCGGAACGTTGGTGGTCGTCGACGACGTGATGGCTGCGATGACGGCGCTTGCGGTCGCTGCGCGTGACCGGACCGCCGCCCAAATCGTGGCCGTCACCGGCAGCGCCGGCAAGACCACGACCAAGGACATGCTTCGGTTGGCCCTGTCCTCGTCCGGCAAGGTCCACGCCGCGCCGGCCTCCTTCAACAATCACTGGGGCGTTCCGTTGACGCTCGCCCGGATGCCGGCCGACGCCGACTACGCAGTGATCGAGATCGGCATGAACCACGCCGGAGAGATCGCGCCGCTGGTGCAGATGGTGCGACCGCACGCGGCGATCATCACCACCATCGCTGCCGCCCATCTCGGCTCCTTTTCCTCAGTCGAGGATATCGCCAGGGCGAAGGCGGAGATCCTGACCGGCATCGAGCCGGGCGGTGCGGCAATCCTCAATCGCGACAACCGCCATTTCGAGATGCTCGCGCTGCTCGCCAGCGAGATCGGCGTCCCCAACATCGTCGCCTTCGGCGAGGACGCCGAGGCCGACGTCCGGCTCGAGGACGCCAAGCTCGAGGCCGGCGGGTCGGAGGTTCAGGCGCTCGTCGGCGGCGAGCGAGTGCGCTATTCGCTGAGTGTCCCGGGTGCGCACATCGTCGCCAACAGCCTCGCCACGCTTGCGGCGGTGCAAGCCGTCGAGGCCGATGTCGAGGCCGCCGCCGCAGCGCTCGGCGCATTCGCCGCCGGGACGGGCCGGGGCGAAAGGCTGCTCTGCCGGCTTCCGACGGGGTCGGCGCTCGTCATCGACGAGAGCTACAACGCCAACCCGGCCTCGATGGAGGCGGCGCTCGCCGTCCTCGGGCGCGCCGCGGTGCGCGGGGAGGGACGAAGGATCGCGGTTCTCGGCGACATGCTCGAGCTCGGCGGAACGGAACGCGCTCTCCACGCCGCGCTTGCCGACCCGATCCACCGCGCCGGCATCGATCTTGTGCATCTTGCCGGACCACGCATGAAAGCGCTGTGGGATGTCTTGCCCGCCGACCGTCGTGGCGTCTATGCCGAGACCGCCGGTGAGCTTGGGGCCGCTCTGACGAACGAGCTTCGCGCCGGCGATGTGGTCATGGTGAAAGGCTCGAACAGTATCGGCATGCGGACCGTGGTGAACGCCATCCGGGATCGCTGCCAGTCGGGCGAGGGCGACCGCGAAGGGGCGTAACCGCGAATGCTGGTGTTTCTGGCCGAACTGCTGAGCGATCTGCCGGGCGGCAGCGTGGTCAGGTTCATCACCTTCCGGACGGGCGCGGCGGCGCTGACCGGACTCCTTTTCGTCTTCCTGTTCGGCCCCGCGATCATCTCGGCGCTTCGCGTCCGCCAGGGGCAGGGCCAGCCGATCCGTGCCGACGGGCCGGTCAATCACCTCCTCACCAAGAAGGGCACGCCCACGATGGGCGGGCTGATGATCCTCTCCGGGCTCATCGTCTCCACCCTCTTGTGGGCGGATCTTCGCAATCCGTATCTCTGGACCGTTCTCGGCGTCACCGTCGCCTTCGGCCTCATCGGCTTCTACGACGACGTGATGAAGATCCGCCGGTCGAGCAGCGATTCCGGCTTCTCGGGGCGGACCCGGCTCTTCCTCGAATTCACGATCGCCGCGATCGCGGCGTATTTTCTCATGCAGGCGAGCAGCGACGACCTCTCCGGCATGCTCGCCTTCCCGTTCTTCAACGAGTTTCTGGTCAATCTCGGCTGGTTCTTCGTGCCCTTCGGGGCGTTCGTCATCACCGGATTCGGCAATGCGGTGAACCTCACCGACGGCCTCGACGGCCTTGCGATCGTCCCGGTGATGATTGCGCTCGCGACCTTCGGGCTCTTCGCCTATCTCGTCGGCAACACGGTCTATGCCGAGTATCTGCAGATCCACTACGTCGTCGGCACCGGCGAGCTTGCTGTGCTGTGCGGGGCGGTGCTCGGCGCCGGGCTCGGCTTCCTGTGGTTCAACGCGCCGCCGGCGGCGATCTTCATGGGCGACACCGGCTCGCTGGCGCTTGGCGGCCTTCTCGGCTCCATTGCGGTTGCAACCAAGCACGAGCTCGTCGCGATCGTGGTCGGCGGGCTCTTCGTCGTCGAGACGGTATCGGTGGTGATCCAGGTCGTCTCGTTCCGATTGACCGGGCGGCGCGTCTTCAAGATGGCGCCGATCCATCACCATTTCGAGCATCTCGGATGGACCGAATCGCAGATCGTGATCCGTTTCTGGATCATCGCCGTGGTGCTCGCGCTGCTCGGATTGTCGAGCCTCAAACTCCGGTGAGCGCTTGATCCCCGTCAGCGGCTTCGAGGGCCGGAAGGTCGCCGTCTTCGGCCTCGGCGCCAGCGGCATTGCCACCGCAAATGCCCTCGCGGCCGGCGGCGCGCAGCCGGTTGCGTGGGACGATTCGGAGGCGGCCCGCTCCGCCGCTAGAGCCGCTGGCATCGGCCTTTCGAATCTCGCCACCGCCGACTGGAGCGCTTTCGCGGCGCTGATCCTGGCGCCGGGCGTTCCGCTTACCCACCCGGCGCCGCACCGGGTCGTACGGCTTGCCGAGGCGGCAGCCGTTCCCGTGATTGGCGATGTCGAGCTTTTTTCGCGGGAGCGGCTGCGCCGCGCGCCGCGCGCGCCCCTGGTCGCCGTCACCGGCACCAACGGCAAGTCGACCACCGTCGCGCTGATCGCGCATATCCTCGAAACCTCCGGCCGGGATGGCGCGCTCGGTGGCAATTTCGGGCCGGCGGTTCTGTCGCTGCCGCCGCCGTCTCCGTCGCGCACGCACGTTCTTGAATGCTCGTCCTATCAGATCGAGCTGGCGCCGAGCCTAGCGCCGACAGTCGGTGCACTCCTCAATATCAGCCCCGACCACATCGACCGGCACGGCACGTTCGAGCGCTATGTAGAGATCAAGTCGCGGCTGCCGAAGGCGGCCGAGCACGCCATTGTCTGCGTCGACGATCCACGCTCGGCGCTGATCGCCGATCATGTCGAGCAGGCCGGCGAGGAGGTCACGCGAGTTTCCGTGCGCAATCCTCTGGCCGACGGCTTCTGGCTTCACGGCGAAACGATCATGCATGCCGAAGCGGCGGCCTCGGAGGTTGTCGCCGATGTCGGTGGCATCGTGTCGCTGCGCGGACCCCACAACCGAGCGAATGCTGCCGTAGCGACCGCAGTCGCGCTCCGGCTCGGCATCCGTCCGGAGGCGGTTTCCGCGGGGCTGAAGAGCTTCCCCGGCCTCCAGCACCGGATGGAGGAGGTCGGCCGGATCGGGCGGACTATCCTCGTCAACGATTCCAAGGCGACCAATGCCGATGCCGCCGCGCGCGCGTTAGCGAGCTTTAACCATATCTATTGGATAGTCGGCGGCCGGCCGAAATCGGACGGGATCGCCGCACTCGATTCGCTCTTTCCGCGCGTCGCCAAGGCCTTCCTGATCGGTGAGGCGGCCGACGAGTTTGCGCGTACGATGGAGGGCAGGGTGGCCTACGAGCGATCCGGGACATTGGAAAAGGCGTTTGCGGCGGCCGTAGCAGCCGCCATTGAGGATCCGGCGGCCGAACCGGTCGTTCTACTCTCGCCCGCAGCCGCCTCGTTCGACCAGTTCCGGAACTTCGGCGAACGCGGGGATCGCTTCCGGCAGCTCGCGGCCGAGCATGGCGCCGTAATGAAGGCGTCGCCCTGATGGTCAGCCGCGCCGACAGAAGTGCGTTCGCCGAGTGGTGGTGGACGGTCGACAAGGTGATGCTGGGCGGGCTCTTGATGCTGCTCGTGACCGGTGTGGTGCTCTCATTCGGAGCGAGCCCGCCGGTTGCCGAGCGGCTCGGCTACGACCCCGACCATTTCATCGTCAAGCATCTGATCTTCTTTGTGCCGACCGTCGCGCTGCTGATCGCGACGTCGTTTCTGACGCCGCGCCTGGCGCGCCGGCTGTCCCTGATCCTGCTGGTCGGGATGATGGGATTGATGGTGCTGACGCTGCTGATCGGCGTCGAAGTGAACGGCTCGCGCCGCTGGATCGACGTTGCCGGCTTCTCGCTGCAGCCTTCGGAGTTCCTGAAGCCGGCGTTCATCGTCGTCTGCGCCTGGCTCTTCACCGAAAGCCAGCGCAACGGCGAGGTGCCGGGCCAGCTGATGGCCGTGCTCCTGCTCGGAGCCGTCATTACCCTCCTCGTCCTGCAGCCCGATTTCGGCCAGACGATCCTCATCACCGTGGCCTGGGGTTCGGTGTTCTTCCTCGCCGGCATGCCGTGGACGTGGATCGTCATCATCGCAGGCACTGCGGCTGCGGGCATGGTCGCGGCCTACTCCTCGATTCCCCACGTTGCCGGCCGCATCGACCGCTTCCTCGACCCCTCCGCCGGCGACACCTATCAGGTCGACACCGCGTTGCAGGCGGTGGTCAATGGCGGCTGGTTCGGGGTCGGGCCGGGTGAGGGCACGGTGAAGCGAATCCTTCCCGACGCCCATACCGACTTCATTTTCGCCGCCGCCGCGGAGGAGTTCGGTCTTATCTTCTGCCTTGTCCTCGTCGGGGTGTTCGCGTTCCTGGTTGCCCGTGGCATGTCGCGAGCCCTTCACTGCGAGGATCCGTTCACGAAGGTCGCGGCCTCGGGTCTCATGGTGCTGTTCGGCGTGCAGTCGGTGATCAATATGGCGGTCAATCTCAACCTGATGCCGTCGAAGGGTATGACCCTGCCGTTCGTTTCGTCCGGCGGATCGTCGATGCTGGCCATCGCGCTCTCCATGGGCCTGGTCCTGGCATTGACGCGGCGAAGCCCCGGCGCCCAGCGGGTCAAGGCGCCCGCTTTCGTCCCGAGACGGGGCGCGTTCGGCCGCGCCTGATAGAACGATGACGCGGACGGTCCTCCTTTGCGCCGGCGGCACGGGCGGGCATTTGTTTCCCGCCGAGGCGGTGGCGACCGTTCTTGAGGAGCGCGGCTGGCGCGTCGAGCTTGCCACGGACCATCGCGTCGGCGCCTACGGCAAGGACTTCCCCGCGACCGCATCGCATGTCGTTCCCTCCGGAACGCCATCGGGTCGTGGCGCAGTCGGCAAGGCAACGGCCGGGGTCAAGCTCGGCTGGGGGCTGGTGCGCGCTCTCGGGTTGGTCGGCCGCGTGAAGCCCGATGTCGCGGCCGGATTCGGCGGATATCCGACGATCCCGCCGATTCTTGCCGCGAGGCTGCGCGGCGTGCCGACGGTCATCCACGATCAGAATGCGGTGCTTGGCCGGGCCAACCGTCTGCTGGCGCGCCTTGCCAAACGCATCGCCACCGCGACGTCGGCGCTGACCCTGCCCGCGGCATTGCAGGAGAAGGCGGTTCTCACCGGAAATCCGGTTCGCCCCGCAGTGCGCGAAGCGGCGGCTGTGCCCTATCATCCGCCGCAACCCGATGGGCCCGTCAACCTCCTCATCTTCGGCGGCAGCCAAGGCGCGCGGTTCCTCTCCGAGGCGATCCCGGCGGCGATCGGCAAGCTCGGGCCGACCCTTCGCGGTCGGCTGCGAATCACGCAGCAATGCCGGACGGAGGATCTGCCAAGCGTCGAGGCGGCCTATCGCGGACTCGGCATCGAGGCGGAGCTCGCCCCGTTCTTTGCCGGTTTGCCCATGATGATTGCCCGAAGCCACCTCGTTATTGCTCGCTCCGGGGCCACAACCGTCGCCGAACTCGGCGTCATCGGCCGTCCTGCCGTCCTGATACCGTTGCCGGGCGCGATCGATCAGGATCAGCGCGCCAACGCCGAAACGCTGGCATCGGCGGGCGGGGCGTGGGTATACGAGGAAAAGACGCTAGGGGTTCGGCAATTGGCCGCTGACATCACCGACATCCTCTCCAACCCGGAACGGCTCGAAGCCGCTGCCGCCGGCGCCGGCTCGACCGGACGGGCGGACGGAGCGGATCGCCTCGCCGATCTGATCGAGGAGGTGGCCGGCTTCCGGCAGCCGGCGCCTGAGGCCGCAGCGGAAAGGAGCACCGAGGCATGAAGATGTCGCACGACATCGGCGCGATCCATTTCGTCGGCATCGGCGGTATCGGCATGAGCGGGATTGCCGAGGCGCTGATGACGCTCGGCTATCAGGTCCAGGGCTCCGACGTTGCAGAAAGCGCCAACGTCCTGCGGCTGCGCGAGAAGGGCATTCCGGTCGCGATCGGGCACAGCCGCGACAATCTCGGCGAGGCCGAGGTGGTCGTCGTGTCGTCGGCGATCAAGCGCGACAATCCCGAGCTTCGTGCCGCCCGCGACAGGCTGATGCCGGTGGTGCGCCGGGCCGAAATGCTGGCAGAACTCATGCGCCTCAAATCGGCGATCGCCGTCGGTGGGACGCATGTCGATGCCCTCGGTGGGGCCGGAGCGGCTGGCCAGCCGCTCGTACTGCATCGAGTGGATGACGTTGGGATAGCGAC
>CAZSXA010000112.1:0-7915 GCA_964611195.1 uncultured Bauldia sp.
GCTAGACCGGTATCCGCACCGTGGCGCGGAGGCCGCCGAGGCGGCTGTCGTCGAGCGCGATTTCGCCGCCATGAGCTCTCGCGATATCGCGCGCGATCGGCAGGCCCAGCCCTGTACCCGAGGCCTCGATGTTGCGCGCCGTGTCGAGCCGATAGAAGGGCTTGAACACCGCCTCGCGCTCGTCCTCGGCGATGCCCGGGCCGTCGTCGTCGACGTGGACGGTGAGCCAGCCCTTGGCGTGATAGCCCCTGATCTCGACGCGGTGGCCATAGCGGAACGCGTTGCGGATGAGGTTGCCGACGCAGCGGCGGAACGACACCGGCCGCAGCGTGATGACGCGGTCGCCGGAATAGCCGACGCGGAAGGGCTGGCCCTCCGATGCCTGCTCGGCCTCGCGCTGGAGGAGAGCGTGGACGTCGGTCGCCTCCGGCTGCTCGGCGGCATCGCCCGATGCAAAGGCGAGATAGTCCTCCAGCATCTGCTGCATGTCCTTGATGTCCTGCCGCAGTTCTTCCGAGCCCTCCTCGTCGCCAAGCAGTTCCAGCTGCAACCGGAAACGGGTCAGGATCGTGCGCAGGTCGTGCGAGACGCCGGCCAGCATCTCGGTGCGCTGCTCCATCTGGCGGACAATGCGCTCGCGCATCTTGATGAAGGCGGCGCTGGCGCGGCGGACCTCGCGGGCACCGCGCGGTGTGAAATTGGCGGCTGCCGGGCGGCCCTTGCCGAAGCTCTCGGCGGCGTCGGCGAGGCGCTGGATCGGTCGGATCTGGTTGCGGAGGAAGAGGATCGCGATCGCCATCAGGATGAGGCTGGTCACCACCATCCAGGTGATGAATATGCCGGAGTTGGAGGCGAAGGCCTGGCTGCGCGGCGCCAGAAACTGAACGATGCGCTCGCCCTGTTGAATGCGGATTTCGACGAAGTTCGAACGCCCGACCGTGTCGATCCAGAAGGGGAGGTCTATTTCCTCCTCGATGAGGCCCGCCAGCGTCCGGTCGAGGAGGGCGAAGAAGGGCTGCGAGGAGGGCGGCGGCAGCGTGTCGGTGGGCAGGATCGCGACGCCGAGATTGAGCTCGTCGCCGGCGACCCGGATGATCTCGTCGACACCGTCCTCGTTCGGAGATGCGGCGAGGAGTTCGATGACCGCCGCGATGTCGCGGGACGTGGCGGCCGCAAGGCTCTGCGTGACGAGTTCGTAGTGGCGTTCGAGGAAGACGAAAGCGACGACCGCCTGAAGGAGGACGATCGGCGCGACGATGATGATGAGCGAGCGGGCGAAGAGGCCCTTCGGCATCTGCCGGCCGAGAAAGCGGGCGAAGCGCCGCCAGGCGTCCCGAATCGCGGTCCAGCTCGGAATCAGGCCGGTGGCGTTCCCGGCCTTGGTCAGCGCGTTGTTGATGCCACGCCGGCCGGCGTCGAATGCCCTGCCGGCCCAGGCGACGCCGCGCCTTACCGGTCCGGGATCGGCGATGCTCGACATGGCGTCAGCTCTCCGTCACCAGGCGGTAGCCGTAGCCCCTGACGGTCTGGAGATAGAGCGGGTTCGACGGATCGTCCTCGATCTTGCGGCGGAGCCGGTTGATCTGAACGTCCACCGTACGGTCGCCGGAGGCGCCGTCATCGCCAAGCAAGGCCAGGCGATCGACGGTCTGGCCCGGCGCCTCGGCGAAGGCACGGAGGATCTGGCGTTCGCGTTCGGTCAGGCGAACCGGCTGGTTGTTGCGGGTCAGCTCCAGCTTCTGGAGATGGAACGTGTAGGGGCCGAAGCGAAGATGCTCGATCAAGGGCTCGTCGCCGGCGTGAGCGCGGCGGAGGATGTTGTTGATGCGCAGCAGCAACTCGCGCGGTTCGAACGGCTTGGCGAGGTAGTCGTCGGCGCCGCCTTCGAGCCCCTCGATCCGCGCCGCCGCCTCGCCTCTGGCGGTGAGAATCAGGATCGGCACATCCAGGCTCTCGCGCAGCGAGCGGGTCAGGCTGAGACCGTCCTCGCCCGGCATCATCAGATCGACGATAAGGAGATCGAAGGTGAGGCCCTGGATGCGCCGCCGCGCCTCGGCGGCATCGGCCGCCACCGTGACCCGGAAGCCGGAGTCCGACAGATAGCGCGACAACAGCTCCCGCAGCCGGCGATCGTCGTCGATCACCAGAAGGTGCGGTGCGTCGTCGCTCGGGGGCGTCTTGGTCGCCATTGCGCGGGGTCCTATCGGGCGATCAGCCGCGCAACTTTGTCGCGCTCGCCGGCGTCGATGATGCCACGGAGAAACATCTCGGCGGTGTCACGGCAGTCCGGCGGAAGGTCGGAGAGGGCCGATGCGATCCGTCGCGACTGCATCTCGAGGAGGCGGTTGGCGAGTTCGGCGCCGGCGCCGGTCGGGTAGAGGAGGCGCTGGCGGCGGTCGGTCGGGCCCGGCCTTTGCGCGACGAAGTCTCCATCGACCAGCTGCTTCAGCACCCTTGCAAGGCTCTGCTTGGTGATACGGAGGATGTCGAGGAGATCGGCGACGCGGATGCCGGGATGGCGATTGACGAAGTGAAGGACGCGATGGTGCGCACGGCCGAATCCGTATTTCGCAAGTAGCGCATCCGGCTCGGAGACGAAGTCGCGATAGGCAAAGAACAGGAGTTCGACCAAGGGCAGTTCGGCCGGCGTGTCGCCCGTTGCCGGCGCGCTCGGCGGGGCCTTTGAGGTCGGAGACTCAGCCTCGGAAATTAAGTCAGCCATGTTGACTTATTTTGGCACGATTGGTAGCCGTAGTCACGCTTTGATATCATAACAGCGGCTGAGGGTGGTTCGCCCCCCTTACAACAAGCCGCGGCGGGGAGGCCCCCGGAGGTCCGGCGATGCAGCCCTTCGACGATCGCGACGGTACCATCTGGATGAACGGCGAGTTCGTGCCCTGGCGCGACGCCAAACTCCACGTTCTCAGCCACGGCCTTCATTATGCCAGCGCCGTTTTCGAGGGCGAGCGCGCCTATGGCGGCACGATTTTCAAACTCGACGAGCATACGCGGCGCCTGCATGAGTCGGCGACGCTGCTCGGCTTCGAGATTCCGTACACCGTCGAGGAGATCAACGCCGCCTGCATCGAGACGCTCGAGAAGCAGGGGCTGACCGACGGCTATCTGCGGCCGATCGCCTGGCGCGGCTCGGAGATGATGGGCGTCTCGGCGCAGAAGAACACGATCCATCTATCGATCGCCGCATGGGCGTGGCCGTCCTACTTCAAGCCGGAGGAACGGCTGAAGGGCATCCGCCTCGACATTGCCGAGTATCGCCGGCCCGACCCTAAGACCGCGCCGTCGAAATCGAAGGCCGCCGGCCTCTACATGATCTGCACGCTGTCGAAGCACGCCGCGGAGACAAAGGGCTACGCCGACGCGCTGATGCTCGACTGGCGCGGCCGTGTCGCCGAGGCGACGGGCGCCAATGTCTTCTTCGTCCGTGACGGCGAGATCCATACCCCGGTGGCCGACTGCTTCCTCGACGGCATCACGCGGCGTAGCGTCATCAGCCTCGCGGAGTCGCGCGGCTGGTCCGTCATCGAGCGGCCGATCATGCCCGACGAGATGGCGACCTTCTCAGAGTGCTGGCTGACCGGCACGGCAGCCGAGGTGACGCCGGTCTCCGAGATCGGCCCCTACCGCTTCACGCCGGGCGAGAAGTCGCGCCGCCTGATGGTGGACTATGCTCGGCTCGTCGGAAGCCCGGCCGCCGAGGAAATCGCCGCCAGCGGCTGAGGCCGACTAGGCTTCGGCCTGCAGTTCCACCGCCTTCGGCCCCTTGCCGCGCTTGTCCGGCTCGGTTTCGAAGGAGATCCGCATGCCGTCGGTCAGCGCCGGCAGCCCGGACTGCTCGACCGCCGTGACATGGACGAAGACATCCTTGCCGCCGTCGTCCGGCGTGATGAACCCGTAGCCCTTGGCCGCGTTGAAGAATTTCACGGTACCATTCTGACGCATTGTGTCGTGACCCCGCCCGTCCCGGCCGGCCAAGCCGACCAGGGTCGTCCAGATATGCTTTCAGCCGGTGTTGATGCGTCGCGGCAAAGCCGGTCCCGCATTCATTGCCCCCACCCGACAAAGATCGGGCCCCTGAAAGAGCGCCCCGTTGGCGCCAAAACTTCGGGCGCCCCACCCGAAGCCCTTTGTGCTTGGCTCGAAAAGCTAGGAAATGCAACGGTTCTTGCTGCCTTTCACGCTCGCGTTATCGCGAGGCTTGGCGGCAGACTTGGATTCTTACGAACCGATGCGACGCGTTGCGAGACTGAATGTGTCAGTTATGCAACATAGGAGTCATTGCCGAGGCCCGCGAGGTATTCGCTTTCCTCGTACATGTGGCGACGCAGAGGTTGCAGGAACGTCCGCTCCATCAGCGGGCGCAACGGGCCGAGCCGAAGCTTGATGCGGTGGGTGTAGCGGCAGCCATCGCCGACGTCGGATACGGCAAACGACATCTCGGGAAACACGAGGCGGACCCAGCGCGACATCGGTCGGCAGATCGCCTGCCGGCCATTGCTGCGGCGCTCGACCGACATTGCCAACGCCAGCCGCCAGCCGCCGATGCGTTCGTCGAAATGGAAGTGATGACGTCGGCCGCCGTCGAGCCAGGCAAAGGACGTGTGGTCCGGGTGCCAATCGAGATAGTGCGCGTCGAGGTTCTCGAAGAACGCGACAATCCGCCCGGCCGGCACGGGAAGGGTGCGTGTCTCCTCGAGGATCATCGTTTCACCATCGGCGCCGCTCTCTGAAACAAGCGTTCAGTCACCGTTCAGCAAACCGCACTTAACGATCGAGAGGCCGGATCGCCTTCTCGTCTCCGGCACTTCCGCAGAGGGGGGCGCCCGAAACGGAAGGACAGGAATGCTCTCCCTACGCAAGCTCACCGCCTTCGGCGCGGCCATTGCCGGCATCCTGCTCGCCCCGGCCATTGCCAACGCGCAGCAGACCACCGCCTTCACCACCTCCGACCTCAACCTTCGTCAGGGGCCGGGGACGCAGTATCAGATCATACTCGCGATGCCGCAGGGCTCGCAGGTCACGGTCAATCATTGCGCCAACAACTCGTCCTGGTGCCACCTCACCTTCGGCCAGTATGCCGGCTGGGCGTCGTCGCGCTATCTGACCACGACCCCGCCGCGCTACGTCGCGGGGCCGGCGCCTCAGCCGCAATACCCGCAGCAGCCGCACTATCCGCAGCAGCCGCAGGTGCATGCGCCGGTCGTCCAGCCGAGCCCGCCGCCTCCGCCGCATGTCGTGCAGCCGCACCCGCAGCCGCCGCCCTACTACCACTACTATGGCTGGCGTTATCCGTGGCTGAACTTCCGCTTCAATTTCTGGTTCCACTGATCGCGCCAAGTCGCTGACGCGGGAATCGAAAAGGCGGCGGCCCCTGGGCCGCCGCCTAGCTTTTCAACTACTCAGCGGTCAGTCGACCTGCATGAATATCTCGGTGACGAGGTCTTGCTCGGGCGTTGCATCCGGATCGCTGAGATAGACCTCCCAGCAGACCGGCGACATCGGGATGCCCTCCGCCTTGAAGTGCTCCTCGAGTTCGCCATAGGTGTCGCGAAGGCGGTCGTAGGAGCCCTTGTGCACCACCTTGATCGCCTTGCCGGACGGCGTCTGGCCGGCCTTGATCTCGCCGGTTGCCTTGCCAAGCGCGGCGGCGGCGACCGGAAAGCCGACATCGACGGTCATCCCGTTATCGGTGTAATCGCGATAGACCGAGAGCGGCGGGCCGGCGACCTCGATCTGGTTCTCGCCGACGAACTGGCCGAGCTTCTGGAATGCCTCGCCCATGATCCGGCCGATCTCGGCGGAATCCATCGGTGTCTGATAGCTGAGATAGACCCACGGCACGGCGTGGGTCTGGACGGTTTCGGTCTGCATGACGCGGCTCCCTGCAAGACAAGACTGGGGATTGCGTAGCCAGCTGGCTGGCGGACGGCATTGACCTCGCGCAAGGATCGGCTCGTCAGCTTCCGCGCTTGTCTGCCGCACGTTCGGCGACTTCTTCCGTCTCCGACTTGTCGTCGTCCTCGCTCTCAAGAAGCGAGCGACCAAGGTTGCCGAGCGGGGCGGGCGTCGGCTCCTCCATCGGATCGTCGTTATCGGCGGTTTCGCGGCCGTCGGCGCGGTCGGTTTGCTGATGGCGCTCGCGCTGCTGCTCGTCCGCGATCTGCTCCGCCTCATAGGCTTCGGGAGTGGCGAAGGCGAACTCATCGTCCGCCGCTTCCTGCCGTTTCTCCTCGCGCTCTCCGCGGAGCCGTTCGATCTCGCGCTCGAGTTCGTCGACGCGGCTGTGATCTGCCTTCGAATCCCGTTGATTGGTCATTGTCTCGTCTCCTGCTTTCAGCTTCGTCGAATCAACGAAGAACCCGCGCTTTCTGTTCCCGCGACCCCTCGCCATTCCCGTTCTGTTCCTCCATATTGAGGCGATGGCCAAATCCCCCAAGAAGCAATCCGGATTCGAAGAAGCGCCCCAGCCGGAGCTTGAAGGAGAGCCGCTTTCCGGCCCGATCTCCGAATGGGCCGACCAAATCGCCAAGGAGGCGGAGAAACCCAAGGCGAAAGCGAAGGGCGGAAGCGGCAAGGGCAAGTCCGAGAAGGCGCTGAAGACCTCGCGCGGCACCTCGATCGGCGGGCCGGCCTCGCCGAAAGAGCGCGCCGCCGCCGGGCTCAATCCGGTGCCGGGCGTCGATGTCGCGCTGGAGGATGTCGGCAAGCTGCCGACCGACGGCGTCACTGCGACGGTCGCGGCGTTGTCGCGGCTGATCGAGGAGGGACGGCCGGAGCTTCAGGACAAGACCTGGGTGCCGCACCGGCCCGAGCGGCCGACGAAGAGCGAGGGCGGCGTCCCGCTCAGGATCGTCTCCGAGTTCGAGCCGAAGGGCGACCAGCCGCAGGCGATCGAGGAGCTCGTCGCCGGCGTGAAGGAGCATGAGCGCGACCAGGTGCTGCTTGGCGTCACCGGCTCGGGCAAGACCTACACGGTCGCCAAGGTGATCGAGGAGACGCAGCGGCCGGCGCTGATCCTGGCGCCGAACAAGACGCTGGCGGCGCAGCTCTATGGCGAGTTCAAGTCGTTCTTCCCGGAGAACGCGGTCGAATACTTTGTCAGCTACTACGACTACTATCAGCCGGAAGCCTACGTCCCGCGCACCGACACCTATATCGAGAAGGAATCCTCGATCAACGAGCAGATCGACCGCATGCGCCATTCGGCGACGCGGGCGCTGCTCGAACGCGACGACGTCATCATCGTCGCCTCGGTGTCGTGCATCTACGGCATCGGCTCGGTCGAGACCTATACGGCGATGACGTTCGCGCTCGAGGTCGGCGAGAAGATCGACCAGCGCCAGCTGCTCGCCGATCTGGTGGCGCTGCAATACAAGCGCACCGACGTCGCGTTCGTCCGCGGCACGTTCCGCGTCAGAGGCGACACGGTCGAGCTGTTCCCCGCGCATCTGGAAGACCGCGCCTGGCGGATCAGCCTGTTCGGCGACGAGGTGGAATCGATCACCGAGTTCGATCCGCTCACCGGCCACAAGCAGGCCGAGATGAAGTCGGTCCGGGTCTACGCCAACTCGCATTACGTGACGCCGCGGCCGACGCTGGCGCAGGCGACAAAAGGCATCAAGGCCGAGCTGAAATGGCGGCTGGAGGAGCTCAACAAGGCCGGGCGCCTCCTTGAGGCGCAGCGGCTCGAGCAGCGGACGCGCTTCGACCTCGAAATGATCGAGGCGACGGGCGCCTGCGCCGGCATCGAGAACTATTCGCGTTATCTCACCGGTCGGAAGCCGGGCGAGCCGCCGCCGACGCTGTTCGAATATCTGCCCGACAATGCACTCGTCTTCGTCGATGAGAGCCATGTGACGGTGCCGCAGATCGGCGCGATGTATCGCGGCGACTTCCG
>CAZSXA010000113.1:0-7897 GCA_964611195.1 uncultured Bauldia sp.
TGTCCTATGCCGGCCTCATCCACGCCGGCGACACGTCGGATCCCCAGCGGGCCAAGTTCTTCGGCGACGCACAGGACAAGCTGACGAGCTATTCGACGCGGCTCCTGTTCTTCACGCTCGACCTCAACAAGCTGGAGGACGACAGGCTCGAGGCGGCGATGAAGTCGTCCGAGGCGCTGGAGCATTATCGCCCGTGGATCGAGGACATCCGCCGCGAGAAGCCCTACCAGCTGGAGGACCGCGTCGAGGAGTTGTTCTTCGAGAAGTCGGTCACCGGCGCCGGTGCCTTCAATCGCCTCTTCGACGAGACTCAGGCGAGCCTTCGCTACGAGATCGACGGGGAAGAACTGCCGATCGAATCGACACTGGCGCTGCTGCAGGACCATGACGGCGCCAAGCGGAAGGCCGCCGCGGAGGCCATGGCGAAGACGTTCGGCGAGAACATCCGCCTCTTCACGCTCATCACCAACACGCTGTCCAAGGACAAGGAAATCTCCGACCGTTGGCGCGGGTTCAAGGACGTCGCCGACTCGCGACATCTGGCAAACCGTGTCGAGGCAGAGGTTGTCGCTGCGCTGGTGGAGGCGGTGCGCGAGGCCTATCCGAAGCTCTCACACCGCTATTACCGGCTGAAGGCGAAGTGGTTCGGCGTCGATGCGCTCGACCATTGGGACCGCAATGCGCCGCTCCCGGAGGCGCCGACGAAGATCATCGGCTGGGACGAGGCGCGCGAGACGGTGATCTCGGCCTATCGCGGCTTCTCGCCGGACGTGGCGGACATTGCCGACCGTTTCTTCAACGAGCGCTGGATCGACGCGCCGGTGCGGCCTGGCAAGTCGCCGGGCGCGTTCGCTCACCCGACCGTTCCGAGCGCGCACCCCTATGTGCTGGTCAACTATCAGGGCAAACCGCGCGACGTGATGACGCTGGCGCATGAACTCGGCCATGGCGTACATCAGGTGCTGGCGGCGCCTCAGGGCGCGCTGATGGCGCCGACGCCGCTGACGCTGGCGGAGACGGCGAGCGTCTTCGGCGAGATGCTGACCTTCCAGGCGCTCAAGGCCGAGACCACCGACACCAGGCTTCGCCGCGCGCTCATCGCCTCGAAGGTCGAGGACATGATCAACACGGTGGTGCGGCAGATTGCCTTCTACGTCTTCGAGCGGAGCGTCCACGAGGCGCGGCGCGAGGGCGAGTTGACCAGCGATCAGCTCGGCGAGCTATGGATGGCCATCCAGGGCGAAAGCCTCGGCGATGCGGTCAAGCTCCACGCCGGCTACGAGACCTTCTGGAGCTACATTCCGCACTTCATCCACGCGCCGTTCTACGTCTACGCCTACGCTTTCGGCGATTGTCTGGTGAACTCGCTGTTCGCCGTCTATCAGGGCGCCGAGACCGGCTTTCAGGAGAAGTATCTCGATCTTCTCAAGGCGGGCGGCACCAAGCACCATTCCGAATTGCTGGCGCCGTTCGGGCTCGACGCAAGCGATCCGGGCTTCTGGCAGAAAGGCCTCTCGGTGATCGAAGGGATGATCGACGAACTTGAGGCGATGGAGAAGGCTTGATAGTTAGCGACGATAGGGTCGCTGCCGGCAGCCAGGCATGGCGCGATTGGGAAACGGGGAACAAGAACACATGGCCAGCGAGCAGGAAGTCACCAAGGCAAGCCCGGCGGACGTCGCCGCCGACATGGACTATCACCGCCACACCTACAAGAACTTCTTCGGACTGCTGAAGTGGTCGCTGGTCGGCGTTGTGGTGATCGTTGCGTTTCTTTTTATCATCTACAACTAGCCGGCAACGGCTGCGGTCGCCGCGCCAACGCGGCGACCGAGCGTCGGCTCATCCGTCAGGGAACAGGGCATGAAAATCGCTGTGCCGTCCGAGTCGGCCGGGGCAGAGCGCCGCGTCGCGGCGACGCCCGAGACAGTGAAGCGCTACGTCGCGCTGGGAGCCGAAGTGGTTGTCCAGGCGGGCGCGGGCGCCGAGGCGCGCTTCCTGGACGAAGCCTTTGAGGAAGCCGGCGCAAAGGTCCTCAAGACCGCCAATGGCGTGGTCAAGGACGCCGACATCGTGCTGGTCGTGCGCCGTCCGACGCCCGGCGCGCTTTCGGGCGCCGCCGACGGCGCGCTCGTCATCGGCGTCATGGACCCTTACGGAAACGAAGACGCGCTGAAGGAAATCGCCGGCACCAAGGTCGCCGCGTTCGCCATGGAGCTGATGCCGCGCATCACCCGTGCGCAGGTGATGGATGTCCTTTCGAGCCAGGCCAATCTCGCCGGCTACCAGGCGGTCATCGACGCCGCCGAGGTCTACGACCGGGCGCTGCCGATGATGATGACCGCTGCGGGCACCATTCCGGCGGCCAAGGTCTTCGTGATGGGCGCCGGTGTCGCCGGGCTTCAGGCTGTGGCAACGGCCCGCCGTCTCGGTGCCGCGGTATCCGCGACCGACGTCCGGCCGGCGGCCAAGGAACAGGTCGAGAGCCTTGGCGCCAAGTTCATCGCCGTCGAGGACGAGGAGTTCAAGCAGGCCGAGACCGCGGGCGGCTACGCCAAGGAGATGAGCAAGGAGTATCAGGCCAAGCAGGCCGAGCTCGTCGCCTCGCATATCGCCAAACAGGACATCGTAATCACCACCGCGCTGATTCCCGGCCGGCCGGCGCCGCGGCTGGTGACGAAGGACATGCTGAAATCGATGAACCCCGGCTCGGTGGTCGTCGACCTCGCTGTCGAGCGCGGCGGCAATGTCGAAGGCGTCGTTGCCGACGAGGCGACCAAGGTCGGCGATGTCACGGTCGTCGGTTACCTCAACATGCCGGGTCGCATCGCGGCCACCGCGTCGGCGCTCTATGCGCGGAACATCTACGCCTTCGTCGAGACACTGATCGACAAGGATGCCGGCAAGGTTGCGGTCGACGAGAACGACGATTTGGTGAAGGCGACGATGCTGACGCGCGGCGGCAAGGTCGTGCACGAGATGTTTGCGAAGGGCTGACCGGCCTCAAGGAACGGAAAGACCGACGATGGACGAAATCCTGCAACAGGCCAACGAGGCCGCAGAGACCGCGGAAGCCGCGGCGGAGGCGGCCCGCCAGGCGGCCGACGCTGCCGCGGACTATGCCGACGCTGTCTCCAACTCCATTCCCGATCTCCTGAGCGCTGCCAGCGGCGGGGCAATCGATCCTTTCGTGTTCCAGCTCGCGATCTTCGGGCTTGCGATCTTTGTCGGTTATTACGTCGTCTGGTCGGTGACACCGGCCCTTCACACACCGCTGATGAGCGTCACAAACGCGATCTCGAGCGTGATCGTCGTCGGGGCGCTGCTGGCGGTCGGCAGCGAAATCGTGCCGCTGCTGACCGGCGCTGAAGGCGAAGCAACAGAAGGCGGCAGCACCGGCGCCGCGCGCACATTCGGGGCGATTGCGTTGGCCCTCGCCGCGGTCAATATCGTCGGTGGCTTCATGGTCACCCAGCGTATGCTGGCGCTCTACAAGGCGAAGCCCAAGGCTGGACAGGGCTAATGTCGGCTGATCTTACCGCAGTCCTCTATCTCGTTGCCGGCGGCCTCTTCATCCTGGCGCTACGCGGTCTGTCGCATCCGGAGAGCGCCCGCAGAGGCAATCTCTTCGGCATGGTCGGTATGGCGATCGCCGTCGTCACGACGCTCCTCAACGCCTCGCCGACCTTCGGTCAGTTCGCCCTGATCGTCGCGCTCTTCGCGGTCGGTGGCGGCGTCGGTGCGGTGATTGCCCGTCGCATCGCGATCACGGCGATGCCGCAGCTCGTCGCAGCCTTCCACAGCCTCGTCGGCCTCGCGGCGGTGATGGTGGCAGCCGCCGCGCTCTACGCGCCGCAGGCCTTCGGCATCGGTTTCCCCGGCGACATCAAAGGGCAGAGCCTGATCGAGATGTCGATCGGCGTGGCGATCGGCGCCATCACCTTCACCGGCTCGGTGATCGCCTTCCTGAAACTCGACGGCCGGATGTCGGGCAAGCCGATCCTGCTGCCGGCGCGGCACATGATCAATCTCGCGCTCGCCGTGGCGATCGTCGTGCTCGTCATCATCTTCGTCACGACCGAGAGCGCCGTCGCATTCTGGCTCATTACCGTTGCCGCGCTGGCGCTCGGCCTCCTGCTGATCATCCCGATCGGCGGTGCCGACATGCCGGTCGTGGTGTCGATGCTGAACTCCTATTCCGGCTGGGCTGCCGCCGGAATCGGCTTCACGCTCGGCAATATGGCGCTGATCATCACCGGCGCGCTGGTCGGCTCCTCCGGTGCGATTCTCTCCTACATCATGTGCCGGGGCATGAACCGCTCCTTCATCTCAGTGATCCTCGGCGGCTTCGGCGGGGAAGCGGTGGCGGCCTCCGGCGACGACGAGCAGCGCACCGTCAAGCAGGGCTCGGCCGAGGACGCGGCGTTCATGATGAAGAACGCAACCAAAGTGATCATCGTCCCCGGCTACGGCATGGCCGTTGCCCAGGCGCAGCATTCGCTCCGCGAGATGGCGGACGAGCTGAAGGCCGAAGGCGTCGACGTCAAATACGCGATCCATCCCGTCGCCGGCCGCATGCCAGGTCACATGAACGTCCTCCTCGCGGAGGCGAACGTTCCCTATGACGAGGTGTTCGAGCTGGAGGAGATCAACTCCGAGTTCGCCCAGGCCGACATAGCCTTCGTCATCGGCGCCAATGACGTCACCAACCCGTCGGCCAAGGAGGATCCGTCCTCGCCGATCTACGGCATGCCGGTGCTGGAGGTGTGGAAGGCGGGCACGGTGATGTTCGTGAAGCGCTCGCTGTCATCCGGCTATGCCGGCATCGACAACCCGCTCTTCTATCGCGACAACACGATGATGCTTCTCGGCGACGCCAAGAAGATGGTCGAGGGCATCGTCCGCGCCATGTAGCGCGGACGAGCCGGCCCTCACATTGCGCGCGGTCTTCAACACCCCCGGAGCCGACCAGCCTGTCGCCATCCGCGACGCCGAGGAGCCGTCACCCGCACGCGACGAATTCCTCCTCAGGGTCGCCGCCTTCTCAATCAACCGCGGCGAGCTCAGCCTCATCAAGTTCCGTCCGGAAGGTTGGCGGCCGGGTCAGGATGTTGCCGGCACCGTCGTCAAAGCGGCCGCGAACGGCGAGGGGCCGGCGGTCGGGGATCGAGTCGTCGGCATCGTCGAGAACAGCGGCTGGGCCGAGCGGGTGCCGGTGAGGGCCACGCGTTACGCCGCGCTTGCCGACAACGTCTCTTTCGAGCAAGCCGCCTCGCTGCCGATTGCCGGCATGACGGCTCTCAGGACACTTCGCCTTGCCGGCGATCTGCTCGGGCGGCGGGTTCTCATCACCGGGGCCAACGGCGCGGTCGGACGGTTCCAGATCGAGCTTGCCGCGCACGCCGGCGCCGAGGTGACAGCGGTGACAACGCGCGACGATCAGGCGGGCGCATTGCATGACATTGGCGCGCGCGCGGTGGTCGGCAGCGTTGATCAGGCGGGAGGGACCTTCCGCCTAATCCTGGAATCGGTCGGCGGGGAGTCGTTCGAGGAGGCGGTGCGCAAGCTCGAGCCGCGTGGGACCATAGTGCCGCTGGGGCTATCGAGTGGGCAGTCGCCCACCTTCAATCTCTTCGATTTTCTCGGTCGCGAAGGGGCGAGGGTGCAGACCTTCATGTCCTACGCATCAGGCTATCCCGACGATGCCGACCTCGCGACGCTGGTGAACATGGTGTCGGAGGGAACGCTCCACCCGACGCTTGGCCATGTGGGGCCATGGGACGGCCTTATCGGAGCGCTGGAGATGCTCGCCGAGCGGAAGCTCGTCGGCGGCAAGATCATCCTGACAGTAGACGAAGCCCGCTAGAGCGCGGGCGCCTGCGCGGCGGCAATCGCCTCGGTGCGAGCGGCGCCGGAAACGGCCGGTTGATAGCCCGGATCGATCTGCAAGGCGTTGCGGAACGCGATATTCGCGGTCGGAACGTCGTCGAGATTCTCCAGCGCGATGCCGAGATTGGCCCAGTTCGGCGCGGTATTGCCGCCGAGCGAAATCGCCTGGAAGAAGTCCTCGAAGGCCGCGTCCCAGTTCCCTTGCGCGAGGTAGATCTCGCCGCGCGCCTCATAGGGCTCGAACACCCGCGGCTCGAAGGAGATGGCGCGCGAGAAATCGGCGAGCGCCAGTTCCTGCTGCCCTTGCGCCTGATAGATCAAGCCGCGGTCGTAATAGGTCTGCGCGTCGGCCGGATCGATCGACAGTGCCTGGTCGAAATCGGCGAGGGCCTGCGCGAACTGGCCCATCTCGCGATAGACGTCGCCGCGCCCGGCGAAGGCGATGGCGTAGCTCGGATTGATCTGCATCGCACGATTGTAATCGGCGATCGCCTCGTCGAAGCGGCCAAGGCCGGCATAGACCAGCGCGCGGTTGGCGTAGGCCTGGAAGAAGGACGAATCCAGCGAGATGGCGCGATCGAAATCGGCGATGGCGTCCCGCGTCCGGCCGGCCTCGGCATAGGCGATGCCGCGCACATTATAGGCGCTCGGATCGTTCGGGCTTCGATTGATGACCTCGGTCAGCGACTGCAGATTGACCTCCGACCCGACCGCTGGATTGGAGGGCTCGGGCAGGAGGTTGGTGTTGACGTTGCCGCCGCCCCCGCCGATGCCTGCCGTCTGGCAGGCCGCGAGAAGCAGGGTCGCTGCCGCGACGACCGGAAGCCGCGCGTATCGAAGGGGTCGTCTTCCGAGCATCGGGATCTCGCCGCTTTAGCCGTGCCGGCAGGTCAGCCTCTGCCTACCGACACCGATGATGGAAACAGAAACTGGCGAAATGTGGGCTAGCGCTTGGCGCGGCCCGCGACCAGTCCTTCGCGCTGGGCGCGCTTGCGGGCGAGCTTGCGGGCGCGGCGGACGGCCTCGGCCTTCTCGCGAGCGCGCTTCTCGGACGGCTTTTCGTAGTAGTTGCGAAGCTTCATTTCGCGGAAGATGCCTTCGCGCTGCATCTTCTTTTTCAGGGCCTTGAGGGCCTGATCGACGTTGTTGTCTCGAACGAGTACCTGCACGGGCAGCCTTTTCCTTAGCGATCTCGGTAAAGCGAACAAGGCAGCGCGCGACCCGCAAGGGATCGCATCGCGCTGCCCCGAAGTGGCGCGGTGCATAGCAGAGGCGAGGCGAATCGTCAAAGGCGGCTGTCGCCGTAACCGCCTATCTGTGCCGCGGTGTGACCCGATTGACATGGCCCATCTTGCGGCCGGGCCGGGTTTGGCTCTTGCCGTAAATGTGCACCCTGGCGCTTGCCTCGGCGCCGAGCTCGCTCCAGGCGTCGACGTCGTTGCCGATGAGATTGATCATCTCGACGTCGGAGTGGCGAATGGGGTCCGGCGGCAGCGGCCAGCCCATCACCGCTCGGACGTGAAGCTCGAACTGCGAGAATACGCAGCCGTCCATCGTCCAGTGGCCGGAATTGTGAACCCGCGGCGCGATCTCGTTGACCAGAAGCCGCGCGGCGGCGCCGGCGCCGAGGACGAACAGCTCCACGGCGAGGACGCCGACATAGTCGAGATGCCGGGCGATGGCTGTCGCGATGCCGACAGCCTGGTCGGCGATCTCAGGGCCGACCGAGGCGGGGACCGTTGAGGTGCGGAGGATGCCGTCCTCGTGGCGGTTCTCGGCGATATCGAAGGCGGCGACGGTATCGTCGGCGCCGCGCGCGACGATTGCGGAGATTTCGCGGTCGAAGGGAATCCGCTGCTCAAGGACGGCCGGCTGGCCGCCGATCGCATCCCACGCTGCCGTGGCGTCCTTGTCGGTGACGATCGCCGCCTGGCCCTTGCCGTCATAGCCGAGGCGGCGGGTCTTCAGAATCGCGGGCGCCGTGATCTCGGCGAGCGCCGCTTCGATG
>CAZSXA010000114.1:0-7719 GCA_964611195.1 uncultured Bauldia sp.
ACTTCGTCGACGATGCTCATCAGGTCACCCCAGGACTGGACCAGCTGCGAGCGCATGAGGTCCAGCGTCTCGATCGTCTCCAGATCGGCGAGCGCCGCACGAAGCGAATTGGCAAGGCTGAGGGTCTGGGCGGCGGCGCGATAGACGCGAGCGTTCTCGCGAAGGGCGTGGAAGAAGACGTCGAGGTCCTCGCTCTGGTCGCCCATCCGATCCATCACCTCGCCATGGCGCTCCGAGAACACGTCCCAGGCGATCATCGCCGCCTCGAGGCTCTGGATCTCGGCGTTGTTGGCCTGCTGCGTCAGCCGATACTTCTCGACATCGGCGCGGCTCAGATCGCCGTTGAGGAGTTCGTCCTGGATGCGCTCATTGTCGTCGCGGAGGTCCTCGAGACGGGCGCGGGCGTCGGCGATGCGGAAGCCGATCGCCTCGCCGATATTGTCGAGGTTGGCGATCTCCTGGTAGCGCCGGGCGAAGACCTCCGGAGCGACGTCGGCAATAGCCTGGAACGAATCGGCAATGCCGCCGATCTCTATGCCGATCTGGTCCATCTGCTCGTCGGTGAGCTGATCCTCGGCCTCGGCAAGTTCGCGGATGCGCTGGGTGGCGAGGATGTTCTCGTCGAGCGCCTGGAGGATTTCCGGGATCGTCGGGTCCGACTGCGTTGCCTCGACCGAACGGCCAAGCGCTTCGCCAAGGAGACGCAGCGCCTCGTCATTGGCGGCATCCTCGACCGCGGCGGGGTCGAAGGGCGCATCGTCCTGCGCCATTGTCGGCGCCGCACCAAGGGCGACGACGAGCATTGCGGCGGCGGTCGAGCGCCACGCGTTCACGACAAAGCGCTGGGTGTGCATGCTGGCATTCCTGTTATCGGGCCACGACGATGGCCTGACCGTGCCGTCGGTTCTTGGCCCAATTGTGGTGCGAGCCGGAAGGGTGCGCAACACGGATGCCGAAAAAGGAAAGGCCGCGCCGAAGACGGCGCGGCCTATGCCCCCCGTACCGAACCCCCCGGCTCGGCATGACCCCGCGCGCTCGCCCCCGAGCGCGTTGAATCTGATTGACACGTTGCGGGGAGTGGCGTTGCAAGGCAAGCGTAACCGACGCGCCGAGCGCCCAAACCGCGACATTCTTGCAGCGGTGTGACACCGAGGCAACAATCTCGTGAGCCCGCCTCCGCCAACGCCTGCTTGCTGGCCCCATGGGCCGGTGCTATCGGCCTCGCAATGAGTGCCACCCCCATCGACCGCATCCGCAATTTCGCGATCATCGCGCATATCGACCACGGCAAGTCGACCCTTGCCGACCGGCTGATCCAGCACACCGGCGGCCTGTCGGAGCGCGAGATGCGCGCGCAAGTGCTTGATTCGATGGACATCGAGCGCGAGCGTGGAATCACGATCAAGGCGCAGACGGTCCGCCTCAACTACGCCGCCCGCGACGGCAAGGAGTATCTCCTCAACCTCATCGACACGCCGGGCCATGTCGATTTCGGCTACGAGGTCAGCCGCTCGCTCGCTGCCTGCGAAGGCTCGCTGCTCGTGGTCGACGCCAGCCAGGGCGTCGAGGCGCAGACGCTCGCCAATGTCTATCAGGCGCTCGACAACGATCACGAGATCGTGCCGGTGCTGAACAAGATCGACCTGCCCGCGGCGGAGCCCGATCGGATCAAGGCGCAGATCGAGGACGTCATCGGGCTCGACGCGTCCGACGCGATTCCGATCTCGGCCAAGACCGGCCTGGGCGTCGACGACGTGCTGGAGGCGATCGTCCATCGCCTGCCGCCGCCCGCCGGCGACGCCGATGCGCCGCTGAAAGCGCTGCTGATGGACTCCTGGTACGACCCCTATCTCGGCGTCATCGTCCTGGTCCGCATCATCGATGGCAAGCTCCGCAAGGGGATGCGTATCAAGATGATGCGGACCGGCGCCGTCCACGAGATCGACAAGGTCGGCATCTTCACGCCGAGCCTTCGCGACTGGGGCGAGCTCAAGCCTGGCGAGATCGGCTTCATCACCGGATCGATCAAGGAGGTCGCCGACACCGCCGTCGGCGACACCATCACCGAGGACAAGCGGCCGGCGGCCGATCCCCTGCCCGGCTTCCGCGAAGCAGTGCCCGTCGTGTTCTGTGGGCTCTTCCCCGTAGATGCCGACGACTTCGAGGACCTTCGCGCGGCGATCGGGCGGCTCCGTCTCAACGACGCGGCCTTCAGCTACGAGATGGAAACCTCGGCGGCGCTCGGCTTCGGGTTCCGCTGCGGCTTCCTCGGCCTTCTTCATCTCGAGATCGTCCAGGAGCGGCTGACCCGCGAGTTCGATCTCGACCTGATCGCGACGGCGCCGTCGGTGGTCTACAAGATCGCGCTCACCGACGGCGATACGCTTGAACTGCACAACCCGGCCGATCTGCCCGAGCCGGTAAAGATCGCCGAGATCGAAGAGCCGTGGCTTCGCGCCACGATCCTGACGCCCGACGAGTATCTCGGCTCGGTGCTGAAGCTCTGCCAGGAGCGGCGCGGCGTGCAGGTCAACCTCTCCTATGCCGGCTCGCGGGCGATGGTGGTCTACGACCTGCCGCTCAACGAGGTGGTGTTCGATTTCTATGACCGCCTCAAATCGGCCACGCGCGGCTACGCCTCGTTCGACTACCAGCTGACCGAGTACCGATCGGGCGACCTGGTGAAGATGCAGATCCTCGTCAATGCCGAGCCCGTCGACGCGCTGTCGATCCTCGTCCATCGCAGCCAGGCGGAGAAGCGCGGGCGGGCGATGTGCGAGAAGCTGAAGGAGCTGATCCCGCCGCACATGTTCCAGATCCCGATCCAGGCAGCGATCGGCGGGCGGATCATCGCGCGCGAGACAATCCGCGCGCTCCGCAAGGACGTGACCGCAAAATGCTATGGCGGCGACGTCACGCGAAAGCGCAAGCTTCTGGAGAAACAGAAGGAAGGCAAGAAGAAGATGCGGCAGTTCGGCAAGGTCGAGATCCCGCAGGAAGCCTTCATCGCCGCGCTGAAAATGGGGGAATAGCGAGGACCCCTTCCGCCACCCGGCGTCTTTGATTGTCGCCGGAACGGTTGTGGGCTGGTATCCTTGCCTCGTATGGGGAATCACCTCGCGCGTGTCGCCGATCGACTGTTGCCGGCGGTCATTCGAGCGGCCGGCGGGGCTCTGCTTTTGCTCGGCGCGGCTGTGTCCGGCGTCGAACACAGCGCCCTTGCCCAGATCTCCCTTGCCGGCTCCGAACTCGCCGGCGTGACATTCCCGCGAGCCTCGAGCCTTTGGATACCCGACGCGACGCGCTCGCAGGCCGCCGCGCTCGAAGACGCCTCGGCGCTGATCGACCGCGCCTGCGGCCCGACCGAGTTCCACATCTGGGACGCGGTCGGCGGCGAGCGCGACCAGGTGAGGATGCAGGTCGATACCGCCTTCGCAGAAGCCGGTTGGAACCTCG
The DNA here is from genome assembly GCA_964611195.1 of uncultured Bauldia sp. GTDB lineage: Bacteria > Pseudomonadota > Alphaproteobacteria > Rhizobiales > Kaistiaceae > JADLGL01. The sequence goes on from CAZSXA010000114.1 coordinate 3,457, forward strand.
GCGTCATCAGCCTCGAGGCGAGCGGCCGCCGCGTCTATCAGGCGACGCGGCAGAACAACGAGCTGATCATGGTCTGGCTGCCGCGGTCCGAGGCGATCGGCCTTGTTCTGTGCACCGTTACCGGTCCGCGGACCGACGACGCCGACGGCCAGGTGGCCGATCCGGTGGCGCAGCTGACGCCGCTGCCTCGGCCTCGGCCCGACCCGAATGCCCCCATCCTTCCGGAGCCGGAGCCCGAACCGGAACCCGAGCCCGAGGCGGCGCCGGAGGAAGCGGCGAATGAAGAAGGGGCGGCCGAGCCGGCAGCGGACGATCCCAATGCCGGTGCGGTCGGCGGACTGATCAACCGCGCGGTGAACGACGACGACGTTGCGGAGGCCGAGCCGGAACCCGTCGCCGAGGCCGAAGAACCGGAGTCGGGCTACGGATTCTCCATCTGGCTGCTGGTGGCGGCAATCGTGCTTGCTGTCGGCGCCTTCTTCCTGCTGCGTTGGGGCCGGACGAGCGCCCGTGCGATTGCCGGCGTGTCCTGGACGCCGACCGTCGCCACCGTGGTCTACAGCGACGTCGCGACCGAGACGATGAAGGACCGGCGCGGCCATGACGTACAGCGCTACGTCCCCGTCGTCGCCTACGAGTATGCGGTGGAGGGAACGCCCTATCAGGCGGCGAGGATGCGGTTTGCCGACTCGAGCGTCGCCACAGTGGAAGAAGCCCGGCGCGTCGCCGAGCGCTTTCCCGTCGGGGCCGGAATCGAGATTCGGTACGATCCCAAGAACCCCGTCGAGGCGACCATCGAGACCGACCCCGACCGCTTCGAGTATCGGATGATCGGCGGTATCGCCCTCGCCGTGCTGGCTTTGGCCGCATTGGTCAGCGCATTCGGCTGATCGTTCTTGATCCGCCCGCGCTAGTGTGCATGCCTCGACGCTCCGAGGTTCTCGCCTGGTGCGGCCGATGCAAGCTTCCGATCCCGATACCGCAGACGGCCCGCGCCTCCCGGACAGCCTTACCGACATCGCGGTGTTCCTCGACGTCGACGGCACGCTCATCGATATCGCCGAAACGCCAGAGGCCGTCGTCGTGCCGCCCGGGCTGCCTTCCGATCTCGCCCATGCCGCGACCCTCGCCTCGGGCGCGCTGGCGGTGGTCTCGGGCCGATCGATCGAGAACATCGACTCGCTGATCACCCCGGTGAAGCTCACGGCGGTCGGCCTCCACGGCACCGAGTTCCGTCACCCCGACGGCGAGGTCGAGATGCTTCCACCGGTCCCCGAACTCGATGCGCTCCGACCGCAGCTCGCCGAACTGATCGCGGCCCATCCCGGCGCGCGCCTCGAGGACAAGGGCCGCGCGATCGCCGTCCATTTCCGCGGTGCGCCTGACGCCGGCGACGATATCCGCAAGGCGGTCGACGACTTCGCTGCCGGCTCGGGCGGGAATCTCAAGGCGCAGCCGGGCAAGATGGTCGTGGAGCTGAAGCCTTCGGTCGCCGGCAAGGGGGCGGCCGTCGACCGCCTGCTCAAGCTTCCGCCCTTCTCGGAGCGACGGCCAATCGCCGTGGGCGACGACGTCACCGACGAGGAGATGTTCGAGGTGGTCAACCGGCTGGGTGGCCTCAGCTTCCGCGTCGGCTCGCCTGACCGGCCGACGGCGGCCAAGGCCTATGTCGAAAGCCCCGCCCTCGTGCGCGAATGGCTGTCCGCAATGCGCTTTCAATGACCGGTTCGGGTTGATGCGAGCGGGTCGGTGTCTGTTATGATGAAATGAAGGCTGGGCCGAACCCAAGCCGGCGAACCCGTGAGAGAGGCCCGTGAGTCGCCTGATCGTAGTCTCCAACCGCGTCCCGTCGCCGCATGATTCCTCTGCGACGGCGGGAGGGCTGGCAGTGGCCCTTCAGGCAGCGCTCGAGAAGCAGGGCGGGATGTGGTTCGGCTGGTCCGGCCAGTCGAGTGGCGAGCGGGAGACCGATCGGCTCGACCTCACCGAAGTCGGCAAAGTCACCTACGCGCTGGTCGATCTCACCCGCCGCGATCTCGACGAGTACTATTCCGGCTTCGCCAACCGGGCGCTGTGGCCGCTGTTTCACTACCGGCTGGACCTGACGGACTTCTCCCGCCGCGACATGGCGGGTTATTTCCGCGTCAACCGCTTCTTCGCCCGCATGCTGGCGCCGCTGGTCGAGCCGGACGACGTGATCTGGGTCCACGATTACCACCTCATCCCGCTGGCGGCGGAGCTGCGGCAGATGGGGCTACGCAACCGGATGGGCTTCTTCCTGCACATCCCGTGGCCGCCGCCCGACGTCCTCTTCGCGCTGCCGCCGCATGAGACGATCGTGCGCGGCCTTTCGAGCTACGATCTCGTCGGCTTCCAGACCGAATTCGATGCCGAGAACTTTGCCTCCTCACTGATCCGGGAGGGGCTCGGCCGCCGCGTCGGTACCCAGGTGTTCGATGCCTATGGCCGCCTGTTCCAGATGGGCGCCTTTCCGGTGGGCATCGAGACCGAGACCTTTGCCGAGATGTCAGCCGACTACCGGCGGAACCTCCTGGTCGAACGGATGTTGCGGTCGATCGAGGGCAACGAGCTCATTATCGGTGTCGACCGTCTGGATTACTCCAAGGGCCTCGGCGAGCGGATGGAGGCCTATGCACGCTATATCGAGACCAACCCCGCCTGCCACGGCAAGGTCGTGTTCCTGCAGATCACGCCGAAATCGCGGTCGGAGGTGCCGGAATATGCCGAGATGCAGCGCGAAATCGCCGAGCTTGCCGGCCGGGTGAACGGCGCACTGGGCGACCTCGACTGGACGCCGATCCGCTACATCAACCGCACCGTCCGCAGACAGGCATTGGCGGGGCTTTACCGCATCGCCCAGGTCGGGCTGGTGACGCCGCTTCGAGACGGCATGAACCTCGTCGCCAAGGAATACATCGCCTCGCAGGACCCGGAGAATCCGGGCGCGCTGGTTCTCTCGCGCTTCGCCGGTGCAGCGCGCGAGCTCGAAGGCGCGCTGCTGGTCAATCCCTACGACATCGAGGACATCGCCAACGCCATCGCGACGGCGATGGACATGTCGCTGGAAGAGCGCAAGGAACGCTGGCAGCCGATGTTCGAGAGCGTTGCCAAGAACGACATCATGCATTGGTGCGACACGTTCCTTGCCGCATTGCACAAGACCCGCGTCATGGCGGCGGCGGAGCTCGACGATGAGGCGCGGCGGGAGCGCACGCGCCGTCGCCGGCCGGCCAATCAGCGCCACTATGGCGACGAGGCGATCGGCGCCGAGAACGTCTAGTCGGAGTGGGCGCCCGCCGGGACGGGGCAGCCGACGCCCGTCCCGCCAAGGCCGCAATAGCCGTTCGGGTTCTTCGCCAGATATTGCTGGTGATACGCCTCGGCGTAGTAGAACGGCCCGGCCTCGGCGATTTCCGTGGTGACGGCACCGTAACCCTTGGCGGAGAGTTCGGCGGCATACATCTCGCGAACGGCCTCGGCCATCGCCAATTCGTCGGCACCCGTCACATAGATCGTCGAGCGATATTGCGTCCCGACATCGTTGCCCTGACGCATGCCCTGCGTCGGATCGTGGGCCTCGAAGAATGCCTTCAGGAGATCGGCGAGACCGACCTTCACCGGATCGTAGGCCACCAGCACGACCTCGGCATGGCCCGTTCGCCCGGAGCAGACTTCCTCATAGGTGGGGTTCGGCGTGCTGCCGCCCGCGTAGCCGACCGCCGTGACCCATACACCGTCCATCTGCCAGAACACGCGCTCGGCGCCCCAGAAACAGCCGAGGCCGAACTGGACCGTTTGAATCCCCTCGGGGAACGGCGGGTGGATGGAGCGCCCGCTGACGAAATGCGCGCCCGCCGTGGCGATCGGCTCGGATCGTCCGGGCAGTTCCTCGCCGGATTGCGGCAGGTTCAGCTTGGCGGCAAAGCGATCCAGTAGGCCCATGTCCGATCCTCGTTCGTTGCGCTCGGTATAGCCGATATGGGGTCCGCCCGTCGCCCCTGCCCGAGAGGCGACAACAACTCGCCGTGACCGCCACACGGGCGCATCTGAGGTTGCTCGACCCACGAGAAACAGTGGCATTTCGGCAGGCCGTCGCGGGTTGTGCACGGCATCGCGACGACTATAGTGCCGCGCCGGTCGAGAGGCCGGCCCGGAGGGGTGGCCGAGTGGTCGAAGGCGCACGCCTGGAACGCGTGTATACGGGCAACCGTATCGAGGGTTCGAATCCCTCTCCCTCCGCCA
>CAZSXA010000115.1:0-7464 GCA_964611195.1 uncultured Bauldia sp.
CGGCTACAGGGAGGACCATCCCTTCCGTCGGCGCAATCACGTCGCTGACGCCGACATAAAGGTGTCGGTCGGGATGGACCGAGGGCGGGCAGTCGACCGGCGTGCCGACATTGACCAGCGACAGGACGTGGCTCGCGTCGGCGACCGTCACCGTCTCACGCAGTCGCGTCAGGGAGCAGACATGGATGGTCGGCATCTCGGCTAGCTGCCCTGCGCGGCCGCCGCCGCAAGCGCGGCGAAGCGTTCGTTGAACTCGCGTTCGGCTCGGGCGGTCGGCCACGGGTCGAGATCGAAGGTGTCGGCCGCGACTTTCGGCCGTCCGAAGAAGCGAAGTGCCTCGCTGTTCTCGAAACCGGCAAGACGCGTCGCCTCATGGAACGCCGCGATCTGGTCGGCCTGCTTGATCGCCGCCGCAGCAGAATCGGAAAGCCGGTCGGGGAGCCCGAAGCGCCGGCGGATCGCCAGCGACAGTCGGTCCTCGACTTCGCGATACTCGCCGCCGATCACGGCCTTGAACGGCGAAATCATGTCGCCGATCACATACTCCGCAGCATCGTGGAGGAGCGCAGCGAACAGCGTCCGCGCCGGCGAGCCCTGGCTGATCGCCCGGCAGATATCGACGACGACGATCGAATGCTGGGCGACCGAGAAGGGGTGCTCGCCGACCGTCTGGCCGTTCCATCGCGCGACACGTGCCAGTCCGTGCGCGATGTCCTCCATCTCGATGTCGAGTGGCGAGGGGTCGAGGAGATCGAGCCGCCGCCCGGACAGCATGCGCTGCCAGACGCGTGGGCGCTCGGCGGCTTCAGGCTTTACCCGTGCGGATGGCCCGCTCACGCCTCCGCCTCCGGCTCGTCCAAGGTGAAGTCGGCCCATGCCGGGACTAAGGCTTCGATGGTCACGTTTCCGGCCGTGAGCGGTGTCCCCCCAGCCCGCGCTCGCGCGACGCGATCGACGCGCACCAGCGCCAGCCCATTCCGTCCGGCAACAGAGCCGATCGTCCCGACCGTCTGGTCCTCGGCGGCGATGTCGGCACCGCTGGTCAGCGGCTCCGACCCTGTCACGTGAACGATCCGCCGACGGGCGCTGCCGCGATGCTCCATCCGAGAGACCACCTCCTGGCCGACATAGCAGCCCTTGGCGAAGTCGACCCCGGCGAACTGGTCCATATTGACGTCGTGCGGAAACACCTCGCCAAGCGTGAAATCCGACCCGGCTTCCGCGATCCCGTGAGCGATACGGTGGCGATGATAGTCGGCCGGCTCCAACGACTCACCCGCGGCAATCTGGTCGCCGCGGCCGACGATGGCTCTGTAGCCGAGCGCGCCGAGGCGCGGGTCGGGCGATGCGATCGCACGAGGTGGCGGGACAGCGTCGGCGCCCCAGCCGACGACGATCTCGCGTTTCTCCGACTCGTCCTCGATCTCGACCGATGTGCGCAGGCGGTAGAAGGCGAGCCGCTGGGCGAGACCGGGCGCCTGTTCTGCCGGAACATCGAACAGGAAACCGTCATCGGACCGGTGAATCACGAAATCGAAGAGCACCTTCCCCTGCGGCGTCAGCAGCGCACCGTACCCCGCCTGGCCCGGAACGATGTCATCGACATCGTTGGTCAACAGGTTCTGCAGGAATGCGCCTGATTCCGCCCCGCGAACCGCGATCACGCCGCGATCCGGCAGCCGTGTCCAGAACGCCTCGGCCATCCCGGTCTCCAACCATTGTTCGCTTGCGCCGCTGGGTCTGGTACCTAAGTCCGGTTCGATGGCGCTGCAAGGCGGGAGGATTCCCTTGCCCGAGACCTTTGACCTTGTTCTCGCCGGCGGCACGGTCGTCAATCATGACGGTGTCGGTGTCCGCGATATCGGGGTACGTGAGGGCCGCATTGTTCGGATCGGCTCCATTTCCTCCGATGCGGGTGAGCGGATCGACTGCCGCGGCCTCCATGTTCTGCCGGGCGTGATCGACTCGCAGGTGCATTTCCGCGAGCCCGGCCTCGAGCACAAGGAGGATCTCGAATCGGGGTCGCGTTCCGCCGTGATGGGCGGCGTCACCGGCGTCTTCGAGATGCCCAACACGAAGCCGCCGACGACGACCGCCGAGGCGCTTGAGGACAAGCTCCGCCGCGCCGCGGGCCGCATGCATTGCGATCATGCCTTCTGGGTCGGCGGCACCCATGACAACGCCGACGATCTGCCCGAGCTCGAGAGGCAGCCGGGAGCCGCCGGCGTGAAGGTGTTCATGGGCTCGTCGACCGGCGATCTTCTGGTCGATGACGATCCGGGCGTCACCGCGATTCTGTCGCGCATCTCACGCCGTGCCGCGTTTCACTCCGAGGATGAGCCGCGGCTCGTCGAGCGTGCCGAGCTGAGAGTCGAGGGCGATCCGTCGTCGCATCCTGTTTGGCGTGATGTGGAGACAGCCCTTCGCTGCACCAGGCGCCTGGTGGCGATCGCCCGCCGGACCGGCGCGCAGATCCACGTCCTCCACATCTCGACTGCCGAAGAGATCGAGTACCTCGCCGGCTGCAAGGATGTCGCCACGGCCGAATTGCTGCCCCATCATCTGACGCTTACGGACGCCGACTATGAGCGGCTCGGGACGCTGGTTCAGATGAACCCACCCGTCCGCGAGGCGCGTCACCGCGAGCGGCTTTGGCAAGGCCTGGCCGAAGGAGTCGCCGACGTCCTCGGCTCCGACCACGCTCCGCACACGCTGGAGGAAAAGGCGAAGCCCTATCCGCAGTCGCCGTCGGGGATGACCGGCGTCCAGACGCTGGTGCCGATCATGCTCGATCATGTCGCGGCTGGACGGCTCTCGATCGAGCGCTTTGTCGACATGACGTCGGCCGGGCCGCAGCGGCTCTTCGGCATCGTCGGCAAGGGGCGGATTGCGGTCGGTTATGACGCCGACTTCACGATCGTCGATCTCAAGCGGACGGAGACGATCCGCAACGATTGGGTCGCCGCCAAGCCCGGCTGGACGCCTTATGATGGCAAGGAAGTGACCGGCTGGCCGGTCGGCACGATCATCCGCGGCCGCCGCGTGATGTGGGAGAACGAGCTGACCGCGCCGTCGCTCGGCGAGCCGATCCGCTTCGCCGCGGGCCGGGCTCGCGGCTAGAGCTACTGCAGCGTCGTTTGCGCCAGCGTGAATTCGCGGTTGCGGATCCTGTCCTGCAGCGTTGCGGCGAGGTCGGCAACGGCGTCCTCGCCATAGCTCGCAACGAGGTCGGACAACGCCGCGAACAGCGCTGCATGCGCGAGGATATCGCTGTCGACGCCTTCGGCGACGGCGTCACCCCAGGCCTGCGTCAGGTAGGTGAGGGCGACCCGCTTCTGTTCGGAGATCGCGTCCAGGCTTTCGCCGTCTAAGGGATCGGGCATGGGGGCTCCGCTTGGCGATCGAATCGAATGTCACGCTCAGCGTAACAGAATCAGTTTTGCCGGCCAGCGATTGGTGAAAGCCCGGTTAACAGAAAGCTAAGGTTTCGAGCGATCTCGTTAACCGCCCGTTAACCGTTCGGATCGACCGGCGCATCGGGTGAGCCGAACTGCTGCGCGATCTCCTCCGCTAGAATGGCGCCGCGCTGGCGATAGCGCGATATCGCCTCGATTGCCGCTGGCGTGCAGTCCCTGTAGATCGCGGCGAAGCTCGTATAGCCAAGATTGTAGCGGTCGGCGACGCGCATGCGCCAGGCCTCGGTTCCCTCTGCGGCCGCGATCAGCGCCGCCATCTCCGCCCGCCAGGGCTGCTCCTCTTCGGCGCAGAGCTCGGTCAGGAACTGTAGCGACCCCATGATCTCGGCAAGGCGCTCCAGTTCCGATGCGAAGGGCGGCGTCGCGTGGCTGTGTGAGGGGAGGGTGATGGCCAGCGCGCATGCAAGGACGCACCGGCGCGGCGTCCGGATCATCGTGGCTGGGAGCGGGCGATCGCGTCGCGGCTTTGCTGCGTGATGTCGAGCGCATCGAGCTCAGCGGCCGGCACCCAGCGAACGGCCGCGGCATCGTCGCCGGCGACCGCTTCGCCGGACTGGTAGGTGCCGGCGAAAGCCATCACCACGAAATGGGCTGGTTCCGGCTGATCGACGACGATCTCGAAGATTCCCACCGGGTTGCCGATAGTCGCCTCGATGCCGGTCTCCTCGCGGAGTTCGCGACGGGCGGCCTCGATCAAGCGCTCGCCAAAGGCAAGGTGGCCTCCGGGAAGGCTCCATTTGCCTTTGTAGGGGCCGGACTTCGGCTGGACCAGCAGAACACTGCCGTCGCGCCAGAGAGCAACGCTGGCACCGATACGCGGAATGCGAGTTGCGGTAGGGGCATCCATCGGGCGCAAGGAATACCAACGCACCACGGAAGAAGAAAGGCGAACCGGCCTGCCGCAGGCTCGGAGGTCCGAGCCGCGTCGGCCTCGCCTAGTCGCTGCGTTCGGCCTCGGCCTCCGGCTGCAGGGCAGCCAGCAGTTCGGAGTTGCCGAGCGCGCGGTATTGCGCCTCGAGCGCTTGCTCCCTTTCGAGTTCCTCGCGGGAGCGGAACGGTCGGTCAATCGGATCTTTCAGCATCGGTCTGGGTTCTGGTTAGGATACGCGAAGGCAACACGCTGCCTCTGTCCGCGTTGGTACAATACGAATCATCTGTGAATCAAGTATTGCGCCAACTTCGGAATGTGTCTGCCACAAGCGCATGATTTCAGCACTGGTTTCGGCTGAGCATAAGGCGAAAACACCCCGACTCGGGGCGCTGCTCCGATCTCATCCTTGAGAACCACACTGAAGCGTTCAACGGCGCGCCGTCAACGCCTATTGACGACGAAGCCGCCCGGAATCCGACGCTAGGTCGCGAGTCCGGGCGGCTGCGATCTTGCCGTTACCAGCCGCAGCTGTCTTCCGCGAACCCGTCCTCGCCCTCCCAGACAATGCCGGGAGCCTCGGGAAGGATGCAGCCGATACGCACCGTGCCGCCCTGGACGCCCTCGCCATCGCCGGCATAGCCGCCGAACAGCGCGTCGCACTGATCGCGCGTCCAGTCGGCGGGCACGATCGTCATGAAGTCCTCCTGCGGCAGCGGCTCGGCGGCGCGCGGACCCCAGCGGACGAGGCCGACACAGACCTTCATCCCGCCACTCGGATCGTGAACGAAGACGTCGGGACCGGCGGGTCCCGTCTCGCCCTGCTCACCGGCAGGGCCGGGCTCGCCGGCGGGGCCTTGATCACCTTGCGGGCCAACGGGCCCCTGTTCGCCAGCGGGGCCTTGTTCACCGGGAGGGCCTTGCTCGCCCTGAGGACCGGCCGGGCCAGCATCGCCCTGTTCGCCTGGTTCACCCGCGGGTCCCTGCTCGCCCTCGGGTCCCTGCTCGCCCTCGGGTCCCTGCGGTCCGGGCTCACCCTGCGGGCCGGCAGGCCCTTGTTCACCGGCGGGTCCTTGTTCGCCCTGAGGACCGGCGTCGCCCTGTTCGCCCGGTTCACCGGCAGCACCCTGCTCGCCCTCGGGTCCCTGCGGTCCAGGCTCACCCTGCGGGCCCGCGGGGCCTTGTTCACCGGCGGGGCCTTGTTCACCGGCGGGGCCTTGCTCGCCGGCCACGCCAGCCTCTCCCTGAGGTCCTTGCTCACCGCGTGGACCTGCTTCGCCCTGGGGACCCTGCTCGCCCTGCGGGCCGGCCGGCCCGGCTTCGCCCTGCGGTCCCTGCTCGCCGCGCGGGCCGCAATTGCCGACGAGCACGCCGTTCTCGGTCTCGTCATCCGTGGCGAGGGCGATCGTGCAATCTGGCGGCAGGTAGGAGACGCGGAATTGGAAGAAGCCGCTCTGGCTGCTTGTCGTGCTGTGGTTCGTGCCCTCGATGCGGATCTCGGTTTCCGCGGTCGTGCGTCCCGAGACGACCAGCGCTCCGCCGGCGATCTCGGCCTGGGTCACGGTGATATCGGCAAGTGCCGGCGTTGCGGCCAGCATCAGCGAGACCGCCGCAACGGTCCGAACGATGTTTTTCGTCATTGTGCCCCTCACGCCTCGTGGCGTCCTCGACGGTCCGACGGACCGTTTTCCCACACAAAGAGTAGCGTTCGCGCCGGCCACTGACAACAAATGCCCGTTGATTGGGCACAGTTTCGGAACGGTCCGACCACGCACGTCCAGGTAGCAGAAAGGAACGGTTCCAGGTCGCGCCGGCTGCCCGAAATCCAATCATGATAGTGGCTTGGGCGTAGCCAAACGGGGTGCTACAACGCCAAAGTTCCGTCCCCGGCCGACGCCGGTCCAGACGAGGGCTAGGGTATTAATCGCGGGCGAAGGTCGGCAGGCCGCCGGTTGCAACATCGCTCTGCCAATCCGGTTGCTGTCATGACGTCTTTGCTCGCACGCATTCTTCCGCTGCCTCACCGGCGCCCTTCCAATGACAGCTGGAGGACGGCGTGTCGCGGCGTGGCGGCGGCCGTTTTCGGCCTCGTCGCCCTGATCGGCCTGGCAGCACCCGCAGCCGCGCAGGACGGAGTGCAGATCGGCACGGCCGTAGGGGTTGTCCCCGCCGCCACCGGCGAACTGGGCGGGACCGAGGTGACGATCATCGCCGGGTCTTCGCTGTTCGAGGGCCAGACGATCGTCACCGACGCCAATGGCGAGGTTCAGATCGTCTTCGCCGACGAGACGCGCATGGTCGTCGGCCCGAACTCGGCTTTGGTCATCGAGCGCTATCTGCTGCGCGATCCGAGCACGGTTTCCGACTTCGCGGTCAATGCGCTCGGCGGCACTTTCCGGTTCATCTCGGGAAACAGCCCGAGCGAGAGCTACACCATCAACACGCCGACGGGGACGATCGGCGTCCGCGGCACCTTCTTCGATCTCTTCGTCAGCTGGCTTACCGGCGCCGCCAAGGCGATCGTCTATGACGGCATCATTGCCCTGCAATCGGCGGCCGGCGATCTCGCGATTCTCAGTAGCAGTTGCGAGATCGGCGACATCTTCGATGTGACCAATGCCGAGATTTTCGAGGGCCTGCTCGACGACCCCGGCGTGTTCCCTTACCTCGTCAACCAGTTCAGCCTGCGGGTCGACTTCACGGCGGATGAGGCGCGCGAATGCTTCGACGAGGTCGCCGATAGCGACGGCGACGGCATCGCGGACCAGCTCGACAACTGCCCGGACGATCCGAATCCAACGCAGCGCGACGAGGACGGCGACGGCATCGGCGACGAATGCGACGAGCTATCCGATATCGATGGCGACGGCGTCGAGGACAATGACGACAATTGCCCCGTCGATGCCAATCCGCGGCAGCGCGATATTGACGATGACGGCATCGGCGATGCTTGCGACGACTTCAACGACCGCGACGAAGACGGCATTGCCGACGACGACGACAACTGCCCGGACACGGCGAACGCCGGCCAGGCTGACATCGACAATGACGGCATCGGCGATGCCTGCGACGACTTCAACGACCGCGACGCGGACGATGTCGCCGACGACGACGACAACT
>CAZSXA010000116.1:0-7406 GCA_964611195.1 uncultured Bauldia sp.
GGGGATCTTGCCCTCACGGCGGATCGAGCGTGCGGCACCTTTGCCGGACGCCTCACGGATCGACGCGGTGAGCTCTGCCGCCTCACTCATTTCACCAGGCTCCTAGAAATCAAACCGCCCGGCCGGGCCGGGCTTTCGTCGCGCTGCCGGCCCTTCGCGGGGCGGCGCAGCGCCGGGGTTATAGGGGAGGGCGGACCCTCACGCAACCTCGCCTAGTCGAAGAGGCTCGACACCGATTCCTCCGACGCGGTGCGCTTGATTGCCTCGGCAATCAGCGGCGCCACCGGCAGGACGCGAATATTGGGCGCGGCCTTTACCGCCGCGGTCGGCTGGATCGAATCGGTGATGACGAGCTCGCGGAGCGCCGAAGAGGTGACGCGCGCCACAGCACCGCCGGACAGGACGCCGTGGGTGATGTAGGCGCGGACGGAGGACGCGCCGCCCTCGACGAGGGCTTCGGCGGCGTTGCAGAGCGTTCCGCCGGAATCGATGATGTCGTCGAAGAGGATGCAGTCGCGGCCCCTGATGTCGCCGATGATGTTCATCACCTCCGATTCGCCAGGCCGCTCGCGGCGCTTGTCGACGATCGCGATCGGCGCGTCGATGCGCTTGGCGAGCGCCCGGGCACGGACCACGCCGCCGACGTCGGGCGAGACGACGGTGACGTTCTCGATGTCGTTGGTGTCGATGATGTCGCGCGTGACGACCGGCGCGGAATAGAGATTGTCCGTCGGGATATCGAAGAAGCCCTGGATCTGGCCGGCATGGAGGTCGAGCGTCAGCACCCGGTCGGCGCCGGCGCGGGTGATCAGATTGGCCACGAGCTTGGCCGAGATCGGCGTCCGCGGGCCGGGCTTCCGGTCCTGCCGGGCGTAGCCGAAATAGGGGAGCACGGCGGTAATCCGGCGCGCCGAGGCCCTGCGGAGCGCATCGATGATGATGAGCAGCTCCATCAGATGGTCGTTCGCCGGATAGCTCGTCGACTGGATCGCGAAGACGTCCTCGCCGCGGACGTTTTCGCGGATCTCGACGAAGATCTCCTGGTCGGCGAAGCGGCGGACGGAGCACTCGGCAAGGGTCAGGCCGAGATAGGCCGCCATCTCTTCGGAAAGGGTGCGGTTCGAATTGCCCGCAACCAGTTTCATCGATCGCATGTCGTCCAACGGATCGGCAGCCCCCGGCGCCTGGGCATGAGCTGCCCGGCTCTTGGAGCGGCTTCTAGCAATCAGCTCTCGGCAAGCGCAATCGCCGGCCGCTGCAAAGCGTTAAAGGCCAACACCATTTTCGTTGGCCCAGTCGATGAACTGATCGAGCACGTCGTCCATCACGTCGGCGGCGAGGCCGTAGTCGACGATGTCCCAGGGATCCTCGGGGGTCGCCCGCGAATTGATCTGGCCGCCGATGCGAACGAGGCGCTGCCCCGTCGTCCGGTCGTCGAAGTCGAAGACATAGACCAGCAGCGTCCCCGAGCCGCTGGAGACCGTGGACAGGAAGCCGCGCATCCATACCGTCCCGTCCGATCCCGGCGTGAAGGGGATGTCCTTGATGAACGCGCGTTCGCCGGCGGCGGCGAAAAAGAGGTCCTGAACCCGCCCCGGCACGTCGCCGACATCGCGGTACATCAGCTCGATGCCCGCCGGCACCGACGAGGCGTCCGGGTCGTTCGAAACCGCCGGCGTCACGCAGCCGGCGAGAAGGATAGCTGAAAGGAGGGCAGCGACTCGGATCATCGCACTCTAATCGTCTGAAAGCCCACCCGGCGGCGACACTAGCCAGAAAGGCTTTCGGGGACAATTCCCGTCGGGTTTCCGATCAGGCGAGCGCGATCGCCGAGATCATCCGGCCGTAATCGCTCTCGCCACGATGTGTGGTGCGGCGGAAGGAGAAGAAGCGCTCCTCGTCCGCATAGGTGTCGAGCCCGATGGTCGCGATGGCGTCGAGGCCGATGCGTTCGAGGCGCTTGGCGACATAGCCGACCAGATCGAAACGATAGTGATCGGGGCGATCGGAATCGGCGAAGAAGTATGCGTTGACCGGATCGTCGGCCTCGAACCGCTCGCGGAACTCGGCGCCGACCTCGTATGAGGCCTGCGCGATCGCCGGACCGATCGCCGCGACGATCTGCTGCCGGCGTGCGCCCTGCCGGACCATTTCTTCCACCGTCTCGTCGAGCACGCCCCTGATCGCGCCGCCCCAGCCGGCATGAGCCGCGCCGACGACGCCGGCTTCGGCGTCGGCGAAGAGCACCGGTGCGCAGTCGGCGGTGCCGATGCCGATGGCGAGGCCCTTTTTCGTCGTGACGATGCCGTCGGCCTCCGGTCCCTCGCCGGGCGCCCAGGGTTCCTCGGCGACGACGACCGTCGCGCCGTGCACCTGATAGGGCGAGAGGAGGCAATCCGGCTCGACGCCAAGCGCTTCAGCGACCCGCCGCCGGTTCTCAAGCACGGCGTCGCGATTGTCGCCGGAACCAACGCCGCAATTGAGGCTCGAATAGACGCCGCTGGAAACGCCGCCTTCGCGCGAGAAGAAGCCGTGGGCGATCCCGGGCTGTGCGGCAAAGGCCCGATCGACGATCGGTGTCGGGAGATCGTCGGTCATCGTCTGCGTCCCGGCGGGGTGCGGTGAGGGCCGCGCTGGCCAAGCCTTTGGCGGTCATGCTGCCGGAGGCCCGGCCTTTGCTCGGCGCGGTCGAGCCATTGCCGGGCGAGGGCGTGGAGCGGCGCGTAGGCCGCCCAGACGTCGCGCCCCCACAACCAGACCGCCTTATCAAATTGTTCCGGATCATCGCAATCGATCAGATCGCCGATCGTGCGCGTGCCTCGATCGTGCGGAAGGTCCGGCTTCTCGATATCGACCGAACCATCGAGCCAGGCACGCAGCGCCATGTTGGGAGGCGATGGCGGCTGGTCGCGTTCGATGATGCCGCACAGGCCGCAAAGATGGGCGGCGAGTGACTTCGCCGATACGCAGTAATTGTCGGGGTGCTGCAGGGCGTAGATGTCGACCCCCATCGACAGCAGCCGTCCGTAGCGGACGTCGGAATAGACGCGGGCGTTCAACTCCTGCAGGAGCGCCTCGCAGCCGGCATCGCCGCCGGCGATTTCGAGACCGCAGCCCGAGCAGCGCTCGCCCGTCTCGGTCATTGGTCGAAGGCCGGCACCGCGAAGTCCGGCGGCGCAAACGCCATCGCCTTGAAGAGCCGGCCCATCTGGTCCTCGTCCACCAGCCGGGCGAGGGCGGCGGCGATCGCCTCGCGGGTCGCGTCGTCCTTATCTTCGGCCAACTGCTGGGCGCGTTCGGTGATGCCGAGCCGGGCGAGCAACGCGCCCTGTTCCAGCACGGGGCGCGGCGGCGCGCCGGCGGCGGCGGCCGCCGCGGCAAGAGCGGAGAAGTCGACGTGGGAGGTGAGGTCGGCCTCGCCCGGATGGGCGAGAGGGTAGTCGTAGTTCTGGTGGTAGATCGCCTGCAGCGTGTCGCCATAGTCCGGCGTGATGTGACCGTAGTCGACGACGAGCGCAGCGCCGCCCTCGGCGGCAATGCGTGCGCCGAGGGCCTCCGCGATCGCCTCGCCGGACGGGCGGATTTCGAGAACCGATCCCGGCTCGGGCGGCGGGATCGCCGCGGCGGAGCCGCCGGCGGCCTGCCATTCGAGCTCGACGCGGCCGCCGCGTCCGAAAATCAGCTTGCCGTCGTCGTCGATCCCCACCATGCGTTCGGCCCATTGCCCGTCGGCGTGGACGAACTGGCGGATCGGCAGGGCGTCGAAGAACTCGTTGGCGATGACGATGAGTGGACCGCCCGGAATCTCGTCGACGCTCTCGACGAAGTAGGGCTCCGCCAATCCGGCGAGCGCAGCCTGCTGCTTCTCACGAAGGGCGGGGCTGACCTCGAGAAGCGCGATGTCGGCCGCCGCCGCGAAACTCGGGCGCACTGAAGCGGCGCGGAGCGCATCGGCGATCAGTGTGCCGCGGCCAGGCCCAAGCTCGGCGAGGACGAAGCGTTCCGGCTCGCCAAGCTGCTGCCAGGTGGCGACGCACCAGAGGCCAATGAGCTCGCCGAACATCTGGCTCACCTCCGGCGCGGTGACAAAATCGCCCGAGCGGCCAAAGGGCTCGCGCGTCGTGTAGTAGCCGTCGGTCGGGTCGGTGAGGCACGTCGCCATGTACTCGGCGACGCTCATCGGCCCGAAATTCTCGATGCGATCGGCGAGCCGCTCGGCGAGCGGCGTCGGTCCGCCATGACCGTTCGTGGCGCCGTTCTCAGGCATCGCTGCGCTCCGCTGTCTGGCCGGCCTCCGGTCCGCCACGTCGCTGCGCCCACATCATCACGGCGACGCCGGCGATGATCATCGGGATCGACAACAGCATTCCCATCGTCAGCCCGCCGGCGAGAAACCCGATCTGGATGTCGGGCTCGCGGAAGAATTCGACGAAGGTGCGGGCAGCTCCGTAGCCGGCGATGAATGCGCCGGCGATGTAGCCGGGCGTCATCAGTTTCTTTCGGCGATAGGCAAGCCACCACAGGACAAGGATGAGTACCAGCCCCTCTAGGAAGGATTCATAGAGCTGGCTCGGATGACGCGGCGCATCGGCGGCGTAGCCGGCCTCGAGGTTGGTCTCGACTGCGGTCGGGAAGGCCATCCCCCAGGCCACATCGGTGACGCGCCCGTAGAGTTCGCCGTTCACGAAATTGGCGAGGCGGCCGATGAGAAGTCCGAACGGTGCGACCATGGTGATGACGTCGACGAGCGACCACAGGCGGATGCCGCGGCTGCGCGCGAACAGAAACATGGCCACCGCCACACCGACGAAGCCGCCATGGAAGGACATGCCGCCTTCCCAGAGCTCGAAGACGGAAAGCGGCTCGTCGAGCGTTCCTTCGAGGTCGTAGAAGAGCACGTAGCCGAGACGTCCGCCGACGATGATGCCGACGGTTCCCCAGACGACGAAATCGTCGAGTGCGCGCTTGCCGAAGGGCGCGCCGCCGGGCGGCCACAGCGCATCGTTGGAGACGATGCGGCGGGCGTAGTACCAGCCGAACAGGATCCCGAAGACGTAGGCGAGCGCGTACCAGCGGATCGCGAGCGGCCCGATTTCGACGAGGACCGGGTCGATGATCGGGTAGGGGATGGCGAGAAAGGGCATCGTCTTTCAGCGCAGGTCGACGGAGGAGGAAACCCTGGGCCGCCGACGGCCGCCCTTGCGAGATGATTCCGCTGCCACCATAGTAGATTGTGCAGATTCGCGCATGCGCGCGGCCCTCAAAAAGGGACAAGAACTCGCCATGACCCAGACATCCAATCGGTTCTACGATCGTTTCGCGCAGCTCATGAATGACGCTGCCAGTGTTGCTCAAGGCGTACGCAAGGAAGCCTCCACGATGTTCAAGAGCCAGGCTGAGCGGGTGGCGAACGACATGGATCTCGTCAAGCGCGAGGACTTCGACGCCATCAAGGACATGGCGCAGAAGGCGCGCGAAGAGAACGGCAAGCTGGAGGAGCGCATCGCCGCCCTCGAAGCCAAGCTCGGCATCAAGCCGCCCGCCAAGACTGCGCCGAAGAGCGGCACGACCGCGAAGTCCGGCTCGTCGGCCGGAACGACGAAGAAAGCCTCGACCTCGGGCCGGTCGACGCGCTCCACGAGCAGCCGAGCGAAATCCACCGGCTCGCGCTCGACCACCGCCAAATCGGGGACTTCGGCCTCGAAGACCGGTGGCGGACGCGGCACGGGCCGGTCGCGCAGCACATCGTCCAGCGGCGGCACCGCGGGTTCGAACGGCTCCTCGTCCTAATCTGTCCATAAGCGGTCGCGGCGATGCCGGTTTCGGGCACCAGCGCTCCGGGACGGGTATACTGCCCGTGGGCAGATTCGCGATTGCGCGCGTAAACGCGTAAGGGTCGCGCCGCTCGCATACCGGCACGCCGCCGGCCGCTCACACCAAGGGGTTCGCCATGAGCCTGATTGAATTCGCCGCGGAAAGGCACTCCAACCCGGTCGATACGATCGAGCAGATTGCCGGACATCGCGAGTGGCCGTTCGACCGGTCCGGCGAGGACGAGATCACCATCTCGGTCAAAGCCGGTCTTGCCGACTACCATGTCTCCTTCGCCTGGCTCGAAGACATGGAGGCGGTTCATCTTTCTTGTGCCTTCGATCTCAAGGTCACTGAGCGGCGGAAGCTCGAGGTCATGCGGCTCCTGTCGCTGGTCAACGAACAGATGTGGATCGGCCATTTCGACCTCTGGAGCCAGGAAGCGCTGGTGATGTTCCGTCAGACGCTGCTGCTCGCCGGTGGCGCGGAGCCGACGGAACAGCAGGTCGAGGGCCTTCTCTCCTCTGCGATCGAGGCCTGCGAGCGCTACTACCAGGCATTCCAGTTCGTGGTCTGGGCCGGCAACTCGGCGCAAGAGGCGCTGGAGGCGGTGCTCTTCGAAACGGCGGGCGAGGCCTGATCCGGCGCCCGGGCACCTCGCGTATCCGATTGGCAGGCGGTAAGAATCCCGCCTGAGATCGGAGGCCAGATCCATGAACCTTCCGCAATCGGTGAATGCGGAGCGGCCGCTCATCCTTGCCGGCGCCGGCAAGATGGGCGGCGCCATGCTTGCCGGGTGGCTCGAGGGCGGGCTCGACCCGGCGGCGGTGCGCGTGATCGATCCGGCGCCGCCGGATTCGACGGCCACGCTGCTTGCCGATGCCGGCATCCCGCCGCTTCCGACAACGCCGCCCGACACGGTCGCGTCCGTGCTTGTGATCGCGGTGAAGCCGCAGACCATCCCCAACGTGCTGCCTGGTCTTCGACCTCTGGTCGATTCCGCTACCCTGACGCTTTCGATCGCGGCGGGGACGAAGCTGCAGGCGTTCACATCGGGGCTTGAATCGACCCGGGTCGTGCGGGCGATGCCGAACACGCCGGCCCAGATCGGCCGCGGCATGACCGTTCTGGTCGGCGGCCGCGGCATTGCGGCCGAGGACAGGGTGCTCGCGACGGCCCTGCTTGAAGCCGTCGGTGCGGTCGAGTGGATCGAGGACGAGACGCTGATGGATGCGGTGACAGCGCTCTCCGGATCCGGCCCGGCCTATGTCTTCCTTCTCGCGGAGTGTCTGGCCGAGGCGGGCGTCGAAGCCGGTCTCGATGCGGCACTGGCGCGCCGCCTCGCCGATGCCACCATCGCCGGTGCCGGCGCGCTCCTCGACGAATCCGGCGAGGAGCCAGGGACGCTTCGCCGCAACGTCACATCGCCGGGCGGCACCACGGCGGCCGCGCTGGAAGTGCTGACCGCGCCGGTGGGGCTTTCGCCTCTCATTCGCCGCGCTGTCGCCGCCGCCAAGAAGCGCTCTGAAGAGCTGGGTTAGCTAGACCGGTATCCGCACCGTGGCGCGGAGGCCGCCGAGGCGGCTGTCGTCGAG
>CAZSXA010000117.1:0-7374 GCA_964611195.1 uncultured Bauldia sp.
TCATGCCCTCGCGGTTCACACCGTTGGCGAGACGGGCGATCTCACGCTTGTTGAGGAGCAGCTTCCGCGGCCGCTTGGTCTCGTGATTGAAGCGATTTCCCTCAAGATATTCAGGGATATAGGCGTTGATCAGCCAGATCTCGCCATCCTGCTCCGCCGCATAGGCTTCGCCGATCGTGGCCTTGCCGCCGCGCAGCGACTTCACCTCCGTGCCGGCAAGCGCGATCCCCGCCTCGAAGGTCTGGCTGATCTCGTAGTCGTGGCGGGCGCGGCGATTGACCGCCACCGCCGGGCGCGGCTTGGTTTTGGCTGCCATGACGGTCGGCTAGTCGAGAATGCCGGCGTGGCGCATCGCCGCCTCGATGACCTGACGCGTCTGCGCCGTGGGCTCCAGCAGCGGCAGACGGATGTCGGGGGCCATGCGGCCGAGCACGGCGAGCGCATGCTTGGCGCCACCCGGGCTCGGCTCGAGGAAGAGCGCCCGGTGCAGCGGCATCAGGCGATCCTGCAGTTCGAGCGCCTTGGCAAAGTCACCATTGAGGCAAGCCGTCTGGAATGCGGCAACCTCGGCCGGCGCGACATTGGCCGTCACCGAGATGCAGCCATGCCCGCCATGCGCCATATAGCCAAGCGCCGTTGCGTCCTCGCCGGAGAACTGCAGGAAATCGGGACCGATCAGATGGCGCTGCCAGCTCACGCGATCGAGCTTGGTGGTGGCGTCCTTGACGCCGGCGATGTTCGGCAGTTCGGCGAGGTCCGCCATCGTCTCCGGCGTCATGTCGATCACCGAGCGCGGCGGAATATTGTAGATGATGATCGGGATGCCGACGGCGTCGTTGACGGCGCGATAGTGGGCCTTCAGGCCCTCTTGGTTCGGCTTGTTGTAGTAGGGCGTGACGACTAGGAGACCGTCGGCGCCGGCCGTCTCGGCGTCCTTGGCGAGAGCGACCGCCTCGGTGGTGTTGTTCGAACCGGCGCCGGCAATCACCGGCACGCGCCCGGCCGCAACCTCGATGCAGAGCGCCACTACCCGCCGATGCTCGGCATGGCTCAAGGTGGGGCTTTCGCCGGTCGTCCCGACGGGAACGAGGCCGTGTGTGCCGGAGGCGATCTGCCACTCGACGAACTCGGCGAAGGCCGTCTCGTCGACGGCCCCGTCCTTCATCGGCGTCACGAGCGCTGTGTAGGAACCTCTGAACATGTTTGTGCGACAGCCGCGCCGGCTGTCTGAAATCCTTCGATTGGCTCGGCTAGAAAGCGCGCGACCATAGTGCCCGCGCGGCGAGGCGGCAACAATACCGGCGGCGCGGTCATCAAGCGTTTCCGTAACCTCCTTGCTCTACTATCGTCTCCACCCCCACTATCGCCCCACTGGTCCGGCATGCTGGACCGACTGCAGCAAATCAGGGTCACCAGGGTCAGCATGCCAGGCGCAGGAAATCGCTGGAGACACGGCGTGCCCGCCGCGATCGCCGCGGCAGCCTCAGGGCTTGCCGTGCTGGCAACGAGTGGAGCGACCGCAACCGAAACACCGTTGCCGCGCCCGCACCCGGAGCGAGTCGAGGTGGCCGCCGGTCCGATGCCGCGGCCGCATCCTGAACGCCGGGAACCCGATCCGATCGCCAATATTCTCGGCGCCGCCGCCGCGCTCCTCGGCGGCGGCGGTGATGGCGAGCCGGCGGACGAGAGCGAAGAGTCGGGCCTCTTCGCTGACCTCACCTCGCCTGACCTCCTCCTCACCTCGGCCTATCGGCGCTTCGAGGCCGGGGACTATGCAAGCGCCGCACGCATCGCCCGTTCGATGCCGGGCCCGGCCGGAAGCCTTCTCATCGAGTGGCTGATCGCGACCGAAGGCGGCAACGACGCAACGTGGCAACGGCTCGGCGAGGCGCAGGCGGCCGTCGCCGACTGGCCCGGTCAGCGCCTCATGCAAATCCGCTACGAGCAGGCGCTGAGGCGCGCCGAACCCGACGCCGAAACAGTCCTCTTGGCGATGGAGGGGCGCGAGCCGGTGCTGGAGCCGACAGTCCTTCTCCTCGCCCGCGCGCTGGTCGAGACCGGGCGCGACAACGAGGCGGCGTCCCTGATCCGCGGATACTGGCGGGAGGAGCCGTTCTCGGAGGAAATGGAAACCGCGATCCTCGAGGAGTTCGGCAGTTTCCTGACGGGGGGCGACCATTCCTGGCGGATGGCGCGCATCCTCTATGACGGCGGAACCGACGCGGCCGTCCGCACCGCTGCGCTGCTTGGCGAGGACGTGCAGGCGTTCGCGGCTGCCTGGTCGGCGGTCAATCGCGGGAGTAGCGCCGCCGCCTCGCTGCTGGATGCAGTGCCGACAAGTCTGCGATCAGACCCGGGCTATCAGTATGCGCGGCTCCGCCAGATGGTTCGCACGGGCCGGTATGGCGAGGCCGCAACGCTCCTCGCGGGCGCGCCTTCGGACCCTTCGGTGCTGATCGATCCCGAAGCGTGGTCGAGCCAGCGGCGGACGGTCGCCCGGGCTCTCATGGAGCGCGGCGAAACAGAAACTGCCTACGAGGTCGTAGCCGAACACTCGGCCGTCGATCGCGGTGAACTGGTCGAGGCCGAGTTCATGGCCGGCTGGATCGCGCTGTCGTTCCTTGACGACGCGGCGCTGGCGCTGCCGCATTTCGAAACGCTCGCGTCCAGTTCGTCCCTGCCGCTCAGCCAGTCCCGGGCGTATTACTGGATCGGCCGCAGCCATGAGGCGCTTGGTGCTCAGGCGGAGGCCGAAGCTGCGTTCGGCACCGCCGCCGAACTCCACACCACGTATTATGGCCAACTCGCGCTGCTCCAACGCGGCGTCACCGAACTGCCGATCGCGGAGATCACGGAGATCGATGAGGCCGCGCGTTCGGCATTTACGGCGATCCCGATGGTCCAGGCCGTTGGCTGGCTCACCGCGTTCGGACGCGAGGGCGACGTCGCTCTGATCGCCCGCCATCTCGGCGATACGCTTCAGAGCGCCACCTCGATCGGCCTGCTCACGGAGTTCGCCGAGGCAGAGGGCAACCACCAGCTCGCTCTACAGGTCGCGAAACTCGCCGCAAACCGCGGACTGGCGGTCGATCGGGCAGCGTTCTCCGACGCGGTGCTACGCGATTCTGACGAGACCGAGTGGAGCGACCGGGCGTTGGTGTACGCCGTCGCCCGGCAAGAGAGCGCCTTCAACATCGAGGCCGAAAGCAGCGCCGGGGCGATCGGGCTCCTGCAGATCCTGCCAAGCACCGCGCGCGAGACCGCCAACCGGATCGGCGTCGCCTACTCCGAGACCCGGCTCCGCACCGACGCGGAGTACAATGCAATCATCGGCGCGGCCTATATGCGCTCGCTGATCGAGCGCTATTCCGGGCATTACGGCCTTGCCCTCGCGGCATTCAATGCCGGGCTCGGCCGGGTCGATGGCTGGCTCACGGAGTATGGCGATCCACGCGCGACAGGCGTCGATGCGATCGACTGGATCGAGCGCATACCGTTCGACGAGACCCGCAACTACGTCCAGCGGGTGCTTGAGAACTACCAAGTCTACCGCGCGATCCTCGGCGGGGCCGACATCAGCCTCGCTCGGGATCTGGCGCTTTAGCGCCGTCGGCCAGCGCGGCCGCCTGCCCCGGCCAGTCGTCCCGCTCGATCCGGCCGGCGAACCCGAAGAACTCGCCGATCCACGCCTGCTCGGCCGGGGTCCATTTCGCGATCTGCTCGTAGTGGTAGATCCCCAGCCGGTTTAGCCGCTTCTCGAAGGCGGCGCCGATTCCCCTGATCTTCTTGAGGTCGTCGGCCTTGTCCGGCGCAGCGGGGAGGACCGGCGGACGATCCTCCTTCGTCGCCTTCCTCGGACCTTTCGCAAGGAACTCCGCGGCCTCCTGAATCTCGGGATCCGCGCGCCGATCTTCCTCCTCGTCGTCCGGCCAGATTTCGTCCGGCGGCGGCATCGGCCTCAGAACCGCGGCAAGGTCGCCGCGTTCGCCACGACCGGCGCCCCCGGGTGGTGGGAGGGCGGGCAGGTCCGGCACCGGCCAGTCCCCGGCCCCGGCCGGCGGCCAGGCGCCCGGCGTCGGCTCCCATCCGGACTCCGTATCACCGGCTTGCGCCGGCGCGGGCTTTCTACGGCTGCGAGTCGGCGCCTCAGCTGCCGGTCGGCGGGGCCGCTCGGGCTCCGGCTTGGGTTTCGGCCGGGAATCCGAAGCCGGTTCGGCTTTCGAACTCTCCTCCGGCGGCGGCAGGGCGATGGCCTCGTCCTCGGCCGGCTCTCCTGCGCGACCGGCGCGCCACGAAGCGGCAAGCGCACTCGCGCGGACGCGCTCACGCAGCGTCCTGGCCGCCGGTGATGGCTCGGCAGGCGGCGGCTCCAACAAGGCTACAGCTTGCGGCAAAGCGGGCCGCTCGACTGCTTCCTCGGGCAGTACCTCCTCGTCCGAATCGCGGCCCCGCCGCCCGAGTGCTCGCGTGAGTTCACGCTGATCGAAGGCGTAGTCGCTGCGGTCGATCCAGCGGAAGACCAGCCAGCCGAGAGCGCTTCCGACCGCGAACGCGGCGAACAGCGCCAGCCAGACCTCGGCGAGATGAGCGATCATCGGCCGCCCTCGCCGCCCTCGGAGGCGCGCGCGCGACGTGGCACGGCAACCCACCAGCCGACGACGAATCCGGCCAGGAGGGCGCCCAGCAGGTATGGCCAATACTGCGACAGTACAAAAAGCAACGTTGTGTCAGGGCTCGACGATCGTGAACTCAATCCGGCGATTGCGAGCGCGTCCCTCCTCCGTGTCGTTGTCGGCGATCGGATCGTCCTCACCATAACCGACGGCTGTGAGGCGGTCAGCGGCGATGCCGGATTCGACGAGGTAATCCCTTACCGAATCGGCACGGAGCTGGCTGAGAGCCCGATTGCGCTCGGCCGCGCCGCCAGAGTCGGTGTGACCGCCGATCTCGACAGCCGCGTCCGGGCAGCGCTGAAGGATCGCAACCAGCCGATCGAGCCTCCCCTCGCTCTCTGGCGCCACCGCCGTCGAACCCTCGTTGAACTTGACCCCGTCCGATCCGAGTTCGGCGACGAGAAGCTCCTGGCAGATCGCGGCGCTGACCCGGCTTTGCGCCGGTGTCGCCGTGACGTCGGCCTCGATCGCGAAGCCGGACGGCAAGGCATCGGCGAGTTGCGCGGAGATCGACTCGACCGCGCCCTGATGCGGGGCGACCCCGTTGAGCGACAGTGCGAGGTCGACGAGTTCGAACTGACCGGCCTGCAGCCGACTGATGGCCTGAAGGCCGGCGACCACTGCGGCTTCGAACCCGACCGGCGCGCCCTGCGCCAACCGAACCTCGTTGACGATCTCAAGCGCCGGGAACCTGGTCGCCGCCGCTTCGGAGAAGCGATCGCGGGCTTCGGGGGACGGGGCGAAGCCGGTCAGCGTGACCGCCTCCGGTCCGACCGAAGCATTGAGGCGATAGGGCGAGGCCACCGGCGCGCTCAGGAGCACATTGGTCACGACGAGGCTGGACGGCAGAGTGCCCTCGAGAACGCCGCGGAGTTCCTCATAGGATTCGCTGGTCGCGGCGGCGCCGGTCAGCGAATAGGAGTGGTCGCTGATCCGCGCCGAACCGCCGGACAGCGCCGCCACCTGACCGAGCGCGAACTTCGCAGCACCGATCCAATCCATGCGCGGCGCGCCGTCGGCGATTTGCAGGCGGTCCTCGATCGCCCCCGAACCGAAGAGCTGTTCGGCATCCGAAAGGACTTCACCCCGCGCCTCCTCCGTCGGCATGAAGCCGATGAGCGCGACGCCATCGCCGGAGCGGACGACTTCGAGCACATAGGCATCGGCGACCGACGGCGCGATGTCCTGAACCGCGATGGTCAGACCGTTCGGCTGATCTCCCGCGAGCAGATCGAGAAGCCTCTCATAGGCCTCGGGCGAGCGAGCGCGGCCCGAGATCACAAGCTCCGTGCCGGTCAGTACGGCCTCGCCGGAACCGAGCAGCGCCGCAAATCCGAGGGCGCGGCGGGCCATCTCGGCGAACGCCGCGGGCTGGCCCGACGCCAGCTCCGTGCGGTTGTCGATCAGAATGCCGGCGAAGGACTCGTTCGCGGCAGCGGCGAGGTTCTGCGATACGGTCAGGCTCGGCACCGAACCGGACATCACCGCGACCTCGTCCCCGATCGTGATCGACCAGACATACGGATCGGCGACCGGCAGCAGCACGTCGAGGCGGCTCACCACGAAGCCGGGAGGGGCGCCCGACTCGGCAATCTGCAAGGCGCTTTCGTAGCGAAGGATGTCGCTGGCGACGCCGTCCGCGGCGACCTCGAGGCCGGACAATTCAACCCGGCCGCTGGTCAGATTGGCAAGGATTCTCAATGCGAACTCAACGCCTTGCTGGAAGTCCGGCGGCGGCCCCCTTGCGAGCTCCGTGCGATCGTCCACAGCATCGGCGGGCAGAACCGCGCTCACCATCTCGCCGAGCGTGCTCTGCACCAGTTCCGACGGCGTAAAGCCGGAAAGGACAACAACACCGTCGCCGCGGCGCTCGGCCGCCCAAACGAACGGCGATGCCAACGGGATCAGTTCGCTGTCGTCGCGCAGCGTGCCGACGCCCCACACCGCCGCAGCCGCGTCGCGCGCATTGAGCCGCTCCACTTCCGTCGGAGCGGTTCCGGCGAGGATGACTTCGCGCCCGTCGACCGCAACGGTGGCCCAGTCGTGTCCTGCTTGCGCGAGACGCGCAGCAACGCGGCTCTCGAGGTCGTTCTCAAGCTGCGGAGTTGTCAGGACGACTGCCGCCACAGCAAGCAGCGTCGTGACGAGCAATGCCGGCAGCAGCCAGCGCCGCGCAATGCCGACCGCTGAGCTAACCCGGCTGACTCCATTCCGAGCCGGTGCTTCGCCCTCGTCCCGCTCTGACATCGGGCCAGTGCCCATCCCGTCGCTTGGGCCGGATTGTTGGTTTTCCGGAGGATCCGGTCTTCTGGCCCGGCAGTCGGGACCCGTTAGCAGAGACTGCGGGGCCGGGAAAGCCCACAGCCTCGGACTTCACGGCGGTCGATCGCGGGCGGGCAAAGAAAAAGGCCCGGCGGAAACCGCCGGGCCTTCGATGTGTGAGCCTTTGTAGGGCTTAGTTGATGTCGACACCGACGCCGATGCCAGCGCCGACCGCGTTGATCGGGCCACCGCCCAGCGAGTCGTTGGCACGCTGGTACCAGACCTCGCCGGTGACCGAGAGATCGTCCATCTCCCACTCGTGCTCGAGGTTAACCTCGATCGTGATGGTGTCGGAGAAGCCGACCGCCTGGGCGTACGTCACGTCGAGAGCGGTTGTGTGATAGTCGTTCCACGCGGCCTCGATGCCACCCCAAGCCGA
>CAZSXA010000118.1:0-7321 GCA_964611195.1 uncultured Bauldia sp.
AGCCCTGATGGTTCAGCGTGCCGCGCCACATCAGCCAATCCGACGGATCGGGGTTCTGCAGTTCGGCGTCCGTCACCGGCTCGTAGTTCTCGATGGCCATGTCCTGCGCAGCCACGGGCAGCGCCAGAACGGCGACCGAGACCGAGCCGAGAAGCAAGGTCTTCAAATGTTTCATGGTTTGGGTCCCTCCCAAAATGTTGCCGCTGCCCTCCCACGGGCAACGTCCGATGCTCCCGCCAAAGCCGGAGCACGGGCCAGACTAGACCAGCCGAGAGAGGCTAGGAAGCGAGCGGTCATGGGCCGACCGTGGAGCACGGCCGTCGGGGCGCCGAAAGCCGGCGCCCCTTTCCGCTATTGCCAGGTCGTGTAGCCCATCGAGAGCACCCGCAGGACCGGGCCGATATTGTTGAGCCTAAGCTCCGCATAGCGGCCTTCCGCTGTCTCCACGCAGATGTAGTCGCCGACGGCAACGCCGGCGATCAACAGCGGCGCGCCGCTATAGACGGCGGCCGAGCATCCGGCGTAGCCGCGCTGGGACCCGTCCGTGTAGGAGATCCGGGCGCCGTTGATCGGCACCAGCTGGAAGTCGACCACCGCCGGCGCGACGTAGGAGAGATCCGCCCCGGCCGCCCGGACGATGCCTTCGTCGACGTCGACCTGGAACAGCGGGAATATCTCGAATGCGCCGGACGAATGGACGACCGCCGGAGGCGGCGGAACCGGCGGCAGCGGCGGAATGGGCACCACGATCAGGAAGCCCCACCAGCGGTGCCACAGTGTGTTCGATGTCGCCCGGACCACGCAATCGATCCGGTTGGGGCCCCAGCTGATGCATTCCGGCCGTGAAGCGACACCGCCGGCGCCGAGATTGGCCCAATCCTCCCAGCCCGATCCGGAGCTCCAGGAGCGATGCCACAGATTGTTGCCCGAGGTGACGAAACAGTCGATCCGGTCAGGACCCCAGCTTTCGCAATCGGGATCGCCGGTGACGCCGCCCGCGCCGAGATTCTCCCAGCCCAGCCAGGTCGCGCCGTTCCACCAGCGGTGCCACATATTGTTGCCGGAACCCTGAACGAAGCAGTCGATCCGGTTCGGTCCGCGCGTGATGCAGGAGGGAACGCCGGAGAGCGTCCCGGGCGAGCCGAGATTCTCCCAGCCACCCCATGCAGCGCCGTTGCGCCAACGATGCCAGAGGTTGCTGCCGGAGGTGACGAAACAGTCGACCCGGTTCGGCCCCCAGGAGACGCAGTCCGGATCGGTGGTCACGCCGCCGGCGCCAAGATTCAGCCAGGCGCTCCACGACGCGCCGTTCCAGCCGCGATGCCACAGATCGTTGCTGCTGCCGCGAACGAAGCAGTCGATCTGGTTGGGCGCATAGCTGGTGCAGCTCGGCCTGCCGACGACACCGCCCGCGCCGAGATTCTCCCAGCCGTTCCAGCTGGCGCCATCCCACCAGCGATGCCACATCGCGTTGCCCGGGCCGCGAACGAAACAGTCGATCCTGTTCGGACCCCAGCTGACGCATTCCGGGTCGGATGACAGCGCGCCGCCAAGGCTCTCCCAGCCGTTCCAGGACGAGCCGTTCCACCAGCGATGCCACATCGCGTTGTCAGCGCCGCGGGCAAAGCAATCGACCCGGTTGGGGCCCCAGCTCACACAGTCTGGCGTACCGCGAATATCGCCGCCGAGATTCTGCCAGTCGAACCAGGCAGCCTTCGACGGCACCGAACTGCCAGCGAGCGCAAGCAGGATGATAGCGGGAAGAGCGATAAGACGGGCGAGCATGAACCACCTCCCATGGCTTCAGGCCGACCTGTTCCCCTCGATGGTCACCTTACTCCCAAACGATGACGATAGGAACAACGGAGCTGCTAGCCGAGCTCGAAGCTGGTGATGCCGAAGATGTTGGCGAGCGGCAGCAGCGGCTCGGGGCCGCGATACATCCGCACCGCCTCGAACTGCGTCGACAGCGAATAGCGCTCGGCAAGCTCCAGTCCGTCGGGATTGGGTTCGGGGATGTCGAGAAAGATCGGTCCGTCGAACGCGGTCGCCAATGCGCGGAAGAGCACATCCGCCCCTTCGGCGCCGAGCGCGAAGAGCGGACCGATCTTGGCTCCCTCGCCGCATTGGCGCACGACGCCGTAACCGGTCAGCGTCCCGTCCTCGACGAAGGCGAGGCCGTGTCGCGTCGGTTCGGGCATCAGCCAGGCGCGCAGGAACGCTTCCCGCTCCGCGGGGAAGAAGTTCCGGTCGAAGGCGATCACAGCGCCCTCGGCCGTGGTGTCGATTTCGATCACGCGGCGATCGCGCGGCCCGCAATCATCGACGATTCCGCCGAAGCGGTAGCTGCGATGCGCCGGAGCAAAGCCGAGGCGGGCGTAGTTGTCGATCCGCGCAACGACGCCGTCGAGGCCGATGACCCGGCCTTCGAGACGGGCAAGTCCGGCCCGGGCGAGCGCCGCGCCATAGCCGTGGCCGCGATAGTCGGCGCGGCAGATGTAGAGGCCGATGAAGCCGTAGGTCGCCCCATAGCGCACCGCGGCGATCGACACCGCCGGTTCGCCGTCGACGACTCCCATCAGCATGCCTTCGGGGTCGGCGGCGAGAAACGGCGCGGCGTCGCCGAGACCCGGATTCCAGCCTTCGGCGCCCGCCCAATCGAGGGTGAGGCGCATGTCGTCGATTGACATTGGGCGGAACGCAAGGACCATTCAGGGGTTGTTCAGCGTGTCTTTTAGAGTGTGGCCGGCGCTTCGCTGCCCGCCGTAACCGCCGGCGGGTCACATTAATGCCATCCCCTTCGGCGCCAACTGGCCGCCGATCCTAACGTCAGGAAACGGATAATGCCCATGTCCGCCTTTGCCCGATCAACGAGATTTCTTCGCCCGCTGGCGGCTGCGATAGCGGTTGCCGCGGTCGCCATCGCCGCAAGTCCGGCCTCCGCACAGCAGGTGCAGGCGCGGACCACCGTCGAGCTCAACGCCCGCACGGGTCCCGGCCAGCAATACCCCATCCAGTTCGTGATCCCGCAAGGGACCGTTGTTCCGGTTCTCACCTGTACCCAGGCCTTCGACTGGTGCCAGGTCGTCTATCAGGGCCAGTCGGGCTGGTCGGCCTCGCAGTTCCTGACCTCTGTCGAGACGCAGCAGCCGATGCAGGAGATGGCCCCCGTTCTGGGCCCGGTCTTCAACCTCCTGTTCGGCGTCATCGGCGATGCCCTCGGCTTCCCGCCGCCGCCTCCGCAGCCATCGCCGCAGCCCCAGCCGCAGCCGGCACCCGCGCCGGGAGCGAATGAGGTCTGCTTCTATCGCAACGCCAACTTCGCGGGCGACGCCTTCTGCGTGAACATGGGCGCCACCAACTCCTCGCTGTCCTCGGCCTGGAACGACACCATCTCGTCGATCCGTGTCGGCCAGGGGGCGGAGGTTCAGGTCTGCGGCGACGTCAACTTCAATGGCTGGTGCCAGACCTATGTCGACGACGTGAACCTCACCGGCTTCCGCAACGATTCCATCTCGTCCTACCGGACGGTCGGCATCCCGCAGCAGCCGCAGCCCCAGCCGCAGCCGCCTGCCAACAGTTTCCAGGCCTACGCATCGCTGAGCCTCAACGCACGTTCCGGCCCGGATACGGCGTTCCCGGTCCAGTATGTGATACCGACCAACGGCACGGTCGAGATCATCCAGTGCACCACGAACTACGCCTGGTGCCAGCTGACCTATTTCGGTCAGACCGCCTGGTCTTCGGCGCAGTATCTCCTGTCGTCGGTCAACGGTCAGCCGATCTCGCAGGTCGGCGCTCAGCTCGGCATCCCGGTGACCGGCCAGGTGCCGCAGCCGCCGCAGCCCCAGCCGCAGCCGAACCCGACGCCCGCGGCCAATGAGGTGTGCTTCTACAACGGCTCGAGCTTCAACGGTGACTCGTTCTGCGTCACCGTCGGCAACGCCAATTTCAGCCTGCAGTCGCCGTTCAACAACACGATCTCGTCGATCCGTGTCGGCACGAATGCGTCAGTGCAGGTCTGCGGCGATCCGAACCTTTCGGGCTGGTGTCAGATCTATACCGACGACGTGACGCTCACGAGCTTCCGCAACAACTCGATCTCGTCCTACCGGACCCTCTCGGCGGGCTCGCCGCAGCCGACCATCGGCGTCTGCTTCTACGAGAACACCGGTTACGGTGGGGCATCCTTCTGCCTCGACGAGGGTGAGACACGCGCCACCATGCCCTCGGGCTGGAACGACCGGATCTCGTCGATCCGCGTCGACCCCGGTTACACCGTGCAGGTGTGCCGCGACCAGGACTTCTGGGGTTGGTGCGAGCAATACACGGCCAACGTCCCGTCGCTCCCCGGCGACCGCAACGACGCCATCTCGTCGGTGCGGACCCGGCCCTAGCCAAGCGGGCGGGGGAGGGTCTAGCCTGATCCTCCCCCCAACCCCAATGGCAGGAAAGGTACCATGCCAAACTCCATGAAAACCCTTGCGGCCGCCTGTGCGGCCGTTGGTGTTGTTGCGCTGTCGGCCCCCGCGACCGCGCAGGACGATGTCGAGCGATTCGGCGCGCGCATCGGCGTTCTGAACTGCACCGTCGAAGGCGGCTTCGGCTTCATCTTCGGCTCCTCGCGCGAGATCGCCTGCACCTATTCAGGTCTCGGCGGCGAGGTCATCGAGCGCTACGGCGGCCGCATCAACACCTTCGGCGTCGACATCGGCTATCGCTCCAACGGCGTGATGGTGTGGGGCGTGTTCGCGCCGACCGGCGATGTCGAGGGCGATGGCGTCCTCGCCGGCACTTATGCCGGCGTTGGAGCGAATGTCGCTCTGGGCGTCGGCTTCGGCGGCCGCGTCATGATCGGCGGCCTCGACGATTCGATCGCGCTTCAGCCGTTCTCCATCGAAGGCGTCGCGGGCTTCAATGTCGCCGGCGGCATCATGGGTATGCGGCTGGATTACGTGCCCGAATAGGCTGAACTGGGTGGCGCCGGCCCGGCCGGCGCCATCCGCCTCCGACTAAAGGCGGACCTGCGTTCCGTCATGGCGGGTCAGCACCGCCGACGCCCCGGGATAGCGCGCTAGGATCGCCCGCGCCCGCGACTCGCCGGCAACGAAGAGTGCTGTCGCCAAGGCGTCCGCCTCCATCGCCCGCGGCGAAGAGACGACGACATCGACCAGCCGGTCGGCGCTTAGGCCGGTCGCCGGATCGAAGAGGTGATGGTTGCGGCCGCTGGGATCGAAGACGGTGCCATAGCCGCCCGACATCGCCAGCGCGCCATCCGTCAGTTCCATCGTCCGGTCCGTGGCGCCCTGCTGGTCGCGGAGGCCGACGATCCACGGCCGCCCTTCCGGATGGTCGCCGAGAACGCGGGTCTCGCCGAGTTCGATGACGACATGCTCGAAGCCTTCATTGCGAAAAAGATCCGCGATGCGGTCGGTGATGAAGCCCTGAGCGATGCCGTTGAGCGTCGCCGACATGCCGGGCTCGGCGAACGAAACCGAGCGCGAGCCGATGTCGATGCGGTCGTAGCCGATGAGCGCGCGCGCTGCATCGAGCGCTGCCCCGGACGGCCCGCCGACCGTCGCCACCGGTCCGGCGAAATGATTGGCGTAAAGGTCCCACAGCGGCTGGACCGTCGGGTCGAACGCGCCGCCGGAGGCCTCCGCCATTCCGCGCGCGGCCTCCATGACGGTGACGAGGTCGCGCGATACCGAGCCGACCGAACCTTCGGCATTGAGCCGCGACAGCTCGCTCGACGGGCGGAACAGCGAGAACACGCCGTCGAGGCGGGCAACCTCCGTCAGCATCCGCTGCATGGTCCGTTCAGCGTACCCGGCATTGGGGTGCCAGATCATCATTTGCGACACGGCGCCCAGCGCCTCGCCGTTCCAGACATGGAACTCGGGCTGCGGCGCGAGCAGGCGGAACCCGCCGACGGCGGCCGGGACGGCCGCAGCGGCGGCCACGATCTTCAGCACCTGGCGCCGGGAGAAGCCTTTCGGCTGTGCTTGAACGTCGGCAAGGCTCATTTGTCGGCTCCGTAGACCGGCGTTGCTGTGCGGGCATAGGCGGGAACCGGGCTGCCCATCGGCGGCATCGGCCGCGGCCGCGTGGTGCTGCGCTCGCGGATCTTGCGCTCCTTGGCGAGCGGCGGGCAGCGGCGGTCGTCATAGTAGTCGACCATGCAGTCGAGACACTGGAAGCACTCGGCCATGACGATGTTGCCCTTGGTCTCGATCGCCTTCACCGGGCATCCGCGCTCGCAGAGCTGGCAGGGATTGCCGCATTCGGGCTTCCGCTTCAGCAGGTTAAGGATGTGGAGCCGGTCGAAGACCGCGAGGATCGCGCCGAGCGGGCAGAGGAAGCGGCAGAAGAAGCGCTCGGTGAAGAGGCCCATGAACACCAGCACGACGGCGTAGGTGACGTAGGGCCAGGGCCGCGTGAACTGCGAGGTGATCGCGGTCTTGAACGGCTCGACTTCCTCGACGGCAGCGAGCGCCGCGGGAGCGGCGAATGCAACGCCGACAACCAGAGCGGCAACGCCGTATTTCGGAATCCACATCCAGCGCTGCAGCTTCTCCGACGGGTTCCACGTCGGGAGGCGGAAGAAGCGCCCGACCTTCGACGACAGTTCCTGCAGCGCGCCGAACGGACACAGCCAGCCGCAGAAAACGCCGCGGCCGATCAGGATGAGCGAGGCGATGACATAGATGCCGAGAACGACGATCAGCGGTTCGGCGAGATAGAAGCCGACATCGACCCCGTCGAAGGGCGCCTTGATGTAGTTGATGACGTGAACGATCGACAACTGAGCGCCGGCCATCCAGCCGATCCACACCAGCGTGAAGACCAGGAAGCCGTTGCGAATCCATTTGTGAGCGCGCCGCGACTTGGTCATCCGGTTCTGGAAAACGAACAGCATCGTCAGGATGAAGAGCGCGACGCCGAGCACCGACAGCTCGAATGTCTGTGCCTGCCAGGATTCGAGCCATGCCGGCGGCGGCTCGACGAACGGCATCAGCACCACATCCTGCGGCGTCTGGTATTCGATCGGGATGTCGACGGTGACCTGCTCGCCCGAGGCATCCGTGCCGTGCACCATCAGTACGACCTCGAACGGCGCCAGCGGATCGAATTCGACATCCGGCGGAATGACGAAGGTCGAGACCTCGGGAAGGTAGGGCCGGCCGCCACCGAGTTCGCCATGCGTGGCGCGTATCTGCAGGTGCTGGTCGCGGTTGAAGGTGATGACCGTCTCGCCCTGCTCGATGCGCTCGCGGTCGCGGTCCTCGACCCCTGCAACCACGCAGACATCGGGACCCGG
>CAZSXA010000119.1:0-7315 GCA_964611195.1 uncultured Bauldia sp.
GGGCGATATTCCGACGACCATTGCGTTGGCGGCAGCGAACTCCTTGGCGAGCCCGCTGAACGCGATCGCCTCGACGGTGCAGCCCGGCGTGTCGTCCTTCGGATAGAAATAAAGAACCACCGACTTGCCCGCATGGTCCGACAGTTTGAACGTGCCGCCACCATCGGTCGGCAGTTCGAAATCGGGGGCGGGCTGGCCTTCCTCAATGTCGCTCATTTCGATCCTCCCAAAGTCGCGGGTGAGGCGGCCTCGCCCGAGGAAACACGTGGCGCCAATCTGGCGCCGCCGGTGATGCCGATCAAGCGGCTCGCGCCGATCGTCAGACGGGCTTGACCAGGGCGTGCCGCTTCTTGCCGAGCGACAGCTTGATCGACCCGTCGACGAGGTCGGTTTGGCTGAGCATCGCCGACTCGTCGGCAATCGGCTTGTCGTTTACGCGAAGGCCGCCGCCGCGGATCTGTCGCCGGGCCTCTCCCTTGGATTTGACCAGCCCGGCATCGACGAAGAGCGCGAGTGCCGGAAGACCCTGATCCAATGCGGCCGAGCCCACTTCGATCGTCGGCAGCGCATCGCCTGCGACGCCTTCCTCGAAGGTGCGGCGCGCCGTCTCCGCGGCCCCGTCGGCGGCCTCGCGGCCATGGAGGAGGGCGGTCGCCTCGGTCGCCAGCGTCTTCTTGGCCTCGTTGATCTCGTTGCCCTGAAGCGCCGCGAGCCGGGCGATCTCGCCGAGAGGCAGATCGGTGAAGAGCTTGAGGAACCGCTCGACATCGGCATCTTCGGTGTTCCGCCAGAACTGCCAGTACTCATAGGGCGAGAGCTGGTCGGCATTGAGCCAGATCGCGCCTTGCGCCGTCTTGCCCATCTTGGCGCCGGAGGACGTTGTGATCAGCGGTGAGGTGACGGCATAAAGCTGAGGCGTTCCCATCCGGCGGCCGAGGTCAATTCCGTTGACGATGTTGCCCCATTGGTCCGAGCCGCCCATCTGGACGCGGCAGCCCTCGCGACGGTGCAGCTCGACGAAATCATAGGCCTGCAGGACCATATAGTTGAACTCGAGGAACGAGAGCTCGTGCTCACGCTCCAAGCGCAGCTTCACTGAGTCCATCGACAGCATGCGGTTGACCGAGAAATGTCGGCCGACATCGCGCAGGAAATCGATGTAGTTGAGCGGACCCAGCCAGGCCGCATTATCGACCATCAAAGCGGCATTGGGTTCCGAATCGTAGTCAAGGAACCGGGCGAAGACGTTGAGGAGACTCGCCTTGTTATCGTCGATCTCGTCATAGGTGAGGAGCTTGCGCGACTCGTCCTTGCCGGACGGATCGCCGACCCGCGTGGTGCCGCCGCCCATCAGCGTGATCGGCCTGTGGCCGGTCTTCTGGAACCAGCGCAGCATCATGATCTGCACCAGACTGCCGACATGGAGGCTCGGCGCGGTGCAGTCGAAGCCGATATAGCCCGTCAGCCGCTCGGTGGCGGCGAGCGCGTCGAGCGCCTCGGCATCGGACGCCTGGTGGACGAAGCCGCGGTCCCACAGCGTCTGGCAGAGCTCGGACTTGAAGCCGCTCATCTTGTTGCGCTCCCGCGCGTGATCAGGCTGCGGCGTCGGCTGCCAGCCGGCGATCGACATAGGCGCCGCATTTCTCCACCAGTTCCTCGATATGGCCGTCGAAGAAGTGGTTGGCGCCTTTCACGATCGTCTGGTCGATGACGATGCCCTTCTGCGTCTTCAGCTTGTCGACCAGCGCCTGGGTGTCCTTCTGCGGTACCACCTTGTCCTGATCGCCATGAATGATGAGGCCGGAAGACGGGCAGGGCGCGAGGAAGGTGAAGTCATGGAGGTTCGCCGGCGGTGCGATCGAGATGAAGCCGGCGATCTCCGGCCGCCGCATCAGCAACTGCATGCCGATCCACGCGCCGAAGGAGAACCCGGCGACCCAGGCGCCGACCGCCTCCGGCTGCACCGTCTGCGCCCAATCGAGTGCCGCGGCGGCATCCGACAATTCGCCGGAGCCGTGGTCGAAGACGCCCTGGCTGCGACCGACGCCGCGGAAGTTGAACCGCAGCACCGAGAAGCCCCGCTTCACGAACATGTAGAACACCTGATAGGTGATCTGATTGTTCATTGTGCCGCCGAACTGCGGATGCGGGTGCAGCACGATCGCGATCGGCGCGGTGCGGTCCTTCGACGGCTGGAAGCGCCCCTCGAGGCGACCTGCGGGGCCGGTGAATACAACTTCGGGCATGGGCGGGGGCGTGACTCCGTTGCGGTGACCGATAGGGTTCTGTCCCGTCCCGGGGCGGGTTGACACCGCGGGCGGGGAGATCGACCTTAGAACAATTCCAAGAACCAGCCGAGGCTGGAGCGTCCAGAACCGCGGTTCATATCACGTGTTACCGCCCCGATATCAAGGTTTTGGCGCATCGGATGGAAACGGAAAATGCAGCCGCGCGACGCTATCTATCTTGACCACAACGCCGGAGCACCGCTGCGTCCGGCGGCTCGCGAGGCCGCCATGGCAGCCCTGGGCGCGGGCAATCCGTCCTCCGTTCACGGTGCGGGACGGCAGGCGCGCGCCATTGTGGAGGCAGCACGCGAGCAGGTTGCCGGGCTCGTCGGCGCGACGGCGAAGGGCGTGACCTTCGTCAGCGGTGGAACCGAGGGAAATGCCACCGTGCTGTCCTCACGGCTCAGTCGTGGCGGCGAGGACGTTGCGGTCGAGCGGCTCTTCGTCGGCACGACCGAGCATCCCTCTGTCCTTTCCGGCGGTCGCTTCCCGCGGGACGCGGTCACCGAGATTCCGGTCGATGGCGTCGGGGTCGTCGATCTGGCCGCGCTGGAAGCGCTTCTCACCGAATCGGCAGGCCGCGGCGAAACGGCGCTGGTCTCCGTGATGCACGCCAACAACGAGACCGGCGCAATTCAGCCTGTGGCCCGGATTGCGTCGCTCGCTGCGGGATATGGCGCATTCGTGCACACCGATGCGGCCCAGACGGTCGGTCGAATCCCGGTCGAGATCGAGACGCTCGGCGTCGATTTCTTGACGATGTCCGGTCACAAGCTCGGTGGGCCGCAGGGAACCGGGGCGATCGTCCGGCGTTCAGAGGATGTCGATTTTGCGCCGCTCCTTACCGGCGGCGGACAGGAAAGCCGCAAGCGCGCCGGCACCGAGAACGTGCCGGCGATCGCGGGCTTCGGCGTTGCCGCGAAAGCGGCGGCGGCGGACATTGCCAGGGCAACCGAATGGGCCGGGTGGCGCGACCGGCTTGCCTCCGCTATCACCGCCGACCTCGGCGCCCTCGCGTTTTCGGACGGAGCCGAGCGGTTGCCGCAGACGCTTTGCATCGGCATCGCCGGGCTCAGCGCCGAGACGCTGGTCATCGGCCTCGACCTCGAGGGCGTTGCGGTGTCGTCGGGTTCGGCGTGCTCCTCCGGCAAGGTGGGCCCCAGCCACGTGCTGGCCGCGATGGGCGTCCCGGGTAAACTTGCGCGAAGCGCGGTGCGTATCAGTTTCGGTTGGGATACCGAGGAAAAGGACTTAGATAGGTTCCAGAATGCGCTTCGCGATGTCGTTGGGCGCATTTCGGCGGCGAAGGGTGACAGGGCAGCCTGAGCCGGAATTGATCGCTCACCCGCGGTCCTTGAAACCGCTGTGGATGGAGTAGCTTATGCCTGCAGTGCGGGAAACGGTCGAACAGGTCCGCGAGATCGATGTCGACCGCTACAAATACGGATTCTCGACCGATATCGAGACCGAGCGAGCTCCGAAGGGGCTCGACGAGGATACCGTCCGGTTCATCTCGGCGAAGAAGAACGAGCCGGAGTGGATGCTGGAGTGGCGGCTCGCGGCGTTCCGCCGCTGGCTGACGCTGAAGGAGCCGACCTGGGCGCGCGTCGCCTATCCGAAGATCGACTTCCAGGACATCTACTACTACGCCGCGCCGAAGGCCGGCGGGACCTACAAGACGATCGACGACGTTCCGCCGGAGATCCTCGAGACCTATGAGAAGCTCGGGATTCCGCTGAAGGAGCGCGAGATCCTTCTAGGCGTCGAGCAGCCGAGCGGCCCGGACCTTCCCTCAAAGGTCGCGGTCGACGCGGTATTCGACTCCGTCTCGGTGGCGACGACCTTCCGCGAGGAGCTGGAGAAGGCCGGTGTCCTCTTCATGTCGATTTCCGAGGCGATCCAGAAGCACCCGGAGATCGTGAAGAAGTATCTCGGCTCGGTCGTCCCGATCACCGACAATTTCTACGCAACGCTGAACTCTGCGGTGTTCTCCGACGGATCGTTCGTCTACGTGCCCAAGGGCGTCCGCTGCCCCATGGAGCTGTCGACCTACTTCCGCATCAACGAGCGCAACACCGGCCAGTTCGAGCGGACGCTGATCATCGCCGAGGAAGGCGCCTACGTCTCCTATCTGGAGGGCTGCACGGCGCCGACGCGCGACGAGAACCAGCTCCACGCTGCGGTGGTCGAGCTCGTCGCCCTCGACGATGCCGAGATCAAATACTCCACCGTTCAGAACTGGTATCCGGGCGACAAGGACGGCAAGGGCGGCGTCTACAATTTCGTCACCAAGCGCGGCGACTGCCGCGGCAAGCGGTCGAAGATCTCGTGGACCCAGGTCGAGACCGGCTCGGCGATCACCTGGAAATATCCGAGCTGCGTCCTGCGCGGCGACGACTCGGTCGGCGAGTTCTTCTCGATCGCCGTTTCGAACGGCCATCAGCAGATCGACTCCGGCACCAAGATGACCCATCTCGGCAAGAACACCCGGAGCCGGATCGTCTCGAAAGGCATTGCCGCGGGTCAGTCGTCGAACACCTATCGCGGCCTCGTCTCCGCGCACCGCAAGGCGAAGAACGTCCGCAACCACACCGTCTGCGACTCGCTGCTGATCGGCGACAAATGCGGGGCACATACGATCCCCTATATCGAGGCGAAGAATTCCGACGTCGTCTTCGAGCATGAGGCAACGACCTCGAAGATCGGCGACGACCAGCTGTTCTATTGCCAGCAGCGCGGCATCGGCGAGGAGGAGGCCGTGGCGCTGATCGTCAACGGCTTCGTCCGCGACGTCATCCAGCAACTGCCGATGGAGTTCGCGGTGGAAGCGCAGAAGCTGATCGGCGTCAGCCTCGAAGGCAGCGTCGGCTAGCCGGAACCCAGCGACGACAGGGCAACAAGAATGGTACTGCTTGAGATCAAGAACCTTCACGTCAAGGTCGAGGACGAGGACCGCGAGATCCTCCGCGGTCTCGATCTTGCGATCGAACCGGGCGCGGTCCACGCGATCATGGGGCCGAATGGCTCGGGGAAATCGACCCTTGCCCACGTTCTCGCCGGCAGGGAGGGCTACGAAGTCACCGACGGTGAGGTGCGCTTTGCGGGCAAGGATCTGCTTGAACTGGAACCGGACGAGCGAGCCGTGATGGGCGTGTTCCTCGCGTTCCAGTATCCGGTCGAGATTCCGGGCGTTGCCGGCATGACGTTCCTCAAGACCGCCCTCAACGCGCAGCGGAAGGCGCGCGGCGAGGAAGAACTGACGACGCCCGACTTCATGCGGATGGTGAAGGAGGCATCGGATCGTCTTCAGATGACTCCGGAAATGTTGCGCCGTCCGGTCAACACCGGTTTCTCGGGCGGCGAGAAGAAGCGCAACGAGATCCTCCAGATGGCGATGCTCGAACCGAAGCTCGCCATTCTCGACGAGACCGATTCCGGCCTCGACATCGACGCGCTGCGCATCGTCGCTGACGGCGTCAACGCGCTCCGCGCCCCCGACCGCGCAATGCTGGTGATTACCCACTATCAGCGGCTCCTCAACCACATCGTCCCCGACGTCGTGCATGTCATGGCATCGGGCCGGATCGTTCGGTCCGGCGGCAAGGAGCTCGCCCTCGAACTCGAGGAGCGCGGCTACGCCGAATACGAAGAGAACGCAGCCTGAGCCGCCATGTCAGTCGAACCGGCCAACCTCAACACTGAAGCCGAGCGCGGCATCGCCGAGCACTATCGCGGCATCCGCGATGCGCTGCCGGGAACGCAGCAGGTCGCCGCACGGCGCGACGAGGTGTTTGCGCTCTTCGAGCGCACCGGCCTTCCGCATCGCCGTGTTGAAACGTGGAAATACACCGACCTTCGTGCGCTGATGCGGCATGCCCAACCACTGGCACCCGCACCGAGCGCCGAAGCTGCGGCGCAGGTGCATGCCGCGCTGACGACATTCGGTGAGCTCGATCGCTATCGCTTGGTGATCGCTGACGGCTATTTCCAGGAGGCGCTGTCTGATCGGGAGGCGCTGCTCGGTGAAGGCGTCGAGGTCGCCACGATGGCGGAGTTCCTTGGCTTCGATTCGCCAGCAGTGCTCGATGTGCTCGACATGCCGGAAGGAGCCGGCGACGACGCGATGGTCGCGCTCAACGCCGCATTGGTTTCTGACGGCGTGGTGATCCTTGTCGGCGACGGAACCACCCTGTCGAAGCCCATCGAGATCGTGCACCTCACCACCGGTGGCGAGCCCGCCAGCTGGTATGCCCGTAGTGTTGCCAAGATCGGCGAGGGCGCCCGCGCCAGTCTTCTCGTCAGCCATGTCGGGCCCGACGGTAAGGCGACGCAGGCCAACAGCTTCGTCGGCCTGCATGTCGAGCGCAGCGCTGAAGTCGAGATCGTCGATCTGCAGGTCCAGGGCGACGCCACGCAGCATATCGCGACTTTCAGCGCCGAACTCGCGGCGGAGTCGAAGCTCAATCATCTCGTCGTCGCCGCCGGCGGCGCCGTTGCGCGACTGCAGGGCTTCGTCGACATTCGCGGCGAGGGCGCGGAGCTCCGCGTCGGCGCGGCCAACATGCTCGCCGGCTCAGAGCACGGCGACATCTCCTGGCGCATCGATCATACGGTGCCGGGCGCCGCGAGCCGCGTCCTCTACAAGAACGCCTCGGCCGACGAAGCGTTCGGCGCCTTCCAGGGGCTCATTCTCGTCCGCCCCGACGCGCAGAAGACCGACGGCCGGATGATGACACGGACGTTGCTCCTGTCGCCGGAGGCGCAATTCGTCGCCAAGCCGGAGCTCGAGATCTACGCCGACGACGTGCAGTGCGGGCATGGCGCGACCTTCGGCCAGATCGATCGTGACGCGCTGTTCTACCTGATGGCGCGCGGCATCCCCCGCGACGACGCGGAGGCGCTGCTGGTGCGCGCCTTCCTGGTCGAGGCTTTGGAAACGATCGGCGACGAGAATGTCGCCGCATCGCTGGAGCCGATCGTGGACGCCTGGCTCGAAAGGCGCGCGTCATGACGGCCGCCGTCGCAGA
>CAZSXA010000120.1:0-7293 GCA_964611195.1 uncultured Bauldia sp.
TTGGCGCCGCTTTGGCCGCCGGACCGTTCGATGGCGCCACCGCATCACCGGGCGGCGACGATCTTCTGATCGCCGCCCAGCAAGCGGATCGCGGCGAGGAGACCGGCGCCGTGGCCGGCCGGATATTCGTCGCTCGCGGCGGCTCGAGCCCGCCCCAGGGGTTGACGCTCGCAGGCGAGTTTCTCGACGTCGACAGCGACCTCGCCGGCGCCGACGTGATTCCCAACGCCAATCTCAGCGCCCTCAAGCTGATATCGGCGGATTTCGACGCCGATGGCGCCGCCGACTTCGCCGCGGGGCTGCCAACCGCCGGCTTCCCGGGAACCGACGGCACGCTTGCCCGCGCCGGTGCGCTGGCGACGCTGTCGGGCGCCGAGGGAGAATTCGACTCAGGCACGGCCCAGCTCTGGCACCAAGACGTCACCCGCTTCACCGGCGATGTCGAGACCGCCGACGAACTCGCCGGCGCCCTCGCCGTCGGCGACCTCAACGACGATGGCTATGGCGATCTCGTGATCGGCGTCCCGGGCGAAGACGAAGCGGACCGACCCGATCGCGGCCTCTTTCACCTGCTCTACGGCTCCGAGAACGGCCTCACGATCGAAAGCATCCAGACGCTGCACCACGATCTCGAATTGATCCAGGTGCAGTGGGGATTGGGCGCCGCGGGCGATTTCTTCGCCGCGGCACTCGGCGTCGGCGACTTCAACGGTGACGGATACCACGATATCGCCATCGGCGTGCCCGGGCGCGACGGCCCGGATGGACTGGCCGACGCCGGCGCCGTCATCGTTCTCGACGGCTCTGGCCGCGGCACGACGACTGTCAGATCGCGTCTTGTGTCGTTCGAGACGATGACGTCTCTCGGGCTCGAGCCGGCTGCTGGCGACTACCTCGGATCATCGGTGAGCGGCGGGGATGCGGATTGCTGGCTGCCGACGCTCTGCCAGCGCTTCTACTGAGATCCGCCCCCGGGCACATCCCAAATGCTGGCGGTGCCGTCGGTAGCGGCCGTCAGGACAAGCGCCCCGTCCGGCGAG
This sequence comes from uncultured Bauldia sp., assembly GCA_964611195.1. Lineage (GTDB taxonomy): Bacteria > Pseudomonadota > Alphaproteobacteria > Rhizobiales > Kaistiaceae > JADLGL01. The sequence goes on from CAZSXA010000120.1 coordinate 1,041, forward strand.
AATTCGATCGCGGTCACTTCCCCGATGTGACCGGGGAGGACGGCCACCAGGCCACCATCCTCCGCCGACCAGATACGGCCGGTGAAGTCATCGGAGCCTGTCGCCACGAAGGCACCGGTCGGCGAGAAATCGATCGTGGTGATGGCGATCACATGGCCGTCGAGCCGTGCTGCTACTGCGCCGCCGCCGACATCCCAAAGCACGGCGTCGCCGTCATTCGACGCGCTGAGCAGGAGGCCGCCGTTCGGCGAGAAGGCGAGCGCCCGGACCTCGCCGTCATGGCCGAGCAGAACCGCCTCTTCCGCTCCGGTTGCGACATCCCATAGCCGGACCGTGCGGTCCGCCGAACCGGTCGCCAGCAGCGTGCCGTCGGGGGAGAATGCGAGCGCACTGACAAGGCTTTCGTGCCGGACCTGAAGCAATTCGGTCCCGCTATCGGCACCCCACAACCGGGCTGTGCCGTCATACGAGACGGTAGCAACCAGAGAGCCATCCGGCGAGAAACGCGCGTCCCAGACCAAACCGCCATGCCCGGCCAGGACGGCAATCTCATCGCCGGTGGCGATATCCCAGATCCGGGCGGTGTTGTCGTAGAGCGTGGTCACGACCCGCTCGCTGCCGGGTCCGAAGGCCGCGTTGGTGACGGCCTGTACCCGCTCGCGTCGGCCGAGCGCCTGCAGCGTCGCCACGACTTCGCCGGTCGCAGCATCCCAGACGATCGTTCCATCACGACCGAAGGTGAGGATCAGATCGCCGTTCGGCGAGAACGAAGCACCGTCGACAACGTTGTCATGGCCACTGAGCACGAGGATGCTCTCGGCGGTCTCCTGGTCCCACACCCGGGCATCGCCGTCATTCGATGCGGTGACGACCTTTGTTCCGTCAGGGGAAAACGCTGCGGCAGTGAGCGCGTCGGTGTGGCCGAAGAGTATGCGAAGTTCGGCCGCTTCTGGTCCCGCTGGCTGGGCGGAGACGACGCCGCTGAGCACCATTGCCACAGCAAAGCCAAGCTGCGGCAACAGCCCCCGATTTGCAGTCACGAAGGTGCGTCCTCCCGACATGTCGCCGCCTTGCGACGAGTTGTAGTTGCGTTCCGGCCGACGTCTTCTCGCGTCGCGCCGCCACACTATCTCACGAAACGACTGGCCTGAAAACGGAACGCCGAAGTTCAGCCACGGCCATTGATCTCGGCAGCGACCGCTGTTGCCCAGGCATCAATGTCCTGCCAGTCGCGGTAGTCGCCCTCGTCGGCGCCGACCATTCGGATTACCGCCTTCTCACCGAAGCCGAGTTCATCCTTGTCCAGCTTGCCCGGGAAGACGTGGTGACCGCGCGCATTCAGCGACTTCGCAAGGTCGTCGATCCCGAACGGATTGTCGGGGGCCGGCGGTTCGTTATCGAGCGGACCGGACGAAAACAGCCAAAGCGGAACGCTGCTCAGGACACTCTTGTGATCCTCAGCGAACGACCGCGCTTCCTTCACCCATCGCCCCATATAGATGGCACTACCCAACAGCACAGCCCGGAACCCGCTGGGTTCCGCGATCTCATCGAGGTCGCGAACCTCCGCGGTGAGGCCGGCCTTCGCCAAGGCGGCGCCGATCGCATCCGCGATCTCGCGCGTGGCACCGTGGCGGCTGGCAACGGCAACAAGAACGGGGCTGCTGCTGTCGTTCGCCATCGCGCGCTCCGTCCCAGACCTGCCTTTACTTCGCCTTGGTGCGCCGCCGCGTGGATTTCGTGCCGACAGCGGAGAGAACGCCTGCCTCCTCGAATTCGGCGAACACCCGATCCAGCCACGAGCGGACATAGCCGCGCAGCACGAAGGAATTCGCCCGGTCGTCGATGAACGAGGTGAACGGGACGCCGGCGAGGTCGACCTGCTCATAGGCGAGGTCGTTGAGCTTGGGGACCGTAACCTCGGTGGCGCTCTTAACCTGGTTGAAGTAGCTTCTATAAGTCCCTGGGTCCCATTCGAAATAGCTTCCCTCGGCGACGTAGTTCTTGACCAGGTAATAATGCGCGTCGGCCGCAAAGGGCGCCGTCTCGGAGATTTCGTCGAGCGAAGCGATCGACGAGCCGAGAATGTGGAAAAGCATGAAGTTGAACTCGCCCTCCGCGGCCGCGTCGAGGAAGCCGACTTCAAGGAGGGTCTCGAGGATCGTCCGCAGCTGGCCGGCGCGGACATCGACCACGCTCACCGTGTCGGGCTGCTCCTCCAGCGTATCGATGATCCGCATCTGGTCGGAGGTGTGCGACATGTTCACGACTTCGGTGATGTCGCCATAGAAGCGCTGAAGCGTGCCGCCCGGCGCTTCGGTGTCGAACGCCCGGGTGTTGATCTCGTTCTCGTGCAGATAGTCGAGGAGGACGCGGCTGATCGTGGTCTTGCCGACACCGCCCTTGTCTGCGCCCACCAGAATAAGCGTCGTCTTCATCGCCGGTCCCTTCGAAATCAGCCCGCCCGTCAGGCGTGGCCTGTCTCCCTGCCGCCCCGACAGTGTACACCCTCGCCGTTATCCGCAAGGGGCGGCGCGCCGATCCGGGGGCATTCCGCAACCGGGCTTTGCGTTACTGCGCGAATTCGGCATCACGACGGCAGGTGGAGGTTTGTGCACGCTTTCTGCCGCCTCGTCCCTAGGCTAGAAGGGCATGGTCGAACGCAGCGTCGAAAGGGCCGAAGCCATGAGGATAGCGGTCGTCGGGTCGGGCTATGTCGGCCTGGTTTCAGGCGCGTGCCTGGCCGAGATCGGTCATGACGTGGTGTGCATCGACAGCGACGCCGGCAAGATTGCCGCGCTTCGGACGGGCCGAATGCCGTTTTATGAGGCCGGCCTTGAGCAACTGGTAGACGGCAACGCCGCGGCCGGCCGGCTCAGATTCGCCGATTCCCTCGCCGACGGCGTCCCGGATGCCGATGCCGTCATTCTCGCGGTGGGGACGCCGAGCCGGCTCGAAGATGGCGAGGCCGATCTCAGCTACATCCACGCCGCCATCGACGACCTGGCCGAGCACCTGAAGCCGGGCGTCACGCTCATCTCGAAATCGACCGTGCCGGTCGGGACCGGCGATCAGATCGCTGCCCGCCTCGGTCGCCGCCGGCCGAATTTCGAGGTCGACGTCGTGTCCTGCCCGGAGTTCCTCCGCGAAGGCGCCGCGATCGAAGACTTCATGCGCCCGCACCGCATCCTCGTCGGCAGCGGCTCTCCGCGGGGCGAGGCAGTGCTGCGCGAGATCTATGCGCCGCTGATCGAGGTCGGCGTCCCGTTCCTGGTGATGGACCGCCGCTCGGCCGAGCTCGCCAAATATGCGGCCAACGCCTTCCTTGCCACGAAGCTCGCCTTCATCAACGAGATGGCCGACTTCGCCGAGAACGTCTCCGCCGACATCGAGGCGGTGGCGAACGCGATCGGCCTCGATCCCCGCATCGGCCAGTCCTACCTCCGCGTCGGGCCCGGTTTCGGCGGCTCGTGCTTCCCCAAGGACGCCATGGCCCTCCACCGCACCGGCGAGGAGGTGCAAGCGTCGCTGCGGATCGTCGAGACCGTGATTGCGGTCAACGAGCAGCGGAAGCGGTCGATGGCCGGCCGCATCGTCGACGCAGTCGGCGGCGATGTCGACGGCAAGGTCATTGCGGTGCTCGGCGTGACCTTCAAGGCAGGGACGGACGACGTCCGGGATTCGCCGGCGATTCCGATCATTCGCCGCCTGGAGGCCCGTGGCGCAGTGATCCGCGCCTTCGATCCCGGCCTTGAGGAGCCGCCGACGCACGCCGCCTTCACCAATGTCGAGTGGCCGGGCCGCATCGAGGCGACCCTGCAATCGGCCGACGCGGCCGTCGTGGTCACCGACTGGGACGATTTCAGGGACTTCAGCCTTTCCGACATGGCGAGCCGTCTCGCCACGCCGACGCTAATCGACCTTCGCAACCTCTTCGATCCATCGGAAGCGGCGGCGGCGGGCCTCAACTACTTCTCGCTCGGAAGAGGCGCTCACCGCGGCAAGACGACGTCGGAACGCCCGGCAAGCGGCTTGAAGGTCGTAGGCTAGCTGCCGAGACGCCTCAGCCCTCCCGGGGCTTCTGCGCCGCCTTCATCTGTTTGCGCCGTTCGCGTTCGCGCGCCGCGAGCCGCTGGCGCTCGGCGATCGGGCGATACTCGGCCCGGAACAGCAGCAGGATCGGCGAGCAAATCGTTCGCGCCAGCCAGGTCAGCGGCATCGTCGCCCGCCTCAGGATCGGCGCCGGTGCCGCCGCCTGAGCCTCAAGCGCCCCGACGAACGCCGCGACCATGCCCTCGGTCCCGACGTCCGGCGGACAGACGAAGCGCTCGACGAACGCCTTCGAGCGGCGCTCGTCCGCGGCAGGATCGGCGAGCGATTGCGACAGGGCCGCCACGTGCTCGTCGAGATCCTTGGCAACGCGGACGAGACCGTCATCGGCATCGGCGAGATGGCTGAAATGAATGGTGCCGGTCTGCGACACGGCGGTCTCGGGAAAGAGCACGGTGTGCACGGGCTTGCCGAGAATGGAGGCCTCGATCATCGCGGTCGTGTTGACGCCGACCACGGCGCGGCAATGATACATCGTGTCGAAATAGTCCGACTTGGCCTCGCGGCTCACCGGGTTGGCGCCGCCGAGCGGAAACACCGCGACATTGCCGATATCGCTGAGATCGGCGCCCGCCCAGATCGCCATATTGTAAGGATGCGGCCGGATCAGGATGCCGATCTCGGCAACCTTGGGGTCCGGCGAGTCGCGGAGCGCCCTCGCCCACCGCTTGATGACGGGTAACTCGTCCGCGGCGATGAAGGCCGACGAGCACAGGAACACGACGTAGTCGCGATCCGGATCGAGGCCGACGCGGCGGCAGAAGGTGGCCTTGTCGCTCGTCGGCTCCCAAGTGAACCAGTGCTCGTAGCAGTGAGCGCCGGTTACCTCGACGCGGCGCGCCGGAATGCCGTGGAGTTCCATGGCTTCGTGCTTCTGCGCGTCGTTCCATACCAGCACACGGCCCGGCGTGCAATGCATCATGCCCTTGCTGGTGAGATTATCCCAGCTGGCAACGGCAAGCGCGGAGCGCACACCCAACTCGCTTGCCGCCTTGAAGTAGTCGAGCTGCCCCTCGCCGAAGCCGAGCAGCGGCGTCACCATGAAGACGTCCGCCTTCTCCTTGCGGACGATGTCCTTGATGTAGTCGCGCGGCGGCACGAGCCACAGGCCGAGGCGGACAAGGCGCGCGAATAGGGCGCGGCTCCACGCGCGCCGACCGATCGCCGCGACCCGCTTCTGGGTGGCCGGCTCAAGATAGCGTGCGGCCCGTTCGCGAAGGCTTTCCGAATCGGCGAATTCCGGCGCCGTGTAGCGGAGATAGTCGCGGATATGCTGCAGCCGCCGGCCTGCGACGGCGGTCAGCGTCAGCGGCTTCAGATGGGCTTTCGGGAACTGGCGCGGCTTCACCATCTTGGGATGGTCGCGCATCACCTGATCGAGCTGCTCCTGCGCGGCGAGATCGGTGGTGGACTGCTTGAGATTCTCGTCGACCTTCACCCGGTCGAAACAGACTCGGACGAAATGGCCGCGCTCGGCGAGCGCCCGGATCACCCACTCGAAATTGCGGAAGTAGCCGACATTGCGCATGACGAACGCGACACGCATGGGGGCCTCCGGGTGAGCGACTTCGTCCGCGGCGCGGGCGTTCCTGGACCGCGAAGCGTATACCTCGCGACGCGGAAGAGCGATGCCGCGCGGCGGGCGTCATGTCAACGAGGGGGCGGCTGACTGGTTCGGCGCTGCCCTGCCCCAATCGTTCGGGCTAGAGCGGACGCTCCAGCAACGCGGCAGTCCGCTTGCGATAGGCCGCGCGGCTGTGGCGTCGGTCAACGAAGGCGCGCGCAGCGTCGACGCGTTCGCGGCGGCGCTGTGCATCGGCAATGAGGTCGTTTGCCGCCGCCAGCGCGTCATCCGGTTCGGCATAGACCGCCAGCTCGCCGAACGTCCCTTCGAACGACGGATCGAGCACCACCGGCACGCCGGCAGCCATCGCCTCCAGGATGCCGCGGCAGTTGAACTGCGGAGCGTCGCCTCGCGTCATGTAGATGTAGGCGTCGAGCCGGCTGAGGAATCGGTCGATCTGCTCCCGCCGCTTGAGAACGCCGACCTTCCAGAAACGCGGCGGCTCGCCCAGAATCTCGGCCGCACGATCGATGGATCCGAGGATCGAGACACGGTGCTCCTTCTGATCCGGGTAGACGG
>CAZSXA010000121.1:0-2079 GCA_964611195.1 uncultured Bauldia sp.
GTCGTGATGCTTGAGTTCGGGTTCGAGGAAATCGGCGCCGCCTTCGGGTTGGAGGCCGAGATTGGAGGCCAGGGATTCGACCGCCTCGCGGTAGCGCGCGGGAGGCCAGTCGAAGTCGACGACCTCGACATCGCGCTCGAGGCAAAGCTCCAGCAAGCGCCTGTTGTAGTTCAGCCAAAGGGCGATGCCCGTCTCGATGTCCAGTCCGTTGCGCGCCTCAAGCGAACGGGCCACGGCATGCGGGTGACGCAGCGAGGCAATCGCGCGCGCGTTCGGCAGGGCGTCGATCCAGCCGTCGATCGTGAGGAGCGTTCGCGGGTCCTTGAAGCCCCAGGGCCGATCCTCCGGGAAGCTGTCGATCAGCTCCCGCTGTTGCTCGCGTCGACGGTCCGACCAGACGACGGGCTTGCTCGGCGGAGAGCGCCAATTGGCCTTGTTGTCGCGAAGGACGCCCTCGTTCAGCAGCTTGAACCGGCGGTCCTCGCGATTGCCGAGAGCATTGTAAGGCGATGTCCCCTTGCTGTTGGCGAGTTCCAGGCCGGCCTGTTCGAGGCTGCCGGCGAGGCAGCTGGTGCCGCTTCGATGCATTCCGAGAATGAGGATCGTCGCGGGCTGCGAGCTCATCGGAGGGGCGCGATTGGATTTCGTGGGCGGCTCGTCAATAGTTGGGGAGCCGGCACGTGGCGTCAACACTCGGACGGGCCGAGGCTCATTGTTCCGGACCCGGATTGATGGCAGTGCGGGCTGTCAGAATGATTGTCTCTCGTCCCGGGGCGCAAAGCGCTATTGCATGACGTGGCGCAACCAGAACTCGCCCGGATGGCTTTCTCGTCTATGAACAATCCGGCCCCACGAGCGTATCCCGAACTCAGATCCGGTCTCCCCGAACCGAGGCGGCCGATCAGCTTCGTTTGCCTGCGCTATTCGAGCCAGTTCGAGCACAACATCATCAAATCCGAGGCGGTGATCGACCCGATGAACGAGTTCATCGTCGTCGACAACCCGGCCAACGTCTTCTTCGACACGCTGGGCCAGGCCATCCTCTCAGGGCTCAAGCACGCCTCGCACGACCTCGTCCTGATCGTGCATGAGGACCTGCTCCTCCGGCCGGGATGGCAGGCGCAGTGGGAGCAGTCTCTGGCTTCGCTGGAGGCCGTCGACCCGGATTGGGGGATCGTCGGTGTGCTTGGATGGGACGCGGAGGGCGAACTCCAAGGTCACAATGGCGGGCCGTGGGGCGTGAACAACACCATGGAGGACAAAGACTTCCTCCCGGTAAGCCGCATCGACGAGCAGCTGATCGCGTTCCGCCAATCGCGCGCGCCAAGGCCGGACCCGAACCTGCCCAGCATTCACAATGTCGGCCGCGACCTGCCGCGGCAGGCGGCAGCGGCGGGGGCCGGTACCTATGTCGTGAACGCGCCGCCGATCCACAAATACGCTGATGGCGCAGGGGCTCCGGTGCTGGGCCCCAAGAAGAAGAGACCCGGTCCCAAGAAGGCATCGCCTCTCACTGCGTGGCGGGACGTCTCCGACGAGTTCCTTCGCGCGAAGTGGGAAGGAGCGGCGTTCGACGCCAAGGCAAAGAGCATGACCGCGACCCAGGAGGCCATCCTGTCGTCGCCCGACGTCCTGATCGCGCCCGCCGGTGCGACCCAAGCCGGCTGGGACGGTTCGCCGGTCGACCCCGGCGAAAGCTTCGTCGCGGCGATGTATCGGACGATCCTCCGGCGCCATCGTTGCCCCGACCGGATTCAGATGTCCGCCAACACGGGCGACCTCAGGCAAAGCGCCCGCCGTCTGTTGAAGCAGCGCGGGTGGCCCGACCGTTGGGCGTTTCATGTCCGCGGCAGCGAACTCGCCATAGCCGACATCCTGGCGGCGTTTCCCGAGGCGCGGATCAGGGCCGCGCACGACCCCTCCGTGACGACGGGCGACGAGCTTGAGCTTGCAGATCGCCTGGCGGATCCGATCTATCAGACCCTTTGCCGGGAGGCTTATGACTGGTCAGGCAAGACGCGCCAGTCCATCCTCGACGACGGCGCGGAGGCGCGCGCCGCCGTCGTCGCGGCCTTCCGG
>CAZSXA010000121.1:2089-7271 GCA_964611195.1 uncultured Bauldia sp.
CTTCCGGACGCACATTGTCGCCGAGCAGCAGGCTCGCGCTGAGGCCGAAGCCGGCAGCAGGGAAGGGACATGATGGCCACGCCCGACAGTCCCGACGCGGTAGAATGGGAGACCAAGGCGGAGCAACTGCTTCGCGACAACGCCGACGTGACGGTGATCTCGTTCCCGAAATGCGGGCGGACCTGGCTCAGTCTTATGGCGACGTCCTACATCGCGCGATCCATGGGGCGGCCGGACCTCGCCGAACACATCACCGAGGGACGGCTGCGCACGCTCATCCCCGAGCGCGAGCGGGACTACGTCAAGACGCTCATCGCCTTGAGGGAGGAGGGGGCGACCGTGCCGCTCATCATCTTCCTGCACAAGGTCGACTACTTCCGGCCCTATTTCTTCCGACAACCGACGGCGTCGCGGACGGAAAAGAACATCCTTCTGATCCGTGACCCGCGCGACATCATCGTCAGCTTCTACCACCACGTTGTGCACAAGAACCGCGGGCGGATTTCGCTTAAGCCGAAAGCGAGACTGTCGGCGGACACGACGCTCGCCGAGTTCATCTATTCCGATCTTGTCGGTTTCCGGAAGGTCGTCGCCTACCTCACCGACTGGCTCGACTGGATTGCCGAGCGCGATCAGTCGGTTGTCCGCTACGAGGATCTCGTTGCCGACACCGATGCAACGCTGAGCGTCTTTCTCCGCGCCGCCGGGGTGGAAGATCCGGACCCGGGGCTGGTCACGGCGGTCGTCGAGGAGTTCTCGTTCGACTCGCTTCGCCGGGCCGAGAAGGAAAGGGGTCCCGACCGTCACGATCCGAGCCTGCGGCGGATGCGAAAAGGCAAGATCGGCGGCTTCGCGGCCGAGGCCGATCCGCGCGAGGTCGCCTTCATGAACGACATCCTCGAAGGCGCGACCAACCCCTGGCTGGCTCGATACGTCGAGGCGCCCGCGGCGGCGGAGTAGCTCCGCGCGCGGACAGTGGCCCCCTCGCGGGTCCCGATAATCACCGATTGTTAAGCATGAACGGGCGACATTCAAGAATCACGCCGCCCGCCAATCCCGCCGGATTCCGTTGACGACCATGAAATGCCCATGGTATCCCATACCATCCCGGCTTGAGGGGGTGGCAAGCCTGCCCGCCGCACGCCGCGATCGACCTTCAAACACGGTGTCCCGCGCTGACACAGCGCCGGGACGGGGCGCTGGGGCCGGTGGACGACTTCGTTTCGACCTTCACCAATCGGATCGACGCCAAGGGAAGGGTGTCGATCCCGGCGCCGTTCCGGATGGTGCTGACCCGGGACGGGTTCGACGGGCTTTATTGCTGCCCGACGCTGGACGGCCGGGCGGTGGACGCCGGCGGCAATCAGCTGCGCGACACGATCCGCCAAAGCCTGGCGCAGTTCGAACCGTTCTCGGAAGAGTACGAGGAACTGGCGACGACGCTGATCGGCGAGAGCGAGGTGCTGAAGATCGATCAGGACGGCCGGACCGTGCTGACGCCGTCGATCATGGCGCATGCCGGGGTGAGCGATCAGGTCACCTTTGTCGGCCAGGGCTTCAAGTTCCAGATTTGGGAGCCGGAACGGTTCCAAGCCTATCGCGAGGAGGCAAGGGAAAGGGTGCGAGCACTTCGCGCCCGTCTCAGCGCAAAGGCGCCAAGCGCCGGGGAGGCGGCATGACCGCCAACCGCGCCACCGCCGTCGTCAATGCCCAGCCCTCCCACGTCCCGGTGCTGCTGGAAGAGGTCGTTGCGACGCTCGATCCGAAACCCGGCCAGGTCTTCGTCGACGGCACCTTCGGCGACGGCGGCTACAGCCGTGCGCTGCTCGCCGCCGGCGCCAGCGTCGTCGCGATCGACCGCGACCCTGACGCCGTCTTCGAAGGTCAGCCGCTCGCCAAGGCGGCAGGGGGCCGTCTGACTCTGGTCAGAGGCCGTTTCGGTGCGCTCGACTGGATCGCCCGCGGCGCGGGCTATGACAGCGTCGACGGCGTGGTGCTGGATGTCGGCGTATCCTCGATGCAACTCGACCGCGCCGAGCGCGGTTTCTCGTTCATGCGCGACGGTCCGCTCGACATGCGCATGAGCAAGGACGGGCCGACCGCTGCCGAGCTCGTCAACACGCTTGATGCCAAGGCGCTGACGCGCCTCCTTTCCACCTATGGCGAGGAGCGAAAGGCCGGCACGATCGCGCGCGCCATCGTCGAGGCGCGCCGGGCGGCTCCGCTGACGCGAACGCGCGCGCTTGCCGAGGTGATCGAGAAGGCGATCGGCCGTAATCCGCGCGATACGATCCATCCCGCGACCCGGACGTTCCAGGCGCTTCGCGTCGTCGTCAATCAGGAGCTCGACGAGCTCGCCGACGCACTCGGCGCCGCCGAGACAATCCTGCGCGAAGGCGGCCGACTTGCCGTCGTTTCCTTCCATTCGCTCGAGGACCGGATCGTCAAGCGCTTCCTCGCCGAACGCAGCCGGACATCCGCGGGCGGATCGCGGCACCTTCCGGACGTGCCGTCCTTCGAGCCGACCTTCCGGCTGATCGGCAAAGGCATTCTGACGCCCGGCGAGAGCGAACAGGAGGCCAATCCGCGTGCGCGCTCCGCCAAGCTCCGCGCGGCGGTACGGACCGCCGCGCCAAGCCGACCGGTCGACGCGGCGTCGCTCGGCGTGCCGTCGCTTCGCGCGATCGGGGGCAGCGCGTGAGGGCACTTCTCGACCGCCGCCGTTTCGCTGTTCCCGTTGCGGTCGCCATCATGATCAGTGGCGCGATGCTCACCTATGAGGCGAAGGAAGAAGCGGTGACGACCGCCGAGGGCGTCGCCGACCTTCGCCATGAGATCGGGCAGGAGCGCATCACGATCTCGCTGCTGAAGGCCGAGATCGCCGAGCTTTCGCAGCCCGGCCGGCTTCAGTCGCTGATCGAGCGCTATCCCGAGATCCTCAGTCTCGGGGCGTTCGAGATCGACCGCATGGTGCGGATCACCGACATTCCGTTCCCGCCCGAGGATGACGTCGACCTCATCGCCGAGCTGGTGGGCGGCGGTTGAGCGCGGTCGCCGATCAGGGCGGGCTCCAGCCCGAATGGGTCGCGCCGCCGCCGACGCGGCGCCGTCGGGACTACACCAAGTTGCGCGTCCGCTTTGCGGTCCTCGGCTTCATCGCAATCTATCTGGTGATCGCCGGCCGGCTGATCATGCTGGGCTTCGTCGAGGAAGCGCCCGCCAATTATCGTCCCGGCGCGGAGGCTGCGATTTCGGCCGCGCGGCCGGATCTCCTCGACCGCAACGGCGAGATCCTCGCCACCGACATCCGTACCGCCTCGCTCTATGCCGAACCGCGGCGCATCCTCGATGTCGACGAGGCGGCCGAGGCGATCCACTCGGTGCTGCCCGATCTCAGCATCTCTTTCCTCCGTGATCGCCTCGACGGTGACGAAGGCTTCGTCTGGCTGCAGCGCGAGATCACGCCACGCCAGCAGGACGCTGTCCATCGCCTCGGCATTCCGGGCGTCGGCTTCCTGACGGAGAACCAACGCTTCTACCCGGGCGGGCCGGTCGCCTCGCATATCGTCGGTCACGTCAATGTCGACAATCAGGGCATTGCCGGTATCGAGAAGCATCTCGACGACGATTGGCTCGGCTATCTGCAGCAATTTGGCTTCGCCAATGGCGATGCCTCGAGCCTCGAGCCGGTGCAGCTCTCGATCGACCTCCGCGTCCAGCACATCCTCCGCGACGAGCTGGTGGCGGCAGTCGAGCGCTACGAGGCGCTGGCGGCGGCGGGCGTCGTCATCGACATCTATACCGGCGAGATCGTCGCGATGTCGTCGATCCCGGACTACGACCCGAACCAGCCGGCGCAGTCGCTCGATCCGGATCGGCTCAACCGGGTAACGGCCGGCGTCTACGAACTCGGCTCGGTGTTCAAGGCGCTGACGGTCGCCATGGGCCTCGATTCCGGCCTTGTCCGGATGGGCGACATATTCGACGCCTCGCGGCCGATCTACGCCGGCGGCTTCACGATCAACGACTTCCACGGCAAGAATCGGCCGCTGACTGTGCCGGAGGTCTTCATCTACTCCTCGAATATCGGCGCGGCGCGGATGGCGATGACCGTCGGCGCGGACGGCCAGCAGGAGTTTCTCGAGCGCCTCGGCCTGACGACGCGGATCGAGACGGAACTGCCGGAGCGGGCCGAGCCGCTGGTGCCGGATCGCTGGGGTGACCTCACGACGATGACCGTCGCGTTCGGCCATGGCGTATCGACCACGCCGATCAATCTTGCGACGGCCGCCGCGGCGCTGATGAATGGCGGTACCCTGATCCCGCCGACCTTCCTGCCACGCACCGAGGACGAGGCGGCCGACCTCGGCACCCGGGTGCTCAGCCCCGAGACCAGCCAGATGATGCGCTACATGTTCCGGCTCAACGCCGTCGAAGGCTCGGGCCGGCGGGCGGACGTGCCCGGCTATCTCGTCGGTGGCAAGACCGGCACGGCGGAGAAAATCGTAGACGGCAGATATAGTAGCAGCGCTGTCTTCAACTCGTTTCTCGCCGCATTCCCGATGGACAATCCGCAGTATGTCGTGCTGACAATCGTCGACGAGCCGCAGCCTCTGGAGGGCGAGGGCCGGACCGCGGCCTACAACGCAGCCACCATTGTTTCGAACCTGGTGCGCCGCTCGGCATCGCTGCTTGGCGTCTCGCCGCGCTTCCAATCGTTCGACTACGCCACACTTGAGTCATATGCCGTCGCCAGAAACGTTCCCTAGACCGAAACACGACGGGCCGACCGATACCGCAGCCATGCTGCTTAGTGAGCTTGCCAAAGACCTCCCCATCGAGGGAGCGGCCGCCGAGACCGAGATCACCGGGCTCGCCGCCGACTCGCGTGCCATCACGCCCGGCAATCTCTTTGCTGCTCTCAAGGGAACCCAGTCGGACGGAACCGAATATGCCGGGGCGGCGGTGTCCTCGGGTGCAGCTGCGATCCTCGCCGACGCCGATGCCGACATTCCCGTCAACGGCGTTCCGGTGATCCGTGCCCGCCACCCGCGGCGCATCCTGGCGCTGATGGCGGCGCGGTTCTATCCGCGCCAGCCGGAGCAACTGGTCGCCGTGACCGGCACCAGCGGCAAGACTTCGGTCGCCCAGTTCACGCGGCAGATCTTCGAGCGCGCCGGCC
>CAZSXA010000122.1:0-7248 GCA_964611195.1 uncultured Bauldia sp.
GCGCCATGAAGCTCACCACCAGGCCGACGATGACGAGCCATTCATCGGCAACGAGCTCGAGCTCGATCGACATGCCGACGGCCATGAAGAAGAGGCCGAGCAGCAGGCCGCGGAACGGCTCGATGTCGGCTTCGAGCTGCTTGCGGAAACTCGATTCCGACAGGGCGACGCCGGCGAGGAAGGCGCCGAGGCCCATCGACAGGCCGCCTTCCGACACTGCGAACGCCGCGCCGAGCACCACCAGCAGCGCCGCCGCCGTCATGATCTCGCGGGCCCGCGTCGAGGCGAGGATGCGGAATAGCGGGTTGAGGACGTATTTGCCCGCGAACACCACCGCGGCGATGGCGGCGACCGCGGTCAGCGCCTGGACCCACACCGGAACGTTGTCCGTGCCCTCGCCGGCAGGCGCCATGAAGGAGATCGCCGCCAGCAGCGGCACGATCGCGATGTCCTGGAGGAGGAGGATCGCGAAGGTCTTGCGGCCGTGCGGTTCGTTGGTGTCGCCGCGCTCCTCGAGGATCTGCAGCACGAACGCCGTGGACGAGAGCGCAAGGCCCATCGCCGCCACGATCGCGATCTGCGTATCGACCCCGATGGCGATGCCGGCGCCGGCGATCAGCGCGCCGCAGAGCAGCACCTGGGCAAGGCCGAGCCCGAAGATCTCGCGCCGAAGGTTCCACAATCGCGACGGCTGGAGTTCGAGGCCGATGACGAAAAGGAGGAGGACGACGCCGAGTTCGGCGACCGACAGCACCGCCTCGGCATCCTCGAAGACGCCGAGTACCGACGGGCCGATGATCAGGCCCGCCGCGAGATAGCCGAGCACTGCGCCGAGGTTGAGGCGCTTGAAGATCGGCACGGCAATCACCGCGGCGCCGAGCAGCGCCACGATAATCGTCAGGTTTACGCCGTGCCCGTCATCCATCGCTGGCCACCCCGCAATCGCAAATCAAGCCAAGCATAATTGATGCCTGACCGGAACGGTATGCGGGGAAGGGGAGGCAGCTATTCGGCGCGAATTTCCAGAAACGGCTCGAAGGCGTTGAGAACGAACGCGAAGGTGACGTCGTGGGCGACAGGAACCTCCTCGCCATCCACCACGCGCACAACCTCAACGCCGCCGACCTCGCGGCTCTCGTCGAAGCGCACGGCGTCGAGCGCCGAAAGCTGGCCCGGGTTCCAACGGATCGTCACGCCGTTCTCCGTGATCTCGCCTTCCTCCTCGACGAGGGCCATCGTGAACGCCATCAGCGGATCGGAGCGGACGAGAAGGACGCGCTGCATCGCCGGCATGCCGTCGGGCAGCGGCCCGTCATAGAGGAACGGCGCCGTCGCCGAATCGTAGCCGACATAAGGGTTGCGCCAGTACTGACGCATGTCCTCGTCATTGGGAACGAGCACCTGGCCGCCCGGATGGTCGGCGCGGAACTCCTCCCACGCCATCAGCCGCACCGGCACCAGCGGCAGGCGCGTCCCGACATAGTCGCCGACAAGGGCGCGTCCGGAGAATTGTTGCCACCAGGTCTCGGTCTGGCGGTCATACATCACGAGGTCGGAGAAGCGGAGCTTGCCGGTCGTGCCGAAATCGAGAAGCGTTCCGTCTACCTCGCGCTCGAAGGCGATCGCGGTGTTGCAGAGCGGGCAGAAGGTGACGACCACCGGCACGCCGCCGACGGTGTCGTTGGCGATCTCGTGCCACATCATGATGCGCAGCGGATAGGCTCGGGCATCGCCGTTGATCTCGATGCCGATCACCGGCTCGCGGTCGACGAGATCGAGATCGGCCGTCACCGGCACGAAGACCGGGTCGTCGATCGAGGGGATGTTGTCGGCCGGGATGATCGTCCGGATCTCGGCGAAATCGACCTCGGACTGCGAGAAGTCGGTCTGCCAGCCCTCGGCGACCCAGCGCTCGACCTGGGCGGTTGCGGGAGCGGCGGCCAGCGCGAGGGCGGCTGCGGCGAGTGTTGTTGCGATGAACCGTTTCATGCCGGTCAGTTCGGCCGAGCGGCGCTGCGGTTACATCACGACCGCGTGGAAGCCTACGCCGCCTCGGTCCCGCCGACGACCAACTGGTCGATCCGCATCGTCGGCTGGCCGACGCCGACCGGAACGAGCTGCCCGTTCTTGCCGCACATGCCGATGCCCGGATCGAGCGCCATGTCGTTGCCGATCATCGACACGCGGCCGAGGTCGGTCGGCCCGTTGCCGATCAGCATCGCGCCGCGGATCGGGTTGGTGACCTTGCCGTCCTTGATCCGGTACGCCTCGGTGCACTGGAAGACATATTTGCCCGACGTGATGTCGACCTGCCCGCCACCGAAGGAGACAGCGTGGATGCCGTCCTTCACCGAAGCCAGAATCTCGTCGGGGTCCTTATCGCCGCCAAGCATGTAGGTGTTGGTCATCCGCGGCATCGGCAGATGCGCGTAGGACTGCCGGCGGCCATTGCCGGTCGGCGCGACCCCCATCAGCCGCGCGTTGAGGCGGTCCTGCATGTAGCCGACGAGGACGCCATCCTCGATCAGCGTCGTCGCATGGCTGGGCGTGCCTTCATCGTCGATGGTGAGCGAGCCGCGCCGTGCCTCGATCGTGCCGTCGTCGACGACCGTGACGCCGTCGGCGGCGACTTTCTGGCCCATGAGGCCCGAAAAGGCGCTCTGTTTCTTGCGGTTGAAGTCGCCCTCAAGACCGTGCCCGACCGCCTCGTGGAGAAGGATGCCGGGCCAGCCGGACCCCAGCACGACATCGAAGGTGCCGGCGGGAGCCGGCTCGGCGGAAAGGTTCACCAGCGCCTGGCGGAGCGCTTCGTCGGCGGCGTGATGCCAGCGATCCTCGGCGATGAACGCGCCGAAGCCTTCGCGGCCACCGGTGCCGTAATTGCCCGATTCCTGCCGCTCGCCGTCGCCGACGACGACCTGAATGTTGAGCCGCACCAGCGGACGGACGTCGCGGACCAGCATGCCATCGGCGCGAAGGATTTCGACGACCTGGTACGATCCGGCGAGCGATGCCGTCACCTGGCGGACGCGATCGTCCTTCCCGCGGGTATAGGCGTCGATTTCGGAGAGAAGCTTGGCCTTGTCGGCGAAGGTCGGCGAGGCGAGCGGGTTTTCGTCGCCATAGAGCGAACGGTTGGTGCCGGCCGGCGGATCGGCATAGGTGCCGGTGTGGCTGCGCTTGACCGCCGCGACCGCATCCCCGGCGCGGCGGATCGCGGCCTCGGAGATCTCGCCGGAATGGGCGTAGCCGGCGGATTCGCCGGATATGGCGCGGAGGCCGAACCCTTGGGTCTCGTCATAGCTCGCAGTCTTGAGGCGGCTGTTGTCGATCACGAGACCCTCGGTCTGCGTGTATTCGAGATAGAGTTCCCCGTCATCGGCACCAGACAGCGCATCGCTGACTGCGTTTTCCGCGGCCTCGCGGCTGATTCCGGCGCGCTCGAGAAGGCTGGTTGTGGTCATGTCGGTCTGTCTTTCTTCCTGGCTCGCGCCACCATTGCATCGAATTCAGCGCCGACCAAGGCATGTCCAAACACGCGCTCTGACGATGCGCCCAAGGATGCATATGTGGCGTGTGCCGCCTCATTCCCAGGTTTGGAAGCCCACCAGAGGAACGTTGCCCCGCCGGGCTCGGCCGCGCTGGCGACGGCCGCGATCAGCGCCGTGGCGACGCCCTGTCGCCGGTATGGCTCATCCACCCACAGTGACTCGACGAAGGCACCCCGAGCGGCAAAGGCGGACTCATAGGCCGGATACCACAGCGCGACGCCGATCGCCGCGTCGCCAGCCGCAGCGACCTCACCTCGAAGGCAGGCCTGCGGCCCGAACAGATCGGCTTTGACGTGATCGAGATCGAACAGTCCCTCAGGATCCTGGTGCTGACGGCAGAGAGCGGCGATCATGCGAACGATCGCCACCGCGTCGGCGGGCCGCGCCCGGCGAATCGTGACAGCGGTGTTCGCCACCGTCAGCCTCCGCGCAGTTCCTCGAGCCCGGCCGTCAGTCCGTCGAGCGAAACCGGAATGCCGATGCCGGTGTCGTCCTCGAAATAGATGACGAACAGCGCCTCGCCGCCTTGCCGGAAGGACGTCAGCAATTCGTCGTCGACCGCGATCGACACGAGGCATCCGGCATCCGAGCAGCGGATGAAATCGAACTGCATCAGCTCGCCATCGTCGATCCTGAGGCCGAGACGCCTGGTGAGGATGACGTTGAGCGGCACCAGCACGCTTAGGAGAAGCGCTTCTTCGTCTTCCGGCGGTTCGAAGAAGAAGGCGCGGAGCTCGACGCCGTCGATATTCTCCGCCTGCACCCACTGCGACAGAGCGCATTGCTCGCCATCCGCGACGGGGTCGCAGCGGATCTGCCAGTCCCCGAAGGTCTGGTCGTCCTCCTGGTCCTGCCCGAGGACAGGGACCGCCGTGGTCAGAAGCACTGCCGCGACCGCAGCCATGCTCCGCCCGATCGCGTTGAACATCATCGCTCTTCTAGCGCTCAATCATGGGCCGGGCCTAGGGTAGCGCCGCGAAACCCTCTGAAAATCCAGCGAGGGAAATGGGGACAACGATCCCCTCTTCCGGTACCGCGAAAATCGTGAACTCGGCCGTCTCGCCGCCTTCCAGCTGCTCGAGCAACTCCTCCTCAAGCAGGATTTCCACATAGCATCCCTCGACCTGGCAGCGGATGAACTCGGCTCGGCCGACCTGCTCGCCGTCGATCGTCAGCCCCATCCCGGCGGGCAGCAAAATGCCGAGCGGCGCTACCACGCGCATCAGCTGCGCCGCCTGGTCGGCGGTCTTCACCACCAGCGTGACGAGCCCGATATTGTCGCGGTTCTCCGCCTGCACCCATTGGAACAGCGAGCACTGTTCGAACTGGGCTCCCGGCGGCGTGTCGCAGCGCATCTCCCAGTCGCCATAGGTGGCAACGACCGCACCCTGGGCGGCCGCCGGCGAAGCCGTCAGCGGGAGCGAGAGGAGGGCGGCGACCGCCAGGGCAGGCCACGCGGCCCGGGTTATGCTCATTCGGCGCCTCTTCCGTTTCGGGTTGGCATCCCGCGGGGTTTCCACGGCAATCATGTCGCTATCGCGGCGCTTGATGCAAAAATGCCGCATCGTGCTCGTTTGGAAGGCATTGCGGGTCGATACGGCTTTGTGGTTTCTGTTCGAGCGCGACCGGGACTCAGCTACTGGGTCTCTCCCGCCACCACCCGCCTAAAGACTTGACGATAAGGGTGCAATGGGTGGATGCGGGCAAGCGGCGCGGGGGGCAATCACGACCTTTGCGGGCGCCGGACGCACGCGGACGGCTATGCCGTAAGGAGGATCGGGAGTGGGACGAGAGCCGGTGAGAAACAAGACGAAACTCGGCATGCGAATCGGAACCGGGCTGACCGCTTTTGCAGCAATTGCGCTGGCGCCCGGAATTGCATCGGCGCTTGAGGAGGACTGGCAGGTCTACTTCAACGAGGCCGCATCGCCGGTCATGGAGCGGATCACCAGCTTCACCGACGGCACGATGATTCTCATCACGATCATTGCGCTGTTCGTTCTGGCTTTGCTCGCTTGGGCGATCATCCGCTTCCGGGCAAAGGCCAACCCCGTCCCGTCGAAGACAACCCACAACACGGTCATCGAGGTCGTGTGGACGATCGTGCCGGTACTCATCCTTGTCGGCATCGCGATCCCGTCCTTCGCCCTACTTTTCGACCAGTATGACCCGTCCCGCGTCATCGACGATTACGACGCCGAGGAAGCTCTGAACGTCAAGATCACCGGCATCCAGTGGAGCTGGGGCTACGAGTATCCCGACGAGGAGTACGACATCGGCTTCTACGTCTCGGCGCCCGCCGGCGATCGCGATGCGAACTACGAGGGGGCCGAGCCGCGGCTGCTCGAGACCGATCTGCCGATGGTGGTGCCGGTCGATCGTGTTGTCCGGCTCCAGGTTACTGCCGGAGCCACCGACGTGCTCCACTCCTTCGCGCTGCCGCATATGGGCGTGAAGGTCGACGCGGTTCCCGGTCGGATCAATGAATCCTGGTTCCTCGCCGAGCGCGAGGGCATCTTCTACGGCCAGTGCTCCGAGCTTTGCGGCAAGTATCACTACGCGATGCCGATCGAGCTTCGCGTCGTGAGCGCCGAGCAGTTCGAGGAATGGGCGGCTCTTGCGGCCGACGATGTGCGGGGCGCGAAGGAACTTCTCGACACCTGGGAAGCCGAGCGCCTCGACGATCAGGTCGCGGCACGGTAGCGGTTTTTTTGAAATGCAACGTGGCCTGAGCGGCCAGGTTTAGGGAGCAAGAACGACATGTCGGTCACGACGGCGGATCACGAGCACGAGCACGAAGACCATCACCCAACCGGGTGGCGGCGCTGGCTCTATTCGACGAACCACAAGGACATCGGCACGATGTACCTTGTGTTCGCCATCATCGGCGGTCTGGTCGGTGGCGTCCTGTCGATGGGCATCCGGCTCGAGCTTCAGGAGCCCGGGCTTCAGTTCTTCTCCAATCCGCACGTCTACAACGTCTTTCAGACCGCTCACGGCTTGATCATGGTGTTCTTCATGGTCATGCCCGCCATGATCGGCGGCTTCGGCAACTGGATCGTTCCGCTCCAGATCGGCGCGCCGGACATGGCGTTCCCGCGCATGAACAACATCTCGTTCTGGCTGCTTCCGCCGGCGCTCGGCCTCCTCGTCCTGTCGCTCTTCGTCCCGGGCGCAAGCGCCGACGACCTTGGCGTCGGTGCCGGCTGGACGGTCTACGCGCCGCTATCGACATCGGGGCACTCTGGGCCTGCGATGGACTTCGCGATCCTTTCGCTCCATTTGGCGGGCGCATCGTCGATCCTTGGCGCCATCAACTTCATCACGACCATCTTCAACATGCGCGCGCCGGGCATGACCCTGCACAAGATGCCGCTGTTCGTGTGGTCGGTGCTGATCACCGCCTTCCTGCTGCTGCTCTCGCTGCCGGTGCTGGCGGGCGCCATCACCATGCTGCTCACCGACCGCAACTTCGGCAGCTCGTTCTTCGACGCCGCCAATGGCGGTGACCCGGTGCTCTTCCAGCACTTGTTCTGGTTCTTCGGTCACCCCGAGGTCTACATCCTGATCCTGCCCGGCTTCGGCATCGTCAGCCATGTGGTCTCGACGTTCTCGAAGAAGCCGGTCTTCGGCTATCTCGGCATGGCCTACGCCATGGTCGCGATCGGCTTCATCGGCTTCATCGTGTGGGCCCACC